>JBELJS010000054.1:0-22244 GCA_042090255.1 Alcanivorax sp. | reverse complement strand
TATTGCCTACCAGACCAATATCCTGGCGCTGAACGCCTCCGTGGAAGCGGCCCGGGCCGGCGAAAAAGGCCGCGGTTTCGCGGTGGTGGCCAGCGAAGTGCGGCTGCTGGCCAGCCGCGCCGGGGATTCCGCCGGCGAGATCCGTGCCCTGCTGGAAAGCACCGGCGCGCAGATCGCCACCTGCGCGGATCAGACCCAGCGCAGTGGTGAAACGCTCAACGGCACCGTGGAGTCGATCAAAAAGCTGGCCGAACTGATGCGCGGCGTGGCGTCCGCCACCACCGAGCAGATCGGCGGCATTCAGCAGATCAGCACCGCCGTGACGCAGATGGACGCGGTCACCCAGCAGAACGCGGCACTGGTGCAACAATCCAGCAGCGCGGCCGGCTCGCTGGAGGACCAGGCCAGCCATCTGAAGTCGCTGGTGACTTCATTCCGCATTCCCGAGGCCTAGAACGGAAACGGCGCGGCCAGCCGCGCCAGCACACCGTAGGCGTCGCCGGGGTTCTTGGTGCCCGAGATGTCCAGATCGAAGACATGGAACAGCGGGAACACCAGCCCCAGGGTGGCCACCGAATCCAGATTGGCGACCAGGTCGTGGCGGTAGCCCAGCCGTAGCCGGGTGCGGTCGGCGGCGCCCCACTGCAGGCGGGCGCCGGCGTAACGGGCGTCCAGGTCGCGCTCCAGGGCCTCGAAGCGGTCCAGGTTGAGGTTCAGGCGGGTCGGCAGGCCGGCGTACTGAAAGCCGGTGGCCAGTTCCGCGTGGGCCTTCATGGTATAGGGGCTGGCCACCATGCCCGGCCGCCGGTCCGGGAACAGGTTCTCCACCCGCAGGGCCAGGTCCAGCTCGCCGAACGACCGGCTCAGCCGGGTATCCACGTTAAAGCCCTGCTGCTCGCTCACCGTCACCGGGCTGTCGAAGGCCGAGCCGAACGCCTCCTGATGGCTGAGCTCGTAGCTGTAAAGGTCGATGCGGTGGGCCTTGAACGCGGTCTCCAGACGGTAGGCGCCGCCGGGCGCCCCGAACAGACGCTCCACGGTAAGGCCGGCTTCGTTGGTGATGGTGCCGCTGCCCACCATGCCCTCGGTGTCCGGAAACAGGGCGTTGAAGCGGCTGTGGCTGCGCGCCACCAGCGCCGAGGACACGCACTGCGTGGGCAGCTGGATACGCGCGCCGGAGCCCGCCTCCAGAAACATTTCGTCCTGCTCCACCTGCTGGCGGATCACGCCGTCGTCGTCCAGCCGGGGGCCGGCTTCCACGCTGGTGAGCCCCTGGAACAGGCCCGCGGCGGCGGCCGGCTGGACCAGCACGGCCAGCATCAGGGTCCGGATCAGATATTGGCGGATATTGGAGGCGGTCATCGCGGTACTTCAGGGCCGATGCATGGCGGGGCGGAACTCCGCCGTACTATGCAGCATGGCGCGCAGGGCGAAAAGGGGGGCACCGCCGGTTTCCATTGCCGGGACCGGCGAACTGCGTTTTCATGGAAACAGCAGCCACCAAGCAGCGACAAGCAGCGAAAGCAGCGAAGAGACGCGCATGACCTCTGTAGCCGGCAGCGATCGACACCTTTCACCCGGGAAGCGGCCCCTTGGGCGCCGCCTGGGCGGAGGCCTTATCGCCCTCGCCGCCCTCTGGCTGCTCGCCGCCACCGGCCAGGCGCAAACCCCTTCCCAGCCGTCCAGCGAAGACCGGCCCGAGGTGCGGGTCATGGACGTCCGCGGCGCCATCGGCCCGGCGGTCAGCGACGGTTTCGTGCGTGCCCTGGAGGACGCCAACCGCGCCGGGGCGGCGCTGTTCGTGGTGCGCCTGGACACACCGGGCGGTCTGGATAAGTCGATGCGCGTTATGATCCAGGCGATTCTTGATTCCCGGGTGCCGGTGGCCACCTATGTGTCACCGTCCGGCAGCCGCGCGGCCAGCGCCGGCACCTACCTGCTCTACGCCTCCCACGTGGCCGCCATGGCCCCGGCCACCAACCTGGGGGCCGCCACGCCGGTGCAGCTGGGCGGTGGCGGCGCGCCCTCCCCGGCCGGCGACGGCGCCGAGCCGCAAGCCGATGACAAAGTCGAAGACAATGCCTCCGCGCTGCGCCGCAAGCAGGTCAACGACGCCGTGGCCTATATTCGCGGCCTGGCGGAATTGCGCGGGCGCAACGCGGACTGGGCCGAGCGCGCGGTGCGCGAGGCGGTCAGCCTGACCGCCACCGAGGCCCAGGCGCAACAGGTGATCGACCTGGTGGCGCCGGATCTGGACGCCCTGCTCGCCCGTCTCGACGGCTTTACCGTCCGTGACGGGGACGCCGAGCGCACCCTGGCGCTCACCGACTACCGGCTGGTGGAGCTGGAGCCGGACTGGCGCACCCGCTTCCTGGCGGTGATCACCAACCCCAGCATCGCCTACATTCTGATGCTGGTGGGCATCTACGGGCTGATTCTGGAGTTCTCCAACCCCGGTTTCGGCATCCCCGGCGTGCTCGGCGCCATCTGCCTGTTGCTGGCGCTGTATGCGCTGCAGATGCTGCCGGTGAGCTATGTGGGCCTGGGATTGATCCTGCTCGGCATCGGCTTGATGGTGGCGGAGGGGCTATCGCCCAGCTTCGGCGTCCTCGGCGTGGGCGGCGCCGTGGCCCTGGTGATCGGCTCGATCATGCTGATGGACACGGACCTGCCCGCCTTCCGGGTCGCGGTGCCGGTGATCGCGGCGGTGGGCGTGGGCAGCCTGGCGCTCACCGGCCTGACGGTGCGGCTGGCGTTCAAGGCCCACGGCCGCCCGGTGGTCACCGGCGGCGACACGCTGATCGGCCAGGATGCCGTGGCGGCAAACGATTTCGGGCCGGACGGCAACGGCCAGGTGCGCGCCGCCGGCGAACTGTGGCGCGCCACCACTGACGAGGCGGTCCTTGAGGGCGAAACGGTGACCATCCGCCGCCGGGACGGCCTCACTCTTCATGTGTCCCGCAAAGGAGACAAACCATGATCTTCCAATATTTCTGGATTGCGCTGGCGATTCTGGTCGTCGGCTTCGTGGTCAGCATGTTCCGCATTCTCCGCGAGTACGAGCGCGGCGTGATCTTCATGCTGGGCCGCTATCACAAGGTGAAGGGGCCGGGGCTGATTCTGGTGATCCCGGTGATTCAGCAGATGGTCAAGGTGGACCTACGGGTGCGGGTGCTGGATGTGCCCAGCCAGGACGTGATTTCCCGCGACAACGTGTCGGTGAAGGTCAACGCGGTGCTCTACTTCCGGGTGGTCGATCCGGAACGAGCGGTGATCAACGTGGAGGACTTCTACGACGCCACCAGCCAGCTCTCGCAAACCACCCTGCGTTCGGTGCTGGGCAAGCACGAGCTGGACGAAATGCTGGCCTCCCGGGACGAACTGAACCGGGACATTCAGGAAATCCTGGATGAGCAGACCGACCCCTGGGGCATCAAGGTGACCAACGTGGAAATCAAACACGTGGACCTGGACGAAGACATGGTGCGGGTGATCGCCCGTCAGGCGGAAGCGGAGCGGGTGCGGCGCGCCAAGGTGATTCACGCCAACGGCGAGAAAGAGGCCTCCGAAGTGCTGCTGGACGCGGCCCGCACCCTATCGTCACAGCCCCAGGCCCTGCAACTGCGGTATCTGCAGACCCTCACCGAGGTGGCCAATGACCGCACCACCACGGTGGTCTTCCCACTGCCCATGGATATGATCGACAGCTTCTTAAAGCGCGATGAATAAGGGTTCAGCGCGCCTTGTCGCGTAAGGGTGGCATGAGGCCACCCGGGGGGATACCAGAGACCCTGTCGGTGCGTTACACCGCCTCGTTGATCTCTATTGAGCTGCTGCCCTGCTTGGGCTGGCGTGGCTCTGTTTGCGCGCCACCCTTGCGTTCTATCGTCCAGGTATGAATCGGTGTGTGCCCGGGACGCTCCCACTCCGGCGGCATCCAGAAATGCTTCAGCCTTTGCCACAATGAACCGGGAGCCAGCGCGTCACGCCACATATCCACGAACTCATGCAGATTGAGTACAAACCAGTTGTAGCTCTTGATTTGGCGGGTGGTGCCATACTCCACCTTCTCGACCTCAGGCTCATAGGTGCCAAACAGATGATCGTAGATCATCAGCACACCACCGTAGTTCTTATCGATGTACTGCGGGTTGCGGCCATGGTGCACGCGATGGTTCGACGGTGTATTGAACAGCCATTCCAGCACCGGGTGCAGCCTCGGTACCGTTTCGGTATGCACAAACCACTGGAAGGCGAGATTAAGTCCGAGCATGGCGGTGATAACCGCAGGGTGTACGCCGAGCAGTATCGGCGGTATGAAAAACAGCCACACCCCGACAATGCCATTGAGTATGCTTTGTCGGCCTGCCGTGGTCAGGTTCATGACTTCACCGGTGTGGTGGGATACATGCTGCGCCCAGAACCAGCGTACGCGATGTGCACTACGGTGATAGGTGTAGTAACAGAGTTCCTCGACGAGGAAGATCAAAGGCAAAGTCCAGGCATTGATGTCCACGGTGAACAACCGGTGTTGCCAAACCAGGGCCATGCCCGCACCCAGAAACGCAAGGTGCATCAGAAATTCAAACACGTAATAGCCTTGGCCAAGGGTTAGATTTGCCAGCACTTCCTTCCAGTAAAACCGCTGCCCTGGCGAAGACGCCTGCCATGAGCCGCTACGATAGCGCACCCCGGCCCATTCGAACCCAAAGCTGAGCAGAAACGCGGGCAAGCCAAGAATAAGTACAATTTGCATCCAGCCGAACCAGGGTGCTATGTGGGCGCTGACCCAGGCAATGAAGTCCTGCATACAGTTACCTCAAGGTGTTTGGATTTGGCGCTTATTCTCTCTGTTGGTTCTCTGTCCGTCTTGACGCCCGGATTGATTTTTTGACATTCTGTGCCAAGGAGGTGCGAGCGTGACAGAAGAGATTTATGTATGGGGCGGGCTTGCGGATTTATTGGTCGGTTATCTGGATGAGAACGGGCTTGATGCGCCGGCGCTTCGTCATGAACTCCAGCAATATGACCCCGCCAGGCGCATGCCAATCACCGTTTGGTGGTCGTTACTTGAGCACGTGTCCCAATGCCAGCCCACACCGGCACTGGGGGTGTTTATCGGCCAGCAGGTCAAAATTCATCAGCTCGGCGTCCTTGGTTACCTTGCTGCCTCCTGCGAAACCCTGGGAGAGGTGCTGCTGCGTTTCCAACGCTTCCAACCACTGCTTCATAATTTGACGCCGAGTCTCATCGGCCAGGAGTCCGGTGCATTTCGGTTCAGCTGGGATCCCTCTTATGGGAAATCCACCCAACTTTCGAATGAAGTGCTGGTGTCGGGCCTGCTGTGGATGCTCAGAACATTGACTGCCGATAAGGCCCCTGCTCCCTCGTATGTGGCATTTCCTGGCCCGTGGCCGGCGGATCAAACACTTTACGAAACGTTACTGGGATGCAAGGTGCGCTTTGAGGCGCGCACCCTCACCATTCATTGGCCGTTAGAGATACTCAGCCTGCCCATAAATGGCAGCGATCCGCATTTACGCGGCCTGCTTGATCAGCAAGCTCAGGCACAGTTACAGACACTACCTCGGCCGGACGCTTTCCTCGCCGAGTTACAACATCAGATGTCGATTGCGCTTCAGGAAGGGGAACCATCAGCCGAACAGGTGGCTCGACGGATGGCGTTGCCAGTGCGGACGCTGTACCGCCACTTGCAGCAACGCGCTCTGACCTACAAGAGCCTGCTTGGCGGATTACGGTTTCAACTGGCTCGACAATACCTTGCGGACCCACGTCTGTCGCTGCCAGAGATAGCCATGATGCTGGGCTATTCAGAGCAAAGCGCGTTTACCCGAGCGTTCAAAAGCTGGTGTGGACAAACGCCCTTGAACTATCGAAAAGCGCATAAAACGAGGCGTGGCGACGGCTGAGCGCCGCCGCCACGGGAGGCTCTATTTACTCAGCCCTTATTTACTTAGCTCTTATTTACTCAAGTAACGCATCGCCCGTTCGATCCCGTCCAGGGTGAGCGGGTACATGCGGTGGTCGTTGAGCTGCTTGATCCACTGCGTGGAGGTGGTCATCTGCCAGGCCTTTTCGGGCTCCGGGTTGATCCACACCACTTTCTCGTAGGTTTCCTTGAGGCGCTGGAACCACACCGCACCGGGTTCGTCGTTCCAGTGCTCCACCGAGCCGCCCACCGAGTTCACTTCATAGGGGCTCATGGCAGCGTCGCCGATGAAAATCACCTTGTAGTCGCTGCCGTACTTGTGCAGCACGTCCCAGGTGGAGACCTTCTCGTCCCAGCGGCGCCGGTTGTCTTTCCACACGTATTCATAGATGAAGTTGTGGAAATAGAAGTATTCCAGGTGCTTGAACTCCAGCCGGGCGGCGGAGAACAGCTCCTCGCAGAGCTTGATATAGGGGTCCATGGACCCGCCGATATCGAAGAACAGCAGCACTTTGACGCGGTTCTCACGTTCCGGGCGCATTTTGATGTCGAGCAGGCCGGCGTTGCGCGCGGTGGAGCGGATGGTGTCGTCCATATCCAGCTCTTCGTCGCGTCCGGTGCGGGCGAACTGGCGCAGCCGGCGCAGCGCCAGCTTGATGTTGCGGATGCCCAGCTCCACGGAGTCGTCCAGGTTGCGGAATTCCCGCTTCTCCCAGACCTTCACCGCGCTCTTGTTGCGCGACGGGCCGGTCATGCGCACCCCTTCCGGGTTCTCGCCGTAGCCGCCGAACGGGCTGGTGCCGCCGGTGCCGACCCACTTGTTGCCGCCCTGGTGGCGCTTTTCCTGCTCTTCCAGGCGCTTTTTAAGCTCCTCGAGGATATTTTCCAGGCTGCCGAGACCCTGCAGTTTTTCTCGCTCTTCGGCGGACAGGGTCTTTTCCATCTGCTTGCGCAGCCATTCCTCGGGAATGGTCTGGCTCAGCCAGCCCGGCTCGATGCTTTCCAGGCCCTCGAAATAGTGCGCGAAGGCGCGGTCGAAACGGTCATAGTACTTTTCGTCCTTGACCATCACCGTCCGCGACAGCATGTAGAAGTCCTCGATGGACCCGAACGCCACGTGGTGCTTGAGCGCGCCGAACAGGTCCAGCAGCTCGCGCAGCGTCACCGGCACTTTATGGGCGCGCAGGTCCTCGAAAAAACCGATCAGCATAGAAACCTCTATCGGTTAAAGGATCTACCGTTCCCGGCGGCTCATGAAAGCCAGCCGTTCCAGCAGCTGTACGTCCGCTTCGTTCTTGACCAGGGCGCCGTACAGCGGCGGGACCGCGGTCTTGGTGTCACGGTTGCGCAGAATGTCCTGGGGAATGTCGTCGGCCATCAGCAGCTTGAGCCAGTCGATCAGCTCGCTGGTGGAGGGCTTCTTCTTCATGCCCGGCACTTTGCGCAGGTCGAAGAAGATTTCCAGCGCCTCGGTGACCAGTTCCTTCTTAATTTCCGGGAAATGCACGTCCACGATCTGCATCATGGTCTTGGCATCGGGGAAATTGATGTAATGGAAGAAGCAGCGGCGCAGGAAGGCGTCGGGCAGCTCTTTCTCATTATTGGAGGTGATGATCACGATCGGGCGCTTTTCGGCGCGGACCATTTCACCGGTCTCGTAGACGAAGAACTCCATACGATCCAGCTCTTGGAGCAGATCGTTGGGGAATTCGATGTCCGCCTTGTCGATTTCATCAATCAGCAGCACCACCTGGTCTTCAGCCTGAAACGCCTGCCAGAGCTTGCCCTTCTTGATGTAATTGGACACGTCCTCAACGCCTTCGGCGCCGAGCTGGGAGTCGCGCAGGCGGGATACCGCGTCGTACTCGTACAGGCCCTGCTGGGCCTTGGTGGTCGACTTGATATGCCAGGCCAGCAGCGGCATGCCCAGTGATTCCGCCACCTGTTCGGCGAGCAGGGTTTTACCGGTGCCCGGCTCACCCTTGATCAGCAGCGGGCGCTGCAAGGCGATGGCCGCGTTGACCGCCATTTTGAGGTCTTCCGTGGCAACGTACTGTTCGGTGCCCTGAAACTGCATGCGAGCTTCTCCACATCAGCGAGAATAACGCTGCGCACTCTAGCAACCCACGCCCCCCGGGCAAAGGGCCAGAATGGCCATGTTGCAGTCGGTTTGCGTCAGCCCGGTGCTCGGGGGTGTGGCATAATCCGGCGCCATGAATCTGTTATTGCTGCATCCCGACCAGCGCCTCGACGGCGACCGTTGGCGTCTTAACGACCGCCAGGCCACCCATGTGCGTACCGTGCTCAAGCTCGGCGAGGGCGATCATTGCCGCGCCGGCCTGCTCAATGAGGGTACCGGGAAAGCAGTGGTGGAAACCTTAAAAAACAACAGGATAGAAATATCATTTAAAGTGGAATCTAAGGCGATATCCGCCCTACCCCTGAACCTGCTGCTGGCCCTGCCCCGCCCCAAGATGCTCAAACGCCTGCTGGTGGACGCCGCCAGCCTCGGCATCAAGAACATCGTGCTGGTGAACGCGGCCAAGGTGGACAAGAGCTACTGGCAGACGCCGAACCTCAAGGGTGAGCTGCTACGGGAAAAATTACTGCTGGGGCTGGAACAGGCCGGCGACCCGGTGCTGCCGAGGCTGCATTTGGCGCCGCGCTTCCGGCCTTTCGTTGAGGATGAGTTGGACCAGTGGGCCGGCCCCGGGCAGCGCCTGCTGGCGCACCCTGGGCCGTTTCCGGACCTGCCACGGGGCCTGAGCCAGCCCGCTACCCTGGCGATCGGCCCGGAAGGCGGCTGGACGCCGTTTGAAGTCGCGTTGCTGGAGCAGCAGGGCTTTGCGTGCCACCAGTTTGGCAGTCGAATCCTGCGTGTAGAAACCGCCCTGCCCGCCCTGGTGGGGGCCTTGATGCAACTCCCGTAGGTCGGATTGAGCCGAAGGCGAAATCCGACACGGTCTGTGCGACACGGTCTGTGCGACACGGTCTGTGCGACACGGTCTGTGCGACACGGTCTGTGCGACGTCTGCGCCGGGTGTCGGGTTACGGCCTTTGGCCTAACCCGACCTACGGGTGGCGAGTTAGCGGCGGTAGGGGTTGCGGCGCGGCTTGCGTGGCGGCTTGTCGCCGCGCTGGTGGCGCAGCCGGGCACGGCCGTACAGACCGGTGTACTTTTTGCCTTTCAGGTCGACGCGCTCGGTGAGCGGCTTGATTTCCGGCTCGCTGAGTTCCTGCCAGCGCCCGGTGCGCAGCGACGACGGCAGCGTCAGGTCGCCGAAGCGAATGCGGATCAGCCGCGCCACTTCCAGATCCTGAGACTGGAACAGGCGGCGCACTTCCCGATACTTGCCGCCGGTCAGCCTTACTTTGTACCAGTGGTTGGCGCCCTCGTCGGCGCCGCCGGCGTCTTCAATGCTGTCGAACTTGGACACGCCGTCCTCGAGCAGCACGCCGTCCAGCATCGCCTTGCGCTTGTCCTCGCCCAGGGTGCCGTGCACGCGCACTGCGTACTCACGCACGAAGCCGTTGGAGGGGTGCATCAGCCGGTGGGCCAGTTCCCCGTCGGTGGTGAACAGCATCAGCCCGGTGGTGTTGATGTCCAGGCGGCCCACCTGCACCCAGCGCATGCCCTGCAGCTTGGGGAGGTTATCGAACACCGTGGGGCGGCCCTGCGGATCGTTCCGCGAGCACACTTCCCCGACCGGCTTGTGATAAATGATCACGCGCCGAACTATGTCTTCTTCCGCCTTCACTCGAATGATCCTGCCGTCGACTCTGATGGTGTCTTCCGGCTCCGCACGGTCTCCCAGCGTTGCCACCTGGCCGTTCACGGAAACCCGCCCATTGGCGATCCAGGTTTCCAGTTCCCGGCGTGATCCCAGCCCGGTGCGGGCCAGAACTTTCTGTAACTTTTCACTCATGGGGCGATTGCTCGTCCTCGTCGGCCGCCGTGGCGGCTTGCTCGCCGGCCCCCTCAGCGGGGGCCGGTTTGCGGCGAAATTCCTCTTCGAAGCCGGCGTTCACGGAGTCCACCTTATCAATGCTCATCAAGGTGGAGTCGTCCAGTTCCGGTTCTTCGTCCAGGGCGGCGAAAATTTCCTCATTACGGGCTTCGCGCTCGCCCTCGGTGCGAGCACCGAAGGCGGCCGTGGCGTCGTTCTCATCGGCGGCGTCGCCGCTGTCGGGGTCCGGCGCATCGCTCAGCGCCAGCTCCTCGTTAAGCTTGTCCAGATCCTTGATTTCCGACAGCGGCGGCAAGTCTTCCAGGCTCTTCAGGTCGAAATAGTCCAGAAACTGCCGGGTGGTGGCGAACATCGCCGGCCGGCCCGGCACGTCACGATGGCCGACCACCCGCACCCAGCTACGCTCCAGCAGGCTCTTGATAATGTGCGAGCTCACCGAGACACCACGGATCTCTTCGATCTCGCCCCGGGTGATCGGCTGGCGGTAGGCCACCAGCGCCAGCGTCTCGAGGATCGCGCGGCTGTAACGCGGCGGCTTTTCCTGCCACAGGCGGCTCACCCAGGGCCCCAGGTCCTTGCGCACCTGGAAGCGGAACCCGGAGGCCACTTCCTTGAGCTCAATGCCCCGCTCCGCGTAGTCCTCACTGATCTGTTCCAGCGAACGGGACAAATCGGCTTTCTCGGGGCGGTCCTGCTCATCGAACAGCAGCAGCAGAGCGTCCCGGTCCAGCGGGCCGTCGGCGGCGAAAATGGCCGCTTCGACGATGTGTTTTATCTTATCCGGCTGCACGGTTACTCATCCTTGTCGGCCTCGTAGGGTTCGTCATCCAGCTCCAGCGCCGCCAAGGTGTCCGATTCTTCCAGGACCACGGTCCGGGCCTTCACGTGGATCGGGCTGAAGGGGCCGCTTTGCACCAGCTCGATCAGTGACCCTTTGACCAACTCAAGAATCGCCAGAAAACTGACCACCACGCCGAGCCGCCCTTCGCTGGCTTCGAACAGCTCCACGAACGGCACGAATTCCCGGCCTTTCAAGCGGTCCAGCACGTTCGCCATGCGCTCTCGCGTGGACAGTTTCTCCCGCGACACCTGGTGGTTTTCGAACATGTCGGCCCGGTACAGCACTTCCTTGAACGCCAGCAGCAACTCGCGCAGATCCACGTCCGGCTGGGCCTTCTCGCGCACGTATTCGGGACGGCGCGCGGCGGCGATCTGAAAGTCCCGCTCCAGGCGCGGCAGGCTGTCGATGTCCTCGGCGGCTTGCTTGAAACGCTCGTATTCCTGTAGCCGCCGGATCAGCTCGGCGCGCGGGTCTTGCGCCTCGTCCTCTTCATCGTGCACCGGGCGCGGCAGCAGGGTGCGCGATTTGATCTCACCGAGCATCGCCGCCATCACCAGATATTCCGCGGCCAGCTCCAGGTTCATGGCCTTCATCAGCTCCACGTACTCCATGTACTGAGTCGTGATCTGAGCCACGGGGATGTCGAGAATATCCAGGTTCTGCCGTTTGATCAGGTACAACAGCAGATCCAGCGGGCCTTCGAACGCCTCCAGGAACACTTCCAGGGCATCCGGCGGAATGTAGAGATCGTCGGGCAGCTTGGTGATCGCCTGGCCGTACATCAGGCCGAACGGCATCTCCGCCTGGTGCGGCGCCAGCGGCGCTAGCGGGTTGCCGGCCTTCGGGACCTGTTGCTTGACCACTTCGTTCATCTGCCCTGGCGTCCCTTGGTTAACCGTTACCGGTATTGCAGGCCCATTACCGAGCGCACTTCATCGAGGGTGGCGCGGGCCACTTCGCGGGCTTCTTCACACCCTTCGGACACAATCGTGCGCACCAGATCGGGATTACGCAAATGATCCTCGGCGCGGCGCCGGATCGGTTCCAGCTCCGCTTGAACCGCTTCGATCACCGGTTTCTTGCATTCCAGGCAACCGATGCCGGCGGTGGTGCAGCCTTCTTGCACCCATTGCCGCGTACGGTCGTCGGAGTACACCTTGTGAAACTCCCACACCGGGCATTTTTCCGGCGTGCCCGGGTCGCTACGCCGCACCCGCGCCGGATCGGTGGGCATGCGACGGATCTTGGCGTCCACGTCGTCCGGCTCCTCGCGCAGGCTGATGAAGTTGCCGTAGGACTTGGACATTTTCTGACCGTCCAGGCCGGGCATCTTCGAGGCCGGCGTGAGCAGGGATTGGGGCTCGGGCAGGATCACCTTGCCACCGCCTTCCAGATCCCCATTCAGGCGCTCTTTATCGCCGAGCGTGATGTTCTGCTGGTTCTGGACCAGCGCGCGGGCCGCTTCCAGCGCGGACTCATCGCCCTGCTCCTGGTACTTGCGGCGGTTATCCGCGTAGATGCGCGCCTGCTTCTTGCCCATCTTCTTGATCGCCGCGGTGACCGCTTCCTCGAAGCCCGGCTCGCGGCCGTAGAGATGGTTGAAACGCCGCGCCACTTCGCGGGTCAGTTCCACGTGGGCCACCTGGTCGGCGCCCACCGGCACCTGGCCGGCCCGGTAAATCAGTATGTCCGCGGCCTGCAGCAGCGGGTAGCCGAGAAACCCGTAGGTACCCAGGTCTTTCTCGCGCAGCTTTTCCTGCTGGTCCTTATAGGTCGGCACCCGTTCCAGCCAGGACAGCGGCGTCATCATCGACAGCAGCAGGTGCAGCTCGGCGTGCTCGGGCACCTGGCTTTGAATGAACAGCGTGGCCGAGCCGGGATTGACCCCGGCGGCCAGCCAGTCGGTCACCAGATCCCAGACGTGGCCCTGAATACCGTGCGGATCCTCGTATTCAGTGGTCAGGCCGTGCCAGTCCGCGACGAAAAAGAAACACTCGTACTCGTGCTGCAAGCGTACCCAATTCTTGAGTACGCCATGGTAATGCCCCAAATGCAGGCGCCCGGTGGCGCGCATGCCCGATACCACTCTTTGGGAGGGAACCACGGAACTCAAAAGCCGACTCCTGTCGTAACGGCGGAAAGCGGCGATTATAAAGGGAATATACGGTGTAAAGACAGGGCTGGGCGCAACGCTCTCAGAAGATAGCGTCCAGGGGGCCGGCGCCCTCGCGAACTACCTCCGGGCCGTCGCCGTCGGCCAGCGAAATCACGGTGGTCTCGGTAACCCCGCAGAAGCCGCCGTCGATCACCAGATCCACCTGGCCTTGCAGGAAGTCGCGCACGTCCTGCGGGTCGGTCAGCGGGAATTCGTCGTCGGGCAGATGGGCGGTGGAGGTCATAATCGGCCCGCCGTGCTCATTGAGCAGCGCCTGGCAGATCGGATGGTCCGGCACCCGGATGCCGATGGTGCGCTTCTTGGGGTGCATTAGCCGCCGCGGCACTTCGCTAGTGGCGCTCAGAATGAAGGTGTAGGGCCCCGGCGTATGCGCCTTGAGCAGGCGGTAGTCCGGGTTGTCCACCTTGGCGTAGGTGGCCAGCACGGACAGGTCCGGGCACAGCAAAGTGAACTGGTGTTTATTGTCCAGCCGGCGCAGGCGGATGAGGCGATCCAGGGCGTCTTTTTCACCGATCCCGCAACCCAGGGCGTAGGTGGTGTCGGTGGGATAGGCGATCAACCCGCCGCCACGGATCACGTCCACCGCCTGGCGGATCAGGCGCGGCTGGGGCGTTTCGGGGTGAATATGCAATACATCGGTCATGGGGCCGCATTCTCCACCCGCGCCCCGGCGGGCGCAACACCCGCCTGGGGCAGCGCCCACACCGGCGTGCCGTCGGCCGGGAACGGCGGCAGGCCGCCCAGCGCCAGCCATTTCTGCTGGGGGGAGTGGAAATCGCTGCCGCCGGACACCGCCAGGCCGAAATGCCGCCAGCATTCCTCGATCAGCGCCGCCTGCTGGGGGCTGAGCCCGGGCATCATCGCCTCCAGGGCCAGGCCGCCGGCGTTGCGGAAATCGCGCACCAACTCGCGCAGCCGCTTGCGGGTGAGCCCATAGGCCTGGGGATGGGCGAGCACCGGGATGCCGCCGGCGGCCAGCAGTTCCGAGACGCCCTCCTCCAGGCTGACCCAGGGGGTCGATACAAAGCCCGACTGGCCCTTTTTAAGGAACCGGTTGAACGCGTGGCGCTGATCGCGCACCACCCCGGCCTCGACCAGCATCTTGGCGAACCAGGGCCGCCCCGGTGTGTCGCTGTCGGCCAGCTCGCAGGCCTTGCGGTAGCTGTGTTCCAGCCGGGCCGCCTTGTCCAGGCGGGCGCCGATGCGCACCGCCCGCTCCCGGCGGGCCTCCAGCTGACGGTTGACCCGCTCTACCAGCACCGGCGCTTGCGGGTCCACCCACAGGCCCAGCACGTGGATTTCCCGCGTGCCGCACAGCACCGACAGCTCAATGCCTGGCACCAGTGTGATGCCGTGCCGGTCGGCGGCGCGGCGCGCCTCGGGCAGGCCGGCCAGGGTGTCGTGGTCGGTGAGCGCGAGCGCGTCGACGCCATAATCGGCGGCGCGGGCCACCAGATCGGTGGGCGACAGCACGCCGTCCGAGGCCAGGCTGTGGCTGTGGAAATCGGGGCGTTGGAAACAGTGGGTCTCGGTCATGGCGGGCAAGGTATCACACAACCTGGCCCGGCGGGATGATTTGCGCCGCCGTTCCCGCTACCATCGGCGGTCCCGGTAAGGATGCGTATCCATGAAGCAATTGTTTGATTATCTCCCCGTGGTGGTGTTCTTCGGCCTCTATTTCCTCAGTGGCCGGGATATCATGCTGGCCACCTGGGGCATCATCGCCGCCACCAGCTTTCAGGTGGTCGCCGGCCGTCTGATCTGGAAGCGCTGGCACCGCCTGCACCTGATGGTGCTGGCCGTCACCCTGGTGTTCGGCGGCCTGACCCTGCTGCTGCGCGACGATGTGTTCATCAAATGGCGGCCCTCGATCATCAGCTTCGTGCTGGCGACGGTGCTACTGGGCGGCCATTTTCTGCGTGAACGTAATCTGCTGCAGCGCCTGTGCGAAAAGCTGATGGTGAGCGGTTTCGGCCGTGTGGTGGCGCTGGGCGCCGCCCAGTGGACCCGGCTCAATCTCGCGTTCGTGCTGTATTTCATTGCGCTGGGCGGGCTCAACCTGTTCATTGCCTACACGTTCAGCACCGACTTCTGGGTTAATTTCAAACTGTTCGGCTTCACCGCCATTCAAATGGTGTTCTACGTGGCGGTGTTCCTGTATTTCTATCGGCACATTTCCGAGGAAGACCGCAAACAACTGTTCCACCAGGATTCATCCGCCAAGGAACCGGAGAAAAAGGACGACGATGCTGTACGCGATAATCAGTGAAGACGTGGCCGACTCCCTGCCGCTGCGCAAGACCGCCCGCCCCGACCACATCGCCCGCCTGGAGCGGCTGCGTGATCAGGGCCGCCTGATTCTGGCCGGGCCCTTGCCGGCGGTGGACAGCGAGGACCCCGGCGACGCCGGGTTCAGCGGTTCCCTGGTGGTGGCCGAGTTCGAGTCGCTGGAAGCCGCCCGTGAGTGGGCCGACGCCGACCCCTATGTGGCCGCCGGCGTGTACGCGAACGTCCAGGTGAAGCCGTTCAAGGCCGTGCTGCCCTGAGTTTTTACAAATCGATCCGCAAAGCGCCGGAAAATGTGACTATTTCGGCGCCATTGCCGCCAACGGTTGCCTAAACTTCGCGCCTTGAAATCTAAGGAGTACTTCTTAATGCTCGTTCGCTGGCTCTGCTTCGTGCTGATCGCCCTGCTGTCCACACCGACCCTGGCCGCCACCGCCTGGATCGACGATGAAATCTATGTGCCGGTGCGCTCCGGCGCCGGCTCCGGCTACCGGATCGTCCATCGCGGTCTGAAAAGCGGCACCCGGGTGGAATTTCTCGGGGAAGACGGTGACTGGGCGCACATCCGCTTCAGCGATACCCAAGGCTACATCCCCAAACAGTACGTGAGCCGCTCGCCCACCGCCGCCATTCGCCTGGAGCAGATCAGCGGCGACCGCAAGGATATGGAAGCCCGCATGACCGAAATGCGCGAGCGCCTGAGCAGCGTGGAAGCGGAACGCGACCGGCTCGGTACCGAAAACGAAGAGCTCAAGGGGTCACTAAGCAGCCGCAGCGACGAGCTGGAGAACCTGCGCAACGTGGCCGCCGATCCGATCCGCCTGGACCAGGCCAACCGCCGGCTGAACGAAGAGCTCAGCATGCTGCGCTCGGAGCTGGATCAAGTGAAAGCGGAAAACGCCATGCTGCGCGGCAACAATACCTCCCAGCAATGGATCACCGGGGTCGGTATTCTGATTCTCGGCGCGATTGCCGGCCTGTTGCTGAAATCCAAGTCCGGCCGCCGCCGCAGCACCTGGGCCAACTGAGCGGCGTCAGCCGTCCAGCCGGCCGAACAGGGTTTCCAGCCGCAAGGTAAAGCCGTTCACCCCTTGGTAGCCCTGGTCCCGGGGCCACAGGACGAACGGCTCCATTTCCACGAACAACCAGGGCCGCCACACCTGGCGCCGGTAGCGCACGTAGCAGCGATAGCTGTCCACCCGCGCCTCGGGTTGGGTGAACCCGGCGGCCCCCACGCCCAGGTTCCAGGCCGCCTTGTCGCTCTGACGCAGGAACAAATCCACGCCCTGGAACAACCCCAGCCCGCGCCCATCCTCGTTCAGCTCTTCACTGTATTGAATTTCGCTGGCCAGTCGAACGCTGGCGACGTCGCTTAGCGGCCGGTCAATCTCAAACAATGAGCGGCTGCGCCAGCCCTTGGGGTCCCGCCATTCCACCCGCTCCGTGAACCGCAGCCAGGCCCATTCGTTGAATAAGGGGTGGACGCTGCGGTAGCGCAGCCGGGTAAAGGTGGTGAGGTCGGAGCGCACGCCGGTGTCGAGATCCAGGTCCATGGCCTCGGTGCGGTTGATCACCCAGCGCAGCGCACCGCGAAAGCCGCTGTCGTCGCCGGCACCGGTGATCCGGTCGGCCTGCGGGCCGTCGGCGACGGTATCGTCCTCGTTGCTGCGAAACAGCAGGGACAGCCGCCGCTCGGCGCTGGGCAGCCACACCCGGGCGTCCACATCCAGGTCGCGGTCGTCGAGACCGTCGTCCCGCCAGGTGCGCTCGCCGGTGATTCGGACCAGGCTGCCCGCTGGCTCGTTGTTGGTGCTCAGCGGGTCGGCGAAAAACCCGTCTACCCAGCGGCTCGGCCAGCACAGGCCCCGGGAAAGCCAATCGTGGGTACGGTCGACCCAGAAGGTGCGCGCGCCTTGCACGCAGGGGTCCGTGGAAGTCGGAGAGGCCGCCGTTCCGGGTAACGGGGCCCCCATCACGCAAAGTATCACTAACCCGGAAAGTCGCCTCATGACGACAGCATAGCGCTCGCCCGAGGCGACGGGAATTGCCGAATCAACCGACCGCGCCGGAGTCCTTGAACGCCTGGATTTCCGCGTCGCTGAAGCCCTGGGCGGCCAGCACCTCGGCACTGTGCTGGCCAAGGCGGGCGCCGCTGAAACGATAGCCCACCGGCGTCGCGGAGAACTTGAACGGTGAGGCCACCTGCCGCTGTTGGCCGCCGTCATGACGCGGCACGTCCACCACCATGTCACGGGCCTGAAGCTGCGGATGCTCGGTGGCTTCGGAGAAACTCAGCACCGGCTCCACGCAGCAGTCCAGATCGGCGAACACGCGGCACCAGTGGTCGTAGTCCTGCCCGCCGATCACCGCGGCGATCTCCGCTTTCACTTCCGCCACCACGGCCGGGTCCAGGGTCATGCCCTTGCTGGTCAGCTCCGGCTTGCCGATGGCCTGGCAGAACTGGGTGAAAAACTGCGGCTCCAGACCGGCCACGGACATAAAGCGCCCGTCGCGGGTGCGGTAACAGTCGTAGAAGCCGCCGCCATTAAGCTGGGTGGTCTCCAGATCCGGGTCCTGACCGCCCACCAGGGCCGGCGGCGCGGCCAGACCGTGCAGGCTGAAGGCGGCGTCGGTCATGGAGATGTCCACGTGCTGGCCCTCGCCGGTGCGTTGGCGGTGGATCACCGCCGCCAGCACCCCCATCACCGCGTGGCAGGAACCGCCGGCGATGTCCGC
Source organism: Alcanivorax sp. (assembly GCA_042090255.1). GTDB lineage: Bacteria > Pseudomonadota > Gammaproteobacteria > Pseudomonadales > Alcanivoracaceae > Alloalcanivorax. Next base: position 4,287 of record JBELJS010000054.1, on the reverse strand, counting down.
CACCTGGAATGCCATCGGCGCCGGCCCGGAGGCCTGGCGGCCGTTATAGGCGGTCATGCCGGCGATCGACAGGTAGTTCAGGTCGTGGCCGGCGCGGTCCCGGTAGGGCCCGTCCTGGCCGTAGCCGGTGATCGAGCAATAGATCAGCCCCGGGTTGATCGCCTTGAGGTCTTCGTAGCCCACGCCCAGACGGTCCATCACCCCGGGCCGGAACTGCTCGACGATAATGTCGTACTCGGCCACCAGCCGCTGGATGATCTCCTTGCCTTCCGGCTTCTTCAAATCCACCGCGATGGACCGCTTGGAGCGGTTGATATAACCGTGCACCGCCGACACGCCGTCCTCGGAAGGCGGCAGCAAGCGCACCATGTCCGGACGGGTGGGTGATTCCACGCGCAGCACCTCGGCCCCCATGTCGGCCAGCATCAGAGTCGCGAACGGGCCGGGCAACAAGGTGGAAAAATCGAGAACTTTCAAAGACGCCAGGGGACCACTCATGAACACCGCTCCTTCAATTCGAAAACCCGACCCTACCCGCTCGCCGTAGCCTCGCCAATGGCAGGCCTGGTCGCGCGAGTGACCGAAACTGACATGGGGCCGGCCCGCCAACTGCGCTAGCATGCGCGCTTACTCCGCAATCGTGTAACGCTGATGACCGTTTCAACAAAAATCCGCGGCGTGCTGGCGCTGGTGGGGATCTTTATCAACACCCTGTTGCTGGTCATTCCCCTGTATGTGTTCGCCCTGCTGCGGCTGTTGCTGCCGTTCCACGCCGCCCAGGTGCGGCTGTCCCGGGTGCTGGTGGTGATCGCCGAAACCTGGATGGCGATCAACAACGCGATCATTGATCTGTTCAGCCAGGTGGACTGGCGGGTGGAAGGCATGGACGACCTGGCCCGCCAGGAGTGGTACCTGATGACCTCCAACCATCAATCCTGGGCGGACATTCTGGTACTGCAGAAAGTCACCAACCGGCGCGTGCCGTCGTTGAAGTTCTTCCTCAAACAGGAGCTGATCTGGGTGCCGCTGCTGGGGCTGGCCTGGTGGGCGCTGGATTTTCCGTTCATGAAGCGCTACAGCCGCGCCCAGCTGGAAAAACGCCCGGAACTCAAAGGCAAGGACATGGAGACCACCCGCAAGGCCTGCGAGAAGTACGCGCACTATCCGGTTTCAGTGATGAATTTCTTCGAAGGCACCCGCTTCACGCCGGAAAAGCATCGCCAGCAGGACTCTCCGTACCGGCATTTGCTGAAACCCAAGGCCGGCGGCGCCGCCTTTACCCTCAAGGCGATGGGCGGCCAGCTGCATTGCCTGCTCGACTTCACCATTGTCTATCCGCCCGGCACCAGCCGGTCGCTGCTGGGTTTTCTCGGCGGCGACATGGACCGGGTCGAGGTCATTGCCCGGCGCTGGCCGATTCCAGACTGGGCCGCCGAAGGCGATTACGAGAACGACCCGGCGTTCCGGCGCCGCATTCAAGAATGGGTGAGCGAAATCTGGGCGGAAAAAGACGCTCTTATCGAGTCACGTCTGTGATCCTATCCGAGGGTTGCCTATAGTAGTGGCCCGGCGCCGTCCCGGCGCCGCATAAATACAAAGCAAACCCAATGGGATGGCCATGCTAGGCAAACTGTTCAAACCCCGGTGGCAACACCGCGACGCCGAGGTCCGCGCCCAGGCCGTGGCGACGCTGGACCCACGCCAGGATCAGGAAACGCTGTCGAAACTTGCCCGCGACGACGACAGCGCCAGAGTGCGCGCCGCCGCCGTGTCGACGCTGCTGGACCTGCATCTGCTGGACCGGCTGATCGAGACGGACACCGACGCTGGCGTGCGCGACGCCGCCTCCGACCGTTTCGTGGCGCTGCTGGCCGGCACCGTTGAGGGCGCCCCGCCGGTGGACACCCGTCTGCGCCTGATCCAGCACACCGGTAACGCCCGGGTTCTGCTTCATGTCGCCCGCCATAGCCCCGACCAGGGCTGCCGGGAAGCCGCTCTTGCCGCCATTGATGACCCGGAGTCGCTCTACCAGCTGGCCCTGGAAGGCGCTGACGCCGCCCTGCGGCTGGCCGCCGCCGAACGCCTGCAAGACGCCACCCTGCTGCGCCAGCTGGGCCGCGAAGGCCGTGACAAAAAGGTCGTGCGCCTCGCCCGCGACCGCGTCAAGGCACTGCAAGCACAGGACGCCGAGGCGCGCCGCCACGGCGAACAACTGGATGCGCTGATTGAAGCCCTGGAACAACTGGCCCAACACAGCACCGACCCCCTGTTTGAAGGCCGGCTGCAACAACTCGAACAACGCTGGCGCGGCCTCGCCGAACACGCCGATGACGCCCGCGCCGCCCGCGTGGAAAGCGCCCTGGGGCAATGCCACGCGCATTGGCGCGAACAGCAGGACGCGGCCGCGCGCCAACAGGCGCAGCAATCCGCCGCCCACGAGCGCCGCGCCGCGCTGGACACCCTGCGCGCCCTGTATCGGGATCTGAGCGCGGAGACCTGGGACCAGCAGCTCGGCGAGTTACGCTCCGCGGTAGCCACCCAGGAGCGACGCTGGCAGGCGGCCGGGGAACTCCTGGAAGCGGACGACGAGTCCGACCTGACGTTCCATTCGCGATTAAGCGAGTGGCGCCGGCTGATCGCGCTGGCGGAATCGGCGCTGGACGCCGAAGACGACGAACAGCGCCGGGATCTGGCCGCGCAGTGGCCCGACAAGGTGCCGGCGCCGTCGGCGCTGGCGTCGGCCCGGCCGCCGCAGCCGCAGGAACAACAGGCAACGAAGCCGTCATCGCCGCCCGAGCGGTCCAACAGCCACAGCGAGCATCGCGGTCTGGTGGTGGCCCTTCGCCGGGAGCTGCAACAGGGCAATCTCAAGCACGCCAACCGGCTCTGGCATAAAGCCGAAGCGGTGCTTGCCGAACACAGCGACCCCTGGCTGCACCAGCAACTGGAGCGTTTGACGCCGCGCCGCGAAGAACTGCGAGACTGGCACGCCTTCGCCGCCCAACCGAAAAAAGAACAACTCTGTGAGCGCATGGAAGCGCTCGCCGAAACGGAAATGGACGCCGAGGAGCGCGCCAGCGCGGTCCAAGCGCTGCATGAAGAATGGCGCGCCCTGATGAGCTCCGACCAAGACCAGGATCAGGCGCTCTGGGACCGTTTCAAGGCCGCCTCCGACCGCGCCTATGAACCCTGCCGCGCGCACTTCGCCGAGCTGGATGCCCAGCGCGCGGAAAACCTCCAACGGCGCCAGGCGCTGTGCCAGCAATTGGCGGACTTTGTTGCCGCCCAGGATTGGCAAAACGCGGACTGGCAAGCGGTGTGGGAAATCCGCCGGCAGGCCCCGCAGGAATGGAAAAGCCATGCGCCGGTGCGATTCACCGACGCGCGCGAGGCGCAAAAGCGCTTCTCGGCGCTGTTGAGCGAGATCGACGAGCGCTTGGAAGAGGCCTGGCGGCAGGCCGAACAGCCCCGTCAGGCGTTGCTTGACCGCGCCGCCGCGCTCGCCGAGGGCGTGGCCGCCGCCCACGCAAGCGAACAAGGCACCGACGTCCGCGGTGCCGCCCGCGAGGCTCAAGAACTGCAGAAGCAGTGGCGCGCCGCGCCCTGGTTGCCGCCGGCACGGCACCGGCCGTTCCAGAAGCGCTTCCGCCGCACCATGGACACCATCTTCGCGGCACGCCAGGCCGATTCCGAGCAGAAGCAGGCACAGCGTGCCGAGGCCGCCGACCAGGCGCAGACGGTACTGGAACGGACCGCCCAGCAAACCGCCCGGCCCCTGCCGGAACAGGACGGCGCCACTCTCGCCGCCCTTGCCGAGGAACTACAGGCCCTGGACAGCGCGTCGCTGGGCCGCGGCCTGCAGCAACAGCTGCAACGGCTGCAGGAGCAATTGCGCGCATTGCGCAAGGACCTGCCCCGATGGCAGCGCTGGCAGGCGGCCTGCGAGCGTATCGCCGGCGCGCCGACCGGTGACGAGCGCGGCGAAGACCGCGCCCTGGCCGCCGCGCTGGAGGCCCTGGCCGGCGTGGACAGCCCCGAACACGCCCGCGAAGAACGCATGGCCTGGCAGCTCGAGCGGCTGCCCAAGGCGATGAAATCGAGCGGCTTCACGCCGCTGGAAGAAGCGTTGGCGCTGGTCGACGAACGGCCCGTGGGCACGGCCCTGGCACCGGATCTGGCGGCGCGTATGGCAACTGCTCTAACCGCTCTGGAGCCGCGCCCCTAATCCAGCCTGTGCGAGCGGGCCCCGCCCGCGAAAGGGAGCGAAGCTCCCGGCAAAGGTTGCCC
>JBELJS010000053.1:0-22382 GCA_042090255.1 Alcanivorax sp. | reverse complement strand
ATACCGGCCTGTCACGCCGGGGGTCGCGGGTTCGAGTCCCGTCCGCTCCGCCATCTTCATGATCTTTCTCGTTTTCCGTTTGGATTTATGGCGACGCCGGCTTAGCCCGCGTCGCCTTTTTGTTTGTCTGAACCATTCCCGCCGACACCGTTCTAACCCCCTGTAGCCCCCGTTCGCGGCCGCGATTGTCATTAAGCCGTCACGGGCGCTGTTCTAAGCTTACCGATGAACACACTGAAACCGGCCCCGTGGGCCGAATGGAGTATCCCTATGGATGAATATCTGGAAGACCAACTGGAAGAAAAGCTGTGGCTGGAAAGCCTTGACGACCTGGACGACGACGTCGCCGACGATGGAGTCGAACTTTGAAGCCCCAGCGACAAGCCCCAAGCTTCAAGCCACAAGCAAGCCGTACCACCCCAGGGCCTTCAGCTTGTAGCTTGTAGCTTGTAGCCCGCCCCTCGAACGCTCCTCCCGATTCAGTAACCTCCACGGCATGACGCCGTCCCCCCCCCTCGATAAAAGGTCCCTTTTTGGTGACCGGCTTCCTTGTTTTGCCCTTACCGCTGTGAATATGCTGCCTTTGATTCTGACGGGCTGCGGCAACGAGTGACGCGTACTGTCACTGGCCGCACGGATAACACCGAAGAAATAACAACGAAGGTAAGGCTTATGGCGGGTTCGTCAGTGACCTCCGAAGCGGTGCTGTTCTATTGCGACAAGGGCATCACCAAAAGCATGTTGTACGCCGATTTTGAAGCCATTCTGGACGGGATGGTGGGGGTGCCCGAATTCGCTGGTAAAGAAATGCGAGGGGCTTATTGCCTGGTCAACGGCCGGCTGCGGGCCAAGGCCATGGTTTTGTTCCTGATCGATTTCGACGGCGACGGCATGGCCGACACCACCTGGAACGTGCCCCTGCGACACCTGGCGGAGCACGGCGGCCCGGGCCCGGACATGGGCGCCGGCCCGGTTCGTCTGGCCTGCCGCAGCCAGTGCCCGGTGGCCTGGCACCAGGATCAGCTTTGGGACCCGGTGATGAAGCCCGGCGCCAATGATTTCGTGGCGGCCCGGGATCTGCTGCGCAGCCGCGGCTCGAAAATGGGGCTGGAAGTGGATGACGATCTGCCGCCGCCGCCCACGGCGGTGCCCACCTTGTCCGGCGGTGACGTGCCCACCGTGCGCCCGGCCGACGGGGCCAAGAGCAAGAAAGACGAGGACGAGCGGGTGCGCCTGGCGCGCACCATCAAAGAGCTGCGTCTGCGTATTCACACCCTGGAAACCGGGCAGAAAGAGGAGCTGGCGCAGCTCCGCTACGCTCAGCAGCAGAAGGAAGAGATTCTCAGCGCCCAGCTGGAAAAGGTGCTGATGCAGTTCAAAACCCTCAAATCCCAGAACGTCGCGCTGCGCGAGCAGAACAGCTCGCTCAAGGCGCAGGTCGAGTCGCTGAATCGCAGCCTGGAAGAGCATGCCGGCCGCAACGCGGAGCAGGGCAGCGAGGTGGAGCGCCTGGCCGAGCAGTACAAACTGTCCCTGGAGCAGCGCCTGGAGGAAGAGCGGGCCCGGCTGGCTGAAGAGATCCACAGCCGTGAAATGGACGTGCTCAACCGCGACGACCTGATCAACCAATTGCGTGGCGAAATCTCGCAGCTCAAGCGCGATCAAATGAAAGTGGCTCACTCCGGCGGCCAGAAAATTCTCGATAAGCTGGAAAATCTGGGCCTCAGCTTTATCGCCTTTCACCCGGGGGCCGGGCATGTGTCCGTGGCCGCCGACCAGATCGCCGATTATATGGACAACCCGGTGGCGTTCGCCGCCCGCAAATGCCTGGTTACCGAGGATCATTACCGGGCCTGGCTGGCGCACTATGAAAATCCGGTGTGTCAGGTGGCGGTGGGGCCGGATCAGGCCTGCTGCGGCAAGCGCGTGATTCGCGTGGACGTGCCCAATCAGTTCAAGCCGGGGGTGTCGGATTGCAACTCCAACCGTTGCCCGCACTGCCGGTCGGATTCGTCCATCGATAACGTGCTCCGCTTTCGCTAAACGGGGCGCGCGGAAGGGCCGGGCCGCGAGTTGGTAAGTTTTTTGCAGGTATGGGCCTCATCGAACGGCGACAACGCCGCATCACAAGAATCAATCAGGGGGAGCTCGAATGGCTCGTGAATCCATCGACAAGAGTCTGTTGCAGACCTTCGTGCCGGTGAACGCCCTGTCCGGTGATCAGCTGGACTGGCTGCTGGATCAGCAGGAAGTGCGCCGCTACGAGGCCGGCGATGTGTTGTTCCGTCAGGGGGACCGGGACAACACCACCATTTACCTGCTGAGCGGCGAAGTGGAACTGTTCAGCGAGCAGGGCGAGCGCACCGTGGTCAGCGCCGGCGACAGCGCCTCCTGGCACCCACTGGGCCATTTTCAGCCGCGCCGGGACGACTGCAAGGCGGTCGGCGAGGTGAGCGTGGTGCGCTTTGACAGCTTCCGCCTGGACACCATCCTGTCCTGGGACCAGTCCGCCGGCTACGTGATTCTCGACATCAACGCCAACGCCGCCTATCAGCATGACCGGGAATGGATGATCCGGCTGCTTAAATCCAAGCTGTTCCACCGGGTGCCGCCGGCCAATATTCTGGAAATCTTCCGCCGCCTGCGCGCGCGCCGCTGCAAGCAGGGCGAAGCCATCATCACCCAGGGCGAGCAGGCGGACTGCTGCTACATCATCAAGGAAGGGGTGTGCGAAGTGGCGATCACCCTGGGGGGTAAAAGCAGTGAAGCGATGCCGGTGGCGATGCTCGAAGAGGGCCAGTGGTTCGGCGAGGAGGCGCTGCTCTCCGGCAAACCGCGCAACGCCACCGTGACCATGGCCACCGACGGCGTGCTGATGCGCCTGGACCGGCAGGATTTTGACGCCCTGCTGCGCGAACCGGTGATCCACACCCTGCCCCCCGGCGACGCCCGCCAGCACATCCAGGAGGGCGCCCGCTGGCTGGATGTGCGCACCGCCGATGAGTTCGACCAGCAGCATCTGGCCGACGCCACCAATATTCCGCTCAGCGCGCTGCGCTTGAAATCCCGGTTGCTCGACCCCGCCGGTCGCTACGTGGCTTATTGCGACACCGGCCGACGTAGCGCCACCGCCGCTTTTTTGCTAAAAAACGCCGGGCTGGATGTGTTCGTGCTGGATGGCGGTCTCAATAACAATGCTGATACCCTGCAGGACTATCTGAACTAGCACGCCGTTGGCGTCTACTTTGTCGCAGGAAGAACGTGTCCCAGGAAAAATTTCGCAATATCGGTCTGATCGCCCGCACCGAGAGTGAACAAGCGCTGTATTCGGTGCGGCAGCTGATCCACTTTCTGCACGGTCGCGACTGCACCGTGATACTCGATCGGGCGATCGCCGGCAGCCTTCCGGAATCCGGCCTGCAGGCCGCCAAGGCGTCGCAAATGGGCGACGCCTGTGACCTGGTGATCGTGGTGGGCGGCGACGGTAGCCTGCTGGGCGCGGCCCGCGATCTGGCCCGCTTCGATGTGCCCGTGCTGGGCATCAACCGCGGCCATCTGGGCTTTCTCACCGACATTTTGCCCTCGGAGATCGAATCCCGAGTCGGTCAGGTGCTGGACGGTGACTACACCACCGAACGGCGCTTCCTGCTGGATATGGAAGTGCGGCGCGGCAAGACTGTGATGGGGGAGGGCAGCGCCCTCAACGACGTGGTGCTGCTCTCCGGTGACAGCGTCCACATGATCGACTTCGAGCTGACCATCGACGGCCTGTTCGTCTACGGCCAGCGCTCCGATGGCCTGATCATTTCCACGCCCACCGGCTCCACCGCCTACGCGCTGTCCGGCGGCGGCCCGATCATGCACCCACGCCTGGACGCCATGGTGCTGGTGCCGCTTAACCCCCACACCCTGACCAGCCGGCCGCTGGTGGTGGACGCCAACAGCGAGATCAAGATCCACATCACCACCGAGAAGGTAAACCCCCTGGTCAGCTGCGACGGCACCGCCGGCATCCGTCTGCAGGCCGAGGACGTGATCGCGATCCGCAAGAAGCCCCACCGGCTGCGGCTGATTCACCCGCCCGGCCACGATTTCTACCAGGCCTGCCGTTCCAAGCTCGGCTGGAGCACCCGCCCCGGCGACGGCAACTAGCCGCAAGCTTCACTTGCATCCTGTATCCTAGTCCCCACAACTCAACGCATCCGCTATCGTGACAGGTTCCGCCATGGCTTCTTCTTCCCCTTCCTTCGACGATCTTATCGACGGCATGACCCTGGAGGTGTGGCACAACATGCGCACCGCGGTTGAGACCGGCCGCTGGCCGGACGGCCGCCGGGTCAGTGACGAGCAGCGCGCCCTGTGCCTGCAGGCGGTGATCGCCTGGGAGACGCGCAACCTGCCCGAGGAAGAGCGTACCGGTTACGTTCCCAGTCACTGCAAGAGCGCCGACGGCGAGGACCCGGAGCAGCCGGTGGACCTGCGCCCCGCGCGCCGACACGGAGAACATTGATGAGAGACGGCAACCCCGCGCCGGCCACCCGGCTGACCGATTACCGCCCGCCGGCCTGGCTGGTGGATCACACCCGTCTGGACGTGGACCTGCGCGACGGCCACGCCACGGTCACCGCCGAACTGGCGGTGCGCCGCAACCCGGCCCGCGACGACCGCCCGGCGGATCTGGTGCTGGACGGCGAACAGCTGGCGCTGCGCTCGTTGCGCGTGGACGACCGTGTGCTCGACGAGCAGGATTACCGGCTCGAGGAAGGCCGGCTGACGGTGCCCGGCGTGCCGGATCAGTTCACCCTGACCTCCGAGGTGCGCATCCATCCGGAGAGCAACACCGCCCTGGAAGGCCTGTACCGTTCCAACGGCATGTACTGCACCCAGTGCGAAGCGCAGGGCTTCCGCCGCATCACCTATTTCCCGGACCGTCCGGACGTGCTCAGCCGTTTCACCACCACTATCCACGCCGACCGCGCCGCCTACCCGCTGCTGCTTTCCAACGGCAACCCGGTGGACGGCGGCGACGAGGGCGGCGGTCGCCACTTCGCCACCTGGGAAGACCCGTTCCCCAAGCCCTGCTATCTGTTCGCGCTGGTGGCCGGCGATCTGGCCTGCCTGGAAGACAGCTTCCGCACCGCCTCCGGTCGCAACGTGGCGCTGCGTCTGTACGCCGAGCACCGCGATCTGGACAAGCTCGGCCACGCCATGGATTCCCTGAAACGGGCCATGACCTGGGACGAGCAGGTGTTCGGGCGCGAGTACGACCTGGATATCTTCCAGGTGGTGGCGGTCAGCCATTTCAACATGGGCGCCATGGAAAACAAGGGCCTGAACATCTTCAACACCTCCTGCGTGCTGGCGCACCCGGCCACCACCACCGACGCCGGCTTCGAGCGGGTGCAATCGGTGGTCGCCCATGAGTATTTCCACAACTGGAGCGGCAACCGGGTGACCTGCCGGGACTGGTTCCAACTCAGCCTCAAGGAAGGTTTTACCGTGTTCCGCGACCAGGAGTTCTCCTCGGACATGAACTCCCGCGCGGTGACCCGGGTGGAGAACGTGGACTTCCTGGTCAACCATCAGTTTCCCGAAGACCAGGGCCCGATGGCGCACCCGGTGCGGCCCTCGGAATACCAGAAGATCGACAACTTCTACACGCTTACCGTTTACGAGAAGGGCTCGGAGATCGTGCGCATGCAGCACGAGCTGCTCGGCGCCGAGGACTTCCGCCGCGCCAGCGACCTCTATTTCGAGCGTTTCGACGGCCAGGCGGTCACCTGTGACGACTTCGTCGCCTGCATGGAGGAAGTGTCTGGCCTGGATCTCAGCCAGTTCAAGCGCTGGTACAGCCAAGCGGGCACGCCGCTGGTGACCGTGTCCGACCATTTCGCGGACGGCGAATACCGGCTCACGCTGCGCCAGGAAACGCCGCCCACTCCGGGGCAAAGCGACAAGCAGTCGCTGATGATTCCGGTCAAGTTGTCGCTGCTCGACGGCCAGGGGCGCGCGCTGCCCCTGGACGACAGCGGCGCCACCGAAACCGTGGTGATCCTGCGCGACCGCGAACAAACCTTCCGTTTCCCGGTGGCCGGCGTGGACAGCGCCCCGACGCCGTCGCTGCTGCGCGCCTTCTCGGCGCCGGTATCGCTGCGCTACCCGTTCAAAGAAGCCCAACTGATCACGCTGCTCGCCCACGACAGCGACGGCTTCTGTCGTTGGGACGCGGCACAGCGGCTGTATTTTGCCGCCCTGGCGCGGATCATCGATGACGGCGAGGACGCCGCCGCGCAATTGGACCGACTCACCCCGGTGCTGGAGCAGGTGATCCAGCGTGCCAGCGAGGACCCGGCGGAAGCCGCGCTGCTGCTCACCCTGCCCACGGAAACCGCGGTCGGCGACCGGCACACCCCGTTGCGCCCGCAGGCCGTGCACGACGCCCTGAGCGCCCTGCGCGCCGGTCTCGGCGACGCCCTGGCGGCGTCCTGGTGGCGTCTGGTCGACGAGCTGGGTGAACCCGAATACCGCGCCAACGGCGAAGCCATGGGCAAACGCCGGCTGCGCCAGGTGGCGCTGGCGTACCTGTCCGCCGCCGCCGGTGCCGGTCGCGGCGACCGCGACAAACTGGTGGCGCAGCTGCAGGGCATGCTGGACGCGCCCACCTGCATGACTGAGGAACTCGGCGCCCTGCGCGCCCTGGTGCACAACCAGTTGCCCGGCGCTGAGCCGGCGCTGGCGGCGTTCGCCCAGCGGTGGCGCGACGAGGCCTTGGTGATGGACCAGTGGTTCGCGGTGCAGGCCACCGTACCCGGCGCCGACACCGTGGCGCGGGCGGAGGGTCTGCTGGCCCACGAGGCCTTCGAGTGGACCCTGCCCAATCGGGTGCGCGCGGTGGTCGGCACCCTGGTCAACGGCAACCCGTCCGCTTTCCACGCGCCGGACGGCAGCGGCTACGCGTTCTTCGCCCGGGCCCTGAAAAAGCTCGACGGCATCAACCCGCAGATCGCCGCGCGGCTGGCCAACGGCGCCGCCCGCCTGCAGCGCCTGGAGCCGGCCCTGGCCGAACAATTGGCCGCCAGCCTGCACGAGATTCGGCCCGCCGCCTCCGCCAACCTGGCCGAAGTCCTCGACCGCATCCTGTAACGCTGGGTTGGAACGGGCTTGTTAGAAAGGGCCCAGCCGGGAAAAGGATGGCTCTTGTGCGAGCGGGCCCTGCCCGCGAAAGGGTGGCTTTTGTGCGAGCGGGCCTCGCCCGCGAAAGGCAAGCGGCGCTTGCCGGCAGGATCCCAGAGACCTCCCTAACGGCGGCACAAATAAGGTCTCTGGTATCCCGCCGGGTGGCTAGCGCCACCCTTTCGCGGGCAAGGCCCGCTCCCACCAGGCCGCCCCCCTCTCAAGAGCCCCACAGCGGCGTCTGCATCCGGCGCCGGCTTGCCGTATAATCCGCGCCGCTATCCAAGGAGCCGCCGCCGATGCTGTACCAGCTTGCCCGTCCCGCCCTGTTCACCCTCTCCGGGGAGCAGGCCCACGACCTGACCCTCGCCGCCCTGCGCCGAGGCGCCGGCAAGCTCTATCCGGCGCGGGTGCCGGCGCGGCCGGTGCGGGTGATGGGGTTGGACTTCCCCAACCCGGTGGGGCTGGCGGCAGGCCTGGACAAGAACGGCGACTGCATCGACGGCCTGGCGGCGCTGGGCTTCGGCAGCATTGAAGTGGGCACCGTCACCCCGCGCCCGCAGCCGGGCAACGCCAAGCCACGTCTGTTCCGGCTGCCGCCGGCGGGGGCGGTGATCAACCGCATGGGGTTCAACAATCACGGCGTCGACGCCCTGGTGAACAACGTGCGCGCGGCCCGCTTCCAGGGCGTGCTGGGTATCAATATTGGCAAGAACAAGGACACCCCGGCGGAGCAGGCGGTGGACGACTATCGGCTCTGCCAGGACAAGGTGCACGGCCTGGCCAGCTACCTGGTGGTCAACGTCTCCTCGCCGAACACCCCCGGCCTGCGCGACCTGCAGCACGGCGACGCCCTGGATCGTCTGCTTGGCACCCTGCGCGAGGCGCAGACCCGCCTGGATCAGCAGCGCGGCGTGACGGTGCCGCTGGTGATCAAGATCGCGCCGGATAACAGCGAAGACGAGCTGGCGGCCATGGCGGAGGCGTTCGTGCGCCACGGCATCGACGGCGTCTGCGTCGGCAATACCACCCTGGAGCGGCCGGGGGTGGGGCACCTTCGCCACGGCGACGAGCAAGGCGGCCTGAGTGGCGCGCCGCTCAAGCCGATCGCCGACCGGGCCCTGGCGGCCATGGCCAAGGCCCTGGACGGCCGCATCCCGATCATCGGCGTGGGCGGCATCAGCGGCGCCGGCGACGCCCTCGATAAGCGGCGATTGGGCGCCTCGCTGGTGCAGGTGTATTCAGGGCTCATTTACCAGGGCCCGGGCCTGATCGGCGATATTGCCCGCGCCTGGTAGCGAACTGAGGGAGCGTCCCTCCAGGCGGTGTGCTGCGAAGCCGGTGTTGTGGGAGCTTGCCTTGCAAGCGAAAGGCCGGCAAAGCCGGCCGGCAAAGGTTGCCCCGCAGGATTCCAGAGACCTTGTTGGTGCTGTCGTTAGAAAAGTCTCTGGAATCCTGCCGGGAGCTTCACTCCCTTTCGCGGGCGGGGCCCGCTCGCACAACTTCGCTCCCTTTCGCGGGCAAGGCCCGCTCGCACAACTTCGCTCCCTTTCGCGGGCGGGGCCCGCTCCCACAAAGGCTGCAAAAAGAAAAGGGCCCGGGAGGGGCCCTGTGGGGTCGACGCGCGAAGCGCCGGCGCTGATCGGAAAACAGATTTTGTACAATGTCCTCTTAACGCGAAATAAAGATTAGGTGACGTCTTTCAAATTCTGGATGCCGGCCACGCCGACCATGCCTTGTACCTGATTCGTGCGGCCCTCGCGCCAACCGCTCATCCAGTAGGTGCGGGCCTGCAATGCGCCGAAGGGGCAAAAGTCCCTGGGCCTGCCTTGAAATCCGGCCAGGTACCCCCGGCTGTAAGCTCTTTCATCACGACTGCGTTTCTGTCTTTTCATAGACACGATCCTCTTGGCTTAGACGCCTGTTGGCTTTTTCGCAGTGCCGCTTTGCCGATCACGGCGACGGTCAGTAAGCTGCGGCCCCCGGTCACCTCTTCGGGAGCCACTCTTCGAGTATGTGAAAGGGGGAAGAGGGTGTCGAATAACATGTCGCCATAATGGTGGCGCCGTTTAAGCGTGTGACGAATAATGGTCCAACCGATGAATTTTTCATTTCCGTCTTTAAAACAGGCACTTGCAAGGCAAAACCGATGGAATTCGTAATTACCTGTCTGCCGGGCCTGGGCCCCTTGCTCGCCGACGAACTCACCGAGTTGGGCATCTCGGTAACAGATCCGGGTAACGCCCATGTGGGCATCGAGGGCCTGCAGCAGGACGCCTTGCGTGCTTGCCTGTGGTCGCGGCTGGCGGAGCGGGTGCTGGTGCCCCTGGCGGAACTGGACGTGACCCCGGACCAGGCCCCGGAGCGGCTGGCGGCGGCGGTGGACTGGCGCGCCCTGGTGCCGCCCGACGTGGACCTGCATTTAAGCCTGGACCACGGCAAGGGCGTGCGCGGCGACAGCCGCGTCAGCGGCAAGCGGCTGCTGCGCGCCTTGCCGCCGGAGATCGGTCAGGCCCGGCGCGAGGAGGGCGCCTGCGCGGTGCGTGCCCGGCTGGACGAAAACAACGCCCGCCTGTGGCTGGACCTGGCCGGCACGCCGCTGCACCGGCGCGGTTACCGGCTGGCCGGCGGCCGGGCGCCGCTGCGCGAGAATTTGGCGGCGGCGCTGTTGCGCGCCGGCGGCTGGCACCGCGAGGACCGGCCGGCGGCGTTATTGGACCCGTTCTGTGGCAGTGGCACCCTGGTGATCGAAGCGGCCTGGATGGCCGCCGGCGTGGCGCCCGGCGCATTGCGCCGCGAGTACGGCTTCCAGGCCTGGCGCGGCTGCCGCAAGCCGCTCTGGGAAGAGGCCCTGCGCGAGGCCGCCGCCAGCCTGGAGGGCGGGCTCAAGGGCCTGCCGTCGCTGAAGGGCTTCGACGCCGACCCGGAGACGATTCAGTACGCGCTGCACAACGCGGAGCGGGCCGGGGTGCGCCGGCAGGTGCACTTCGAGCGGCGCGAGCTGGGCGCCCTGCGCGCCCGCGACTTCGCCGACCAGGGCCTGCTGGCCACCAACCCGCCCTGGGGCGAGCGCCTGGACGAACAGGCCACCGCCGCCTGGCTGTACGCCGGGCTGGGTCGTATTTTGGGCGAGAAGGCGCCGGCCTGGACGGCGGTGATGCTGGGCGCCGACGTGGCCTCGCTGGACCGCTCCGGCATGGACATGACGCAGCAGTGGAAGGTGCGTAACGGGCCGCTGAATACCTTCATCCGCGTCAGCCGGCCACGCCCGCCGGTGCCGCAACCGCCGCTGCGGGTCGGTGACGCGCCCGGCTTTGAGTTGCCGGAGCCGGCCATGCCGCTGTTCAACCGCCTGCGCAAGAACGGCAAGCACCTGCGCCGCTGGCTGGAGCGCGAGGACATTCAGGCGTACCGCCTCTACGACCGGGATCTGCCGGAATTCAATGTGGCGGTGGACGTGTACGGGGATCAGGCGCTGGTGCAGGAGTTCAAGGCGCCCAAGACGGTCGACGAGGACAAAGCGAAGCAGCGCCGCCAGTGGGCGGTGAGCGCGGTCCGCGCCGCCCTGGGCGTGCACCGCGAGCAGGTGCACCTGCGCACCCGCGAGCGCCAGAAGGGCAACCGCCAGTATCAGAAGCTCGACGGCCAGGGGCAGTATCGGGTGGTGCGCGAGGGCCAGGCCCGCATGCTGGTGAACCTGAACGACTATCTGGACACCGGCCTGTTTCTGGACCATCGCCCGCTGCGCCTGCGGCTGGCCGAAGAGTGCGCCGGCAAGCGCTTCCTCAACCTGTTCGCTTACACCGGCGCCGCCAGTGTGCAGGCGCTGGTGGGTGGCGCCCGCCGGGCGGTCACGGTGGACGCTTCGCGGCGCTACCTGGATTGGGCCGCCTGCAATCTGGCGGTGAACGGCTTTTCCAGCGAGGCGCACCCGTTGGTGCGCGCCGACGCCATGGCCTGGCTGGAGGAATGCCAGGAACAGTTCGACGTGGTGTTCTGCGACCCGCCCACCTTTTCCAACAACAAGTCCCGCCAGGACTTCGTGGTCCAAGAGCACCACGGCGAGCTGATCCGGCGCATCATGAAGCGTCTGGAGCCCGGCGGCGTGCTCTATTTTTCCTGTAACTTCCGCCGCTTCGAGCTGGAGGAAAGCATCGCCCGCTGGTATCAGGTGGAGGACCTGACCGCCTGGAGCCTGCCCGAGGACTTCCGCCGCAACAGCGCCATTCACCATTGCTACGCGATTCGCCACGGAACCCTTTGATGACCGTCGTGCTATACACCACCCTGGGCTGCCACCTGTGCGACCAGGCCCGCGACCTGCTGCTCACGGTGAATCCGCAGGCCGATATTCACGCCGTGGATATCGCCGAGGACGATACGCTGATCGCCGAATATGGTGAGCGCATCCCGGTGTTGCGCCGCGGCGACCGTGAGCTGGCCTGGCCGTTCGGGTTGCTCGATATTCAGGCGTTTCTGCTGTAGGAGCGGGCCCCGCCCGCGAAAGGCCGGCAAAGCCGGCCGGCAGGATCCCAGAGGCCTTTCTAATGGCAGCACAAACAGCGTCTCTGGAATCCTGCGGGGCAACCTTTGCCGGGAGCTTCGCTCCCTTTCGCGGGCAGGGCCCGCTCCCACAAGCCAGCTCGCACAAACCAGTGCGTTCTTTCGGAGTAAAGATGGAAAAAATTACCGTTAAAAAACTGAACGGGCGGCATGTGGAAAAGGTGCTGCTGCGGTCCGTGACGCTGTCGATCTGCATCGTGCAGGTAGAGATCGACGGCGTGAGCTATCACGTGGTGGACGAGAAAGGCCAGATTGTGCGATTCAACGGCGCCGAGCACGCCAACAATGTGCTCGGCAAGATGACCACCGACAAGGCGGTGCTGGTGCACAATTCGCCCTACGCGGAAATGGCCGGCCAGCCGGAAGACGGCCCGCAACCCGCCCTGGAGGTCGACTTCAACTGGCGGGCGGAAAAAGCCTGAAACAAGCGGCTTGCAGGAGCGCCCCTTGTGGGAGCTTGCTTGGTGGGAGCTTGCTTGCAAGCGAAAGGCCGGCAACGCCGGCCGGCAAAGGTTGCCCCGCAGGATACCAGAGACCTTGTTGGTGCTCTGATTAGAGAGGTCTCTGGAATCCTGCCGGGTGGCTGAAAGCCACCCTTTCGCGGGCAGGGCCCGCTCGCACAAATCGAGTGCTTCAGACCAACCGGAGAAAAGCGCGGGTATTTGCGAAGGTGCGCGCCGCCAGATCCGCTTCACTCTCGCCGCGCAGGGCGGCGATGCGCTGGCCGATCCAGGGCAGATAGCACGGCTCGTTACGGCGCTTGCGCGGCGGCTTTTCCGGCAGGTCCCGGGGCAGCAGATAGGGCGCGTCCGTCTCCAACAGCAGGCGGTCGCCGGGAATTTCCGGCACCAGTTCCGCCAAGGCGCCGCCACGCCGCTCGTCGCACACCCAGCCGGTGATGCCGATGTGGCAATCCAGGTCCAGGTAATCGAACAGAGCGTCGCGCTGATCCGTGAAGCAGTGCACCACGGCGGCGGGCAGTTTGTGCCGCCAGGCCTTGAGAATCGGCAGGAAACGGTGGTGGGCGTCGCGCTGATGCAGGAACACCGGCTTGCCGGCGTCGGCGGCCAGCGCCAGCTGCGCCTCGAAGGCGCTTTCCTGATCGTCCCGGGGGGAGAAATCGCGGTTGAAGTCCAGGCCCATTTCACCGGCCGCCGCCACCTCGGGAAGGGTCAGCAGCCGGGCGAGCGCCTGGCTGGCTTCATGGTCGAAAAAGCGGGCGTTGTGAGGGTGGATGCCAGCGGTGGCGAGCAGGGCCGGGCCGGCGTCGGCCCAGCGCCGACACAGGGCCACGGCGGTTTCCGATTCCGCCACGCTGGTGCCGGTCAGCAGCATCAGGGCCACGCCGCTTTCAGCGGCGCGCCCCAGCACTTGCGCACTGTCTTCGGCGAACTGCTTGTCGCCCAGATTGACACCGATGTCCGCCCACAGCGGGCTGCTTTCTCGCACGCCGCTCATCCGTGGCTGGGCTGGGGCTGTCCGAGGCGGTCATTGAGCCGCTCGCGCAGCTCTTCCACCCGGCGCCGGTTGGTGCCCAGGTCCCAATACCCGAGCCGCGAGGCCGAGCGCACGTCGATCAGACCGTCGTCGTGCACATACAGGGTGACGTCATCAACAAACCGCAGTACCCGGCTGGTGAAGCGGGCCTGAATGCGGGCCGGGCCGATGCGCTCGTAAGCCACCCGGGGCAGGGTGCCGAGCACGCCCTCCAGCATCGCCAGGCTGTCGGTGCGGTTGCCGGCGCCGGGTAGCGGCGCCACCCGGTGGCGGTCGTCCTCGGCGAGGCTCGACACGCAATTGGGCGCGGACGGGCAGGGGGCGAGCAAACGGGTGTCCGACATACGGTTGTGTCTCTCGATACTGTCGTCATTAGAACCGGCGTTACTGGAACCGGCGTTGCCCTGGCAGGCCACCAGCGCGGTGCCCAGCAACAGGGTTGCCAGGACGCGGTTAACGGCCTTAATGCGCATTGGGATCACGGATCAGACCCACGAAAATACCCTCGATCATCAGTTCGTCGGCGGCCACGCGGATTGGCGCGTAGGCATCGTTGGCCGGCAGCAACGTAGCGCTGGTGCGATTCAGTTTAAGGGTTTTCACCGTGACCTCGTCGTCAATGCGCGCCACCACGATCTCGCCGGAACGGGCGGTCTGGCTTTTGCGAACCGCGATCAGGTCGCCGTCAAAAATGCCAGCTTCGATCATGCTATCGCCCTGCACCTTGAGAAGATAGGTGGGGCGCTGGCGAAACAGCCCCTGGGGCACCGGCACGGTGCGCTCCACGTTCTCGATCGCTTCGATCGGCGTGCCGGCGGCGACTTTGCCCACTACCGGCAGCTCGTCGCCCATCTCCAGGGCCAGGTCGAGAAGCTGGATGCCTCGTGACCGGTCGCCGTGCAGGCGGATATAGCCTTTGCGCTCCAGGGCGCGCAGGTGGTCGGACGCCGCGTTCTTCGATTGAAACCCCATGCGCTCGGCGATTTCCGCCCGGGTCGGGGCCATGCCGGTCTCCATCTGGGACGCACGAATGCAATCGAGAACCTGCTGTTGGCGTGCGGTTAATGCGATGCTCATGTCGGCCTCCTCGGGCACGGTTCCGTATTACGTACACTGATAATACGGACAGTGTAATATGTCCAGTGGTTTTTTGCACCGTGCCTGTGAATACGAATGCTTCGGCGGTGGCAATCCGGGAAACGTTCGGGCTAGGATGAGGCCGCCATAAACGGGGAAGAGGGGAGCCATGAAGCACGCCCAGTGGCAGCAATCGGATCACGCGCGAGTGGAGGCACTGCTTTCCGGCGTACCGTTTTTCAACGAAGTGGCGCGTGACGACGCCGATCAGCGGGCGCTGTTGCTGGCGCGCACGGAAATCATCGAAGCCGGTCCCGGCGACCGGGTGATACGGGCCGGGGAAGTGGAGTCCTCGCTGTATTTCCTGCTGCGCGGTCAGTTGGTGGTGCAGGGCGAACGCGCCGACGGCGAGGCCTCGGCGGTGCTCTATTACGTGTCCCCCGGCGAGGTGTTCGGCACCCTTTCCATGCTGCTGGGCACCGCCCGCAGCGCCACCATCCGGGTGGCGGACGCCGCCCGCGAAGCGGTGATGGCGAAGTTGGAATTCGCCGATTTCGAGCGCCCCGATTCGCCCTACACCCTGGCCACCCGGCTGGCGTTTTTCCATATGCTGGTACATCAGATCCGCTGGGCGGTGGAGGTGCAGAGAATGCAGGCGCCGGACCAGGAATTGCTGGCGGCGCTGCGCAAGGTGCCGATTTTCACGGGCACCAAGGACAGCGATGAGGAACTGGCCGCGCTCAAGGCCCAGGCCCGCGAACTGGCCGGGCTGCTCTACAGGTGGAACGCGAAACCACCCAGCGCCACGGGCAACGCCCAACTCACCTAATGGCAACCTGTGCGAGCGGGCCTTGCCCGCGAAAGGGCGCCGCCAGGCCGCCCGGCAGGATACCAGAGACCTTGTTGGCGGCTTCATAGAAGAGCCTCTGGGATCCTGCCGGGAGCTTTGCTCCCTTTCGCGGGCAAGGCCCGCTCCCACAGGGCCCGCTCCCACAAAGCTTGGCTCCCTGAAGCCTCAGAGGCTCCGATCCGGCTAGCTTTCTTTCTTACGCTTGTCCATTTTCACGGCGAGGACGTCGCAATGGGCGCCGGGCACCAGGCCGCGGGCGGTAGAGCCGAGCAGCAGGGCCAAGCCGCTGCGGGTGTGGCTGCCGACCACGATCAGATCGGCGTCGATGTCGTCGGCTTTGTCGAGGATGGTTTTCTCGATCGAGCCCAGCTCCACATGGATGCGGCTTTCCGCAATCTGGTAGCGGCCGGCGTATTCCAGCGCCGTGTCGCGGGCCTGTTTGACCAGGCCGCTTTGCAGGTCGGTGACGTCCATCGGCACGTCGGCGCCGTAGGCCAGCGCCAGCGGTTCGATCACATGAATCAGGTGCAATTCCCCGTCGGTGCCTTCCTGGACCCCCGCCGCGCGGGACAGAACCTCGGCGGATTCGTCGCTGCAATCAATCGCCACCAGTACCTTTCGATAGGGTGAGGTCATGGTGTTCTCCCTTAACCGACAGAGGTTGTTTTCAGTACCTTCACGCCGAGTATAGCCTTCTCGGCGGGCTCTGCCAGCCCACCTTGAAACCCGCCGCGACGCCTTGGCCGGCGCGGCCTGGAGGGCTCCCGGGCGGCTTCGCCGGTGACCCCGGTGCTTGACCGGACGATACCGGCGCTGTCTAAATAGGCGCCCGCCGGGGTCCGCAAAGGCCCTGGCCTCGACCTCTGAGGCGTGTCTTGCCCGGCGACTGTTCGCCGCCGTGGCGGCCAGGCCTCAGAGGTTTCTTATGACGCAGCTTCTCATGATCGGGTGAGCAACGAATGGGTAAATCCCTTGTAATCGTGGAATCGCCGGCCAAGGCCAAGACCATTAATCGCTACCTGGGCGATGATTTCGTGGTCAAATCCAGTGTCGGCCATGTGCGTGACCTGCCGGTAAGCGGCGGCGCCAAGACAAGCACCCCCAAGGAGCGGGCCAAGGAAGCGGCCTATACCCGCTCGCTGCCCAAGGAGGAGCGCGAAGCCTATAAAAAGAAGAAGTCGCGCGCGCAGTTGATCAACCGCATGGGCGTGGACCCGGACCACGCCTGGCAAGCGCAGTATCAGATTCTGCCGGGCAAGGAAAAAGTGATCGACGAGCTCAAGCGGCTCGCCAGCACCGCCGACCGCATCTATCTGGCCACTGACTTGGACCGCGAAGGGGAGGCGATCGCCTGGCACCTGCGGGAAGTGATTGGCGGCGACGACCAGCGGTTCGACCGGGTGGTGTTCAACGAGATCACCAAGAAAGCGATCCAGGCCGCCTTCGAGGAGCCCGGCAAGCTCGACATGAGCCGGGTGGAAGCCCAGCAGGCACGGCGCTTCCTGGACCGGGTGGTGGGCTTCATGATCTCGCCGCTGCTGTGGGAGAAAATCGCCCGTGGCCTGTCCGCCGGGCGGGTGCAATCGGTGGCGGTGGAGCTGGTGGTCGAGCGCGAGCGGGAGATCCGCGCGTTCACCCCGGAAGAGTATTGGGAGCTGCACGCCGATACCCATAACGTGGCCAACGCGGCGGATGCCATCCGCATGCAGGTAGCCCGCTACCGGGGCGAGAATTTCCGCCCCAACAACGGCGACGACGCGGAAAAACACCGCGCCGCCCTGGTGGCCGCCGGCAAGCTCACCATCAGCCAGCGCGAGGAGCGGCCGACCCGCTCCAAGGCACCGCCTCCCTTTATTACCTCCACCCTGCAGCAGGCCGCCAGCACGCGCCTGGGCTTCGGGGTGAAGAAGACCATGATGATGGCCCAGCGCCTCTACGAGGCCGGCCACATCACCTATATGCGTACCGACTCCACCAACCTGAGCGCTGACGCGGTCAACGACTGCCGCGCCTGGATCGGCGACCAGTTGGGTGAGAAGTATCTGCCCGAGCAGCCGCTGCGTTATTCCAACCGGGACGGCGCCCAGGAAGCCCACGAGGCGATCCGCCCCTCGGACGTGAAGCGCGACGCCAATAACCTCAAGGACATGGAGCGCGACGCCCAGCGTCTCTACGAGCTGGTCCGCCGCCAGTTCATCGCCTGCCAGATGCCGCCGGCGGAATACCTGAGCACCACCATTCTTGCAACAACGGACGGAGCCGAAGCGGACGGTTACGAGCTCAAGGCCCGCGGCCGCATCGTCAAATTCGACGGCTGGACCCGCATTCAGCCGCAGGCGTCACGCAAGGGCGCCGAGGACACCGTGCTGCCCGATCTGAAACAGGGCGATGTGCTCGACATCGACCAAGTGGACGCCAACCAGCACTTCACCAAGCCGCCGGCCCGCTACACCGAAGCCAGCCTGGTGAAAGAGCTGGAAAAGCGCGGCATCGGCCGGCCGTCCACCTACGCGTCGATTATTTCCACGATCCAGGACCGGGGCTACGTCCGCCAGGACAGCCGCCGTTTCTACGCCGAGAAGATGGGCGACATCGTCACCGACCGGCTGGCGGAAAGCTTCCCGGATCTGATGGACTACAACTTCACCGCCCAGATGGAAGAAACCCTGGATCAGGTCGCC
This sequence comes from Alcanivorax sp., assembly GCA_042090255.1. Lineage (GTDB taxonomy): Bacteria > Pseudomonadota > Gammaproteobacteria > Pseudomonadales > Alcanivoracaceae > Alloalcanivorax. Next base: position 4,541 of record JBELJS010000053.1, on the reverse strand, counting down.
GAGGGCAAGCGCGGCTGGCGCGATGTGCTCGACGAATTCTACCGGGACTTTCTCGCCAAGCTGGAAGCGGCCCAGGGCGAGGGCAGCGGCAAGCAGGCCAAGGGCGGCATGCGCGCCAACCTGCCCACCGACACCGACATCGACTGCCCGAAATGCGGCCGCCCGATGCAGATTCGCACCGGCTCCACCGGTGTTTTCCTGGGCTGTTCGGGCTACAGCCTGCCGCCCAAGGAACGCTGCACCGCCACCCTCAATCTGCTGCCCGGCGAAGAGGCGGTGCGCGCCGACGACGAGGAAGCGGAAACCCAGGAGCTGCGCCGCAAGAAGCGTTGCCCCAAGTGCGGCACGGCGATGGAAAATTATCTGATCGACGAAAAGCGCAAGCTGCACATCTGCGGCAACAACCCGGACTGCGACGGCTACGTGGTGGAGAAGGGCGAATTCCGCATCAAGGGCTACGACGGCCCGACCCTGGAATGCGAGAAGTGCGGCAATGAAATGCAGCTGCGCACCGGCCGGTTCGGCAAATTCTTCAAGTGCACCAACGACGAGTGCGGCAACACCCGCAAGCTGCTCAAGAGCGGCGAGCCGGCGCCGCCGCGCGCCGACCCGGTGCCCATGCCGCACCTCAAATGCGAGAAGGTGGACGACCACTACCTGCTGCGCGACGGCGCCTCGGGCCTGTTCCTGGCCGCCAGCCAGTTTCCCAAGAACCGGGAAACCCGCGCGCCGCTGGTGGAAGAAGTGCAGTCGGTGGCCAAGCAGCTGGACCCCAAGCACAAGTATCTCGCCGAGGCCCCCGCCGAGGATTCCAAAGGCCGCAAGGCGGTGCTGCGCTACAGCCGCAAGGCCAAGGAGCAGTACGTGATGACCGAGGAGGACGGCAAGCCCACCGGCTGGTACGCCTTCTATCGTGACGGCGCCTGGGACGTGGAAGAGAAAAAGACCGCGCCCAAGAAAAAAGCCGCCAAGAAAAAAGCAGCGAAAAAGAAGGCGCCGGCCAAGAAGAAGGCCGCCACGAAGCGATAAAGGCGGCGCAAAGGCGCCGCCATACAGGATGCAGGATACAGGGCGAAGCTCTGGCTCCGGTCCCTGCATCCTGCATCCTGAATCCTGTATCCACGAGGTTCTTCATGTCCCGAATGGTTCGAGAAAGCGAAGTGAGCGGCCTGCGCGAGCGGCTGTTCTTCGCCCGCAGTCTGCTTAAGCAGCTGTACAGCGACGAGAGCGCCGCCGTGGGTCAGCGCCTGGCGCTACGCGGTGCGGTGGTGTTTCATTTGTATTCGGTGCTGGTGGGGCTGGCCCGGCAGGCCGCCAACAACTATCAGGTGGCCGGTTATGAGGATTTGATCAGCCTGGCGGCGCTGGAGCAGGCGTTTCAGCGCGCCGAGGTGCGCGCCCAGGAAATACAGGTGCTGGCCACGGCGCGGGCGGACCGCGCCGATCTGGTATTCTGGCTCGACCAGGAAATTCGCGCTGCGGTGGGGGCCGCCGGGCTCGCCCGCCGGCCAACGCCGCCCGGCGAAGGCAATGACCTGGCGATGCGCGCCGAGGACCCCTACGCGCCGCTCGCCCACGGTGACCTGGAGCGCCTGGAACAGGCCGGCCGCCGTGTCGAAGAGCTGATCGAACACTGCGGCGCCTATATGGAAGAGTGGTAGCCCATGTTTTTGCTGATTGTCTTCGCCCTGGTGGCGGTCGGGTTTTCGTTTCTCTGCTCGATTCTCGAAGCCGCGTTGCTGTCGATCACCCCCAGCTACATCGCCGGCCTCAAGGGTGAACGGCCCAAGCTGTTCGAGAAGCTGCGCAAGCTCAAGGACGACATCGACGATCCGCTGGCGGCGATCCTCACCCTCAACACCATTGCCCATACCGCCGGTGCCACCGGGGTCGGCGCCCAGGTGGCGGTGATCTTCGGTGAGACCTATCTGGGTGTGGCGTCGGCGGTGATGACGCTGGTCATTCTGATTTTCTCCGAGATCATTCCCAAGACCATCGGCGCCAAATTCTGGCGCTCTTTGGCGCCCGTGCTGCCGCCGATCCTGACCGTGATGATTTTGGTGCTCAAGCCGTTCGTGTGGTTGTCCAAAATCGTCACCCGCCAGATCGGCGCCGGCGAGCCGGACACCGACATCCGCGCCGAGCTCAAGGCGATGGCCGCCATCGGTCGCGACCAACAGGCCCTGGACGAAGACGAACAACGGGTGATCACCAACGTTCTCAACCTGCATGAAATCAAGGTGGAAAAGGTGATGACCCCGCGCACCGTGGTGCGCAGCGTGCAACCCGATGAAAGCGTGGATGACGTGCGCCATCGTCTGGCCGGGTCGCCGTTCTCCCGTTTCCCGGTGATCAACGACCACGACGAAGCGCTCGGCTATGTGCACAAGAGCGATCTGCTGGAAGTGGAAGGCGAGCGCAAGGTCAGCGAACTGGCCCGTGGCATGGCGCCGTTCCGCGCCACCATGAACATCGAATTCGTGTTCGGCGAAATGCTGCGCGAGCGTCAGCATCTGGGCATGGTCTACGACGACCTGGGCACCTGGGTGGGGTTGATTACCATGGAAGACGTTATCGAAACCCTGCTGGGTCACGAGATCATGGATGAAACCGATAACGTCTCCAATCTGCGTCGCTACGCGAAGCAGCGGTGGAGTCGGCGGTTGAAGAAACGTACTGACTCGGGTCGATCGAACCAATAACCTCGCTGGTACCTTGCCGGCCTTTCGCGGGCGGGGCCCGCTCCCACCGGCCGGTTCCCGTAATTGACCTGTGGTGCCTCAAACGCTAGTTTAAAACGTCTGTTTCCAGGCGTGAGGCCGGCATGTCCCAATCCGATACCGTGCAGCGCATTCTCGATGCGGCGGAAGTGCTGTTTGCCCAGAAAGGCTTCGCCGAGACCAGCCTGCGCGCCATCACCAGCCGGGCCGGGGTCAATTTGGCGGCGGTCAATTACCATTTCGGTTCCAAGGAAGCGCTGATTCAGGCGGTGTTCGAACGCTATCTGACCCCGTTCTGCCAAGCGCTGGACGCCAAGCTTGAAGAGCTGGAAGGCGAGAGCCGCAACGGCGGCGAGGTGCCGTTGGAGAAATTGTTCACCGTGGCGTCACGGCTGGCGTTGGGTTCCCATGGCGACGAGCCGCGCCGGGCGATGATTTTCTTCCGCCTCTCCGGGCAGGCCTACAGCCAGCCGCAGGATCACCTGCGGGCCTGGCTGCGCGAACATTACGGCCCGGTGTTTCGCCGCTTCCTGGCGCTGTTGCGTCGGGCCGTGCCGGACGTGCCGCCCATGGAGCTGTTCTGGCGGGTGCATTTCAGCCTGGGCGCGGTGATCTTCACCCTGTCGGGCATGGAGTCGCTGCAGGCGATCAGCAAGAAAGACTTCAATCAGAGCGTCACCGCCGCCCACATCACCCAGCAGTTACTGCCCTTCGTGGTCGGCGGCATCGTGGGGGCTGGCCCCGCTGTGGGAGCGGGCCCAGCCCGCGAAAGGCAAGCGTAGCTTGCCGGCAGGATTCCAGAGAGGGTGTTGGTGCGGCCCTTAGATACGCCTCTGGCATCCCGCCGGCCGGCTTTGCCGGCCTTTCGCGGGCAAGGCCCGCTCCCACAAGGTCCCGCCGCCACAAGGCTTACAACCCGGCGTCCATCCTGTATCTTCTCGCTATGCCTATTCACGTGTCGCTCAGCGATCAAATTCTGACCCTGGAAAGCCCTGAAGGCACGCTGCGGTTCCCGGTGTCCACCGCCACCGTGGGCGCCGGCGAGCAGCATGGCAGTGGTGCCACGCCGCGCGGCCGGCATCTGGTGCGGGCTCGCTTCGGCGCCGGCCTGCCCGCCGGGGCGGTGTTCGCGGGCCGCCGTTTCCACGGCGAGCTGTATGATCCGGAGCAGGCGCGCCGCGCGCCCCAGCGCGACTGGATTCTCAGCCGCATTCTATGGCTCGGCGGCCTGCAGGCGGGGGTCAATCAAGGCGGCGACGTGGATAGTTTTCGCCGCTTTATTTATATTCACGGCACGCCGGACGACCAGCCCATGGGCGTGCCGGCTTCGCATGGCTGCATCCGCATGCGCAACACGGATGTGATCACTCTTTTTGAACGGACACCGGTGGCCACGCCGGTGTCCATCGTCGAGTAATTTACCCCGCTTATGTCGAACCAAACCGATACCCAGCCGCTGCTGATGCTGGACCTGGAAGGTCCCGGCGTCACGCCGGAAGAACAGGACCTGCTGCGCCACCCGGCGGTCGGCGGCCTGATTCTGTTCAGCCGCAACTACCAGGAGCCGGACCAGCTTTACGAACTGGTGCGCCAGGTTCGCGAGACTCGTCCGGATCTGCTGATTGCCGTGGACCAGGAGGGTGGCCGGGTGCAGCGTTTTCGTACCGAGTTCACCCGCCTGCCACCGATGGCGGCGCTGGGCCGCTTCCACGGCCGCGATCCCGGCGGCGCCCGGCACGCCGCCGACCTGCTCGGTGAGCTGATGGCCGACGAGCTGCGCGGCTTCGATATCGACATCAGTTTCGCGCCGGTGCTGGATCT
>JBELJS010000052.1:0-22643 GCA_042090255.1 Alcanivorax sp. | reverse complement strand
CGCCGAGGGCATCGAACTGACCGACGAGCTGCGGAAAAAAATCCGCACCACCATCCGTGCCGGCGCCAGCCCGCGCCATGTGCCGGCGGTGATTCTCACCGTGCCGGAAATTCCGCGCACGGTGAGCGGCAAGATCGTCGAGCTGGCGGTGCGCGATGTGGTGCACGGCCGCGAGGTGCGCAACCGCAACGCCCTGGCCAACCCGGACGCGCTCGCGCACTTCGCCGACCGGCCCGAGCTGGCCTGATGATGACGGGCCGGGCGCTGCTGCTCGCGCTGTTCTGGCTGCTGGCCGGTACCGCGCAGAGCGCGGTGGTGACCTTCCAGGGCGACGCCCTGGACAGCTTCACCGGGCTGCGCACCGACCGCCTGGAAGTGGCCGCCTACCGGGACGGCGAGCTGCGCAGCGTCCGCCACCAGTGGCTGGCCTGGTCGCAGCGCGGCTGGCCCTATTTCAGCGAGGACGACGACAGCCGCCGGGCCGGAGAAACCGGCCGGGTGGGGCCCCGTGACCGGCTGCTGGTGGACGACGCCGACGGCGGTGAGCGCCTGCTCTCCCCCGGCGAGGAAGTGATCGGCGAACTGGCGCTCGGCGACGGCGAGCAGCCGGGCTATTTCTACGTGCTGGCACGGCCGCCGTTCCAGGGCTTCACCGCACCGGTGACGCTGGAGCGCGACGACGACGGCGACCCGCTCAGCCTGCGCACCGCGGACTACCGGTTGGCATTTCTGGACGGCAACCTGTTCCAGTGGGGTGATTTCAGCTACCGGCATTACCGCGCCCCGGACGGCCAACCGCAGCAAACCCTGCTGGACAGTTTAAAACTGCGGCTCAGCGCCGGGGTGTTCAGCGAGGACGCCCGCCTCACACTTACCAACGAAAACCTGGACCCACAAATCCAGCAGATCATCGAGGGCCCGCTGGCGACGCTGGTGTACGCCACCACCCGGGTGCGTGTGGCCGGCCTGCGCGTGCTCACCGTGCACAATCATTTCGTGCTGATGGAAAACCGGCTCGCCATCCACAGCCGCTTCGCGTTGCCCGGCATCGCCGCCACCGTGCTGCGCGACCCCCGCGCCCGGGTCAGCGTCGACGGCCACAATCTCCAGGGCGCGCGGCTGCGCACCAGCTGGACCGGCGAGCGGGAAGCGGTGGTGGACGGCCGGCTTTCGGACACCGAACGGGCCATGCTGCGGCGCCCGGTGCCGGCGGAAAACTGGCTGCGTTTCGATACCGGGCGGGGCTTCGCCCTGCTCGCCCGGCTGCACTTCGCGGAAGGTTTCGATACCGGCGCCCGGCTGATCTATCAGGACGACCCGGACCTGGAGGAAACGCCGGAGCGGTTTCCCGGCCAGAACCCCAACGTGGGTTTCGAGATGGACCGGATACCGTTCGGCGAGAATTTTTACTTCCTGGCGGAGCTACATTTTTCCGATAAGAACTATTTTTCGGAAGACTGAATCGCCGCCAGCGCCTCGCGCAGCGGCGCCGGGATCGACACCGGCCGGCCAGTCTCCCGATCAACGAACACATGCACCACGAAACCCAGCGCCTTGGCGTCACCGCTCTCTCCGAACAGCGCGAGTCCGTAACGCACCGAGCTGTTGCCCAGCTTGTCCACGCGCATGCCGATGGTGAGCGCGTCCGGGTAGGCGGCGGCCTCGAAGTAGTCACAGCCGGAGCTCACCACATAGGCGATCACGTCGCCGTTATGGATATCCAGCCCGCCCTTGTCGATCAGATAGCGGTTGATGGTGGAATCGAAGTAGCTGTAGTACATGACGTTGTTGATATGGCCGTAAACGTCATTGTCCGCCCAGCGGCTGTCCACCGGGCACAGATAGCCGAACGCCTCGCGCCCGGGCCGTTGTTTCGCCTGCGCGGATTGGCTGTTGGCGTCACTCATAGCTGCTCCTTCGATCAATACGGACAAGGCCGGCAATGATAACCTAGGGCGTAGTGAATGACTCCCCAGTGACCCATAAGGAGAACACCATGGCCCCAGGCCTGTCGCGGTCCCTGCCAGCGCTGCTAACGGTACTGTGCGCGCTGCTCCTGCTCAGCGGCTGCGTGTCGGTGGCGCAGCGGGATTACCAGCCGGCGCCCAACCCGATACCGCGGGATATCCGTCACTATCAGTTGAGCATCGACCCGCCGTTGCCCGCGGATCAGGTGCGTATCGAGGTGGTGTACCGGGCCAAGGGGGACACCTGCCCGGTGACCCAGGCGGGCACCCAGTTCCGCCCTGAACGCCAGGGCCAGAGCCTGAGTTTCCAGGTGCCGCTGGACATGTTCCGCAACCAGGACGGCTGCGAATGGCTGCCCAATCAGCTGTGGATCGCGCTGCAGGCCGGCGGCAACTACAACACCCGCTTCAGCGTGCCGCTGGCGCTGGGCCGGCAGGTGCGCTGGTGCCGGCTCAACCCGGAACACGGCGCCTGCATGGCCCGCGAAAGCGACATTCGCAGCTATAAAATACCCGGTGGCGTGCACCGGGTGGTGGTGAGGCAGGGCCGTTAGGACACCGCTCAGGCCATGCGTTCGGCGATGCGCGTGGCCAGGGCGTACACGGTCACCTGGGGGTTCACGATGATCGAGGTGGGCAGCAGGCTGGCGTCCGCCACATAGAGCCCTTTCACGTCATGGGTCTCGCCGTCCGAATTGACCACGCTGTGGTCCGGGTCAGCGCCCATGCGGCAACTGCCCTGCGGGTGATAGCTCACCATGCGCAGATGCTGGGGCTGGTTCTCTAGCCCTTCCACGGCGCCGTCGATGTCCGCCTCGGAACGGATCACCCGCCGGTCGCTGGAAGGCACATAGACTTCCTCGGCGCCGGAAGCCAGATGCAGTCTGGCGGCCGCTTTCAGGGCCCGCTTCATGGACGGAAAATCCGAGTTGGCGAGCTGGTAGTCGATCACCTTGCGGCCGTCCTCCCAGCGGATCGTGCCCACGTTGTGGTCGTGGATCAGCGTCACCAGGCCACCCAGATACTTGGCGTCCTTCATGAACCCCATGAACGGCTCGCCGGTGCCCGGCTCCGCGGTCATGCTCAGCTCCGCCAGGCCGGCGCCGCCGTCCTCCAGCACGAACCCGCCCTTGTCCGGGTGCAGAAACTCGTCCACGTACACCCCCAACATGGCGCCGCGCCAGGCGTGCACCGGCTTCGGATAGCGGGCCGACACATAAAGCGACGGGTGACAGGCGAAGTTCTTGCCCACCTGCCCGGACCGGTTGGCCAGGCCGCCCTTCAACAACAGCAAAGGCGTCTGCACGGCACCGGCGGCGAGGATCACCCGTTCCGCGTTGACCGTCATGTCCGCCACCTTGGCGCCGTCGTGGCCGGTGACCTCGGCACGGACACCGCGCGCCTGGCCGCCGTCGGCCAGCACTTCGGTGACGCGGGTATCGGCGTAAATACGGGCACCGTGGGCGGTGGCCCAGGGCAGATAGCTGACCAGCATGGACTGCTTGCGCTCGGTCTTGCAGCCGGACAGGCAGTGCCCGGTCAGCGCGCATTCACGAATATTGCGTTTGAACGGTTTCACCGACCAGCCCAGCTTGTTGGCGCCGGCGCGGATCAGTTGGCCGTGGCGGGCGATCTCGTGTTCCTTGTTTTCCTCGATGGAGAGGTTCTTTTCCACCCGGTCGAAATACGGCGCCAGCTCTTCGGCGGTCAGATCGCTGAGCCCGAAATCCCGCTGCCAGTCCTGCAGAATAAAGTCCGGGGTGCGGAAGCACACGCAGCCGTTCACCACCGTGGAGCCGCCCACGCAGGCGCCCTGCAACACCAGCAAGTCGCCGCTTTTGTTGGTCTGGCCGCCGTGGTCCTGGTACAGGGTTTCCAGGCTTTCCGGGAAGCGCTCGGTAAAGTCTTTCGAGGGGACATAGGGCCCCGCTTCCAGAATCACCACCTTCTTGCCGCGCCGGGCCAGCTCATAGCCGGCCACCGCGCCGCCGGCGCCGGAGCCGACGATCACCACGTCCGCGTCCAGGGTCAGCGAGCTCTGGGTAATGTCCTTCGCTTCGGTCACCGGCAAGCCGGAAGACCGCCATTGCACTTCGCTCATGCGTTGCCCTCCTTAGTGGCTTGATCCGATTCCTGATCCGGCAGGGGCGCGTTGCCCAGGTAGGCGATGCCCCAGCGGTCGGACACCGGGCCGTCGAATTCCACCGGCCCCCAGGTGCTTTCGTCGCGCCAGTAGGAGGTGTAGGTGAGCTGTTTGATCACCGTGCCCAGGGTGCGCTGCACCACATTGCCCCGGCTCCAGGCGTCGAAATAATCGCGGGCGGTGGCCTCGTCCAGATCCACGAAGCGCTTGCCGTGGAAAAACACCGCAGCGTTATCGAACAGCGTCAGGCCGGTGGCCACGTCCTTGCGGGTGGCCGCGTCCATGAAATCAAGAATGCTCTGCACATTGCGCACCACCGGCACCTGGTCGCTGGGCGTGAGATCGGTGCCCACGGTGGGCAGCAACGCCACCCGTGCCCGGTCGAACAGATGGTATTCCTGGCGGCTCAGGCCGTCGGCCCAGTCCGGTTTCGGCCGGTCGTCCAGGGGCGACAGGCGCAGCAGCGCGAAGCCGCCCGCGGCGGCGGCGGCCACGCCGGCACTGCCGACCAGGCCCCACTTAAGGAACCGCCGCCGGGTCACGCCCTGCTGGAAGGCCGAGGACAACCGGCGCGCTGTTTGTTGTTGTGATGACATCGGGGAATCTCGTCGAGCTCGGGGATGCCTTGAAGCTACTCAAGAGGCCCGGGCAATACAATATGTTTACCCTGACAGCACCGCTTGACCGCTCAGCACAGCCTTTCCCATTGACCCTTCGCCGGCTTAAAGATACTGTTCTTATGTACAGTATTCCAAACACTCCGGATTTCCCTTCATGCCGCCGATGCCGCCTGATTTCTTGCAACAATTGCTGGCCCGCAGGGACACCTGGTGGGGCCGCGAAAGCACCGGCAGCGGCCAGGGGCAAAGCACCGGTTTCAACGACCTGGACCGGATCCTGGCCGGCGGCGGCTGGCCGGAACAGGGCCTGGTGGAACTGCTCTGCCCCCTGCCCTGCCCGGCGGTGCTGCATCTGCTGTTGCCGGTGCTGGCCAGCGACGGCCCCGGCGCCCGCCTGATCGCCAACCCGCCGATGCGCCCTTCCGCCACCATGCTGGCCCGGGCCGGGGTGCCCCTGGACGACCTGCTGATCCTGCGCAGCGACGACCGCGCCACCCTGCTGCGCGCCAGCTTCGAAGCGATCGCCGGCGACACCGTGCGGCTGGCGCTGCTGTGGGCGCCGGGCGGGCCGTTGCCGGCGGGCACCCTGCGGCGCTTGCATCTCGGCGCGCAACAGGGGCGCTGCCTGCTGATACTGGTGCGCCCGCGCCAGGCCGGCCAGCAACCCAGCCCGGCGCCGCTGCGCCTGGCACTGAATTGCCCGGCCCCCGGCGAACTGACCGTCACCGTGCACAAGCAGCCCGGCGGCCGGGCCGGGCAGCACTGCTGCCTGCCGCTGCTCCCCGAGCACCTGCGCCGGCGGCCGCCGGCCTGCCGCGAGCTGCCGGCCCTGACCCGGCGTCCAGCGCCGGAGCCGGCGCTGCGCACACCGTTGTTGCGGCTGCCCGCCCCCGTCGTTCCGGAGGTGCGGCCATGAGCGCGCTGTGGCTGGCCCTGCATTTTCCGCTGCTGGCACTGGAGGCGGAACACGGCCCGCGCCCGGAGCCGCGCGTGCTGGTGCGCGGCAACCGAGTGCTGCTGGCCAACCCGGCGGCCCGTGCCGCCGGCGTGGACGCGGGCCTGCGCCTGGGCACCGCCCGCGCCCTGTGCGACGCACTGGAAGTGCACGAAGCACGGGCCGACCAGCAGCACCAGGCGTTGCTGCGCGAAGCCCGCCAACTGCTGGCCCTCACGCCCCAGGTGTGCCCGGCGCCGCCGGCCACCGTGCTGCTGGAAGTGGGCGGCTGCCTGAAACTGTTTGGCGGCTTTGCAGAGCTGCTTGCCCGGGTCGACCGCTACCGGCTGCACTGCCCGCTGACCAGCCGCCTGGGCATCGGCCCCACACCGCTGGCCGCCTGGCATCTCACCGACCCACCGGCCCTGGACACGCCCCCGGAAGCGGCGCGCTTCCAGGCCTGGCTGGCGGACCTGCCGCTCGCCGATCTGGACCTGGACGAGCGCCTGCGCCGGCGCCTGCAGGCCCCCGGCTTCCGCACCCTGGGCGAGCTGTTCCCGCTGCCCCGGGCGGCGCTGGGCAAACGCTTCGGGGTCGATTTTCTGGACTGGCTGCAGCGTCTGCTCGGCGAACAGGCGGACCCGCGCAAACCGATTTCCCCGCCGCGCCCGTTCCGTGAGCGGCTCGACTTCGACGACCCGCTGGACGACCTGGACCGGCTCAGCGGCCCGATGGGCACCCTGCTGACCAAGCTGGAAGACACCCTGAACCGCCACCAGGAAAGCCTGGTGACCCTGCGCTGGCACCTGTATTTGAACAACGGCCACCGGGACACGCTGATCGTACGGCGCGCCCGCCAGGGCCACGACGCCGCCACTTGGCTGGACCTCAGCCAGCGGCGCCTGAGCCACCATGAACTGAGCGCCCCGCTGCTGGGCCTGGGCCTGGACGGCGGTCGCCCCCGGCCGCGCAATCCCGGCCTCGCCGAGCTGTTCCCGGACCCCGGCGCCCGCCCGCCGCTGGCCGGCCTGCTGGAAAAACTGGCCGGCGAACCGGCCCTGGGCGTGTACCGCCCGGATCGGGGCGACGGCCACCTGCCGGAAGAAACCGAACGGGGCCAAGCGCCATTGGCGGCGGCGCCCAAGCCGGTCGCCGACGATGGCCGGGACCAGGACCGCCCCCTGTGGCTGCTCGACCCGCCCCGGCCGCTGACCCTGCGTGACCGGGTGCCCCACTGGCGCGGCCGACCGCTGACCCTGTTTCCCCAGGAAGAACGCTTCAGCCAGCCCTGGCACGACCTGGCCGCGCGCCGCTACCGCGTCGCCCACCACCCGGACGGGCTTTGTTGTTGGGTGTTTCAGGATGACCGGGAGAAATGGTGGCTGCAGGGTTTCTTTTAAAAATGACGATGCAGGATGAAGGATTCAGGATACAGGCGCGACAAACCACCTTTGTCACTGAGGCGCCGTGCCCGCACCCAGGCTTGTCTTCGCGGAACGATAATGGTCCGAGCTGCCGTCCAATCCGGCATCGCGCTGTATCCTGCATCCTGCATCCTGTATCGCGGCACCAGCCGCTCTGATATGGATTTCGCAGAGTTACATTGTACATCCGCCTTCACCTTCCTCACCGGCGCCAGCCAGCCGGAGGAGCTGGTGCTGCAGGCCTGGCGTCAGGGTTACCGGGCCCTGGCGATCACCGACGACGGCTCCTTGGCCGGGGTGGTGCGTGCCTACCAGGCCCACAAAAACCTGCAACAGGCCCTTAAGGACGAAGGCCGCACGCTGGATTTCCGGCTGATCGTGGGCAGCCATTTCCGGCTCCACCAGGACCAGGGCGAGCTGCGTCTGGTGCTGCTGGCCCGCGACCGGCAAGCCTACGGCGAAATCGCCACGCTGATCACCCGCGGTCGCCGCCGCGCGGAGAAGGGCCACTACCGGCTGCACTGGCAGGACCTGACACGCATCGACCGCAACGCCCTGTGCCTGTGGCTGCCCGCCGGGGACGAGCGCGACGACCACCACGCCGCCCTGCTCAAAGACCACTTCGGTGAGCGCTTCTGGCTGGCCTGCGAGCTGCTCCAGGACCGCAACGACGCCCTGCACTACCGCTACTGCTACCAGCTCGCGGACCGCTTCGGGCTGGCCATGACCGCCGCCAACGACGTTCACTACCACCGGCCGGAACGCCAGCGCCTGCAGGAACTGCTCACCGCCCTGCGCCTCAACACCACGGTGCGCGACCTGGGCCGGCGCCGTTTCCAGAACGACCAGCGCCACCTGCGCGGCCTAAACCAACTGACGGAGATCTACCCGCCGGCGCTGCTGGAAGAGGCCGCCTGGATCGCCGACCAGTGCCGCTTCGAAATGGACGAGATCCGCTACCAGTACCCGGAAGAAGTGGTGCCGCCGGGCCAGAACGCCGATGACTATCTCGCCGCCCTCGCCCACCAGGGCGCCGAAGCCCGCTACCCGGACGGCGTACCGGAGACAGTGCGCGCCCTGGTGGACAAGGAGCTGGGGCTGATCCGCCAGCTCGGCTACGCGCACTACTTCCTCACCGTGCACGACATCGTCGCTTTCGCCCGTGGCCAGGGCATCCTCTGCCAGGGGCGCGGTTCGGCGGCCAACTCCGCGGTGTGCTACTGCCTGGGCGTCACCGAGGTGGACCCGGGCCGCAGCCAGCTTCTGTTCGAGCGCTTTATCTCCCAGGAACGGGATGAGCCGCCGGACATCGACGTGGACTTCGAACACGAACGCCGCGAAGAGGTGATGCAGTACCTCTACCGCAAATACGGCCGCGACCGCGCCGCCCTGGCCGCCACCGTGATTCACTACCGCACCCGCTCGGCGGTGCGCGACGTGGGCCGCGCCCTGGGCGTGGACATGGACATCATCGAGCGCCTCAGTGGCAACCTGGCCTGGTGGGACAAACCCGACGCCCTGGTGGAACGGTTTCGGGAAGTGGGCCTGGGCGGCTCCACCCTGGGCCGCCATTACCGAGAGCTGGTGCAGGAGCTGGTGGGCTTCCCGCGCCATTTGTCCCAGCATGTGGGCGGCTTCGTAATCACCCGCGACCCGGTGCACACCCTGGTGCCGGTGGAAAACGCGGCCATGCCCGACCGCACCCTGATCCAGTGGGACAAGGACGACCTGGAATCCCTGGGCCTGATGAAGGTGGATGTGCTGGCGCTGGGCATGCTCACCGCGATCCGCAAAACCCTCGACATGGTGCAGGGCTACCGGGGGCGCCCGCTGGCCATGCAGGACATCCCCGCCGGCGACGACGCCACCTACGACATGCTCTGCAAGGGCGACAGCCTGGGCGTGTTCCAGGTGGAATCCCGCGCCCAGATGAACATGCTGCCGCGCCTGCGACCGCGTAAGTTCTACGATCTGGTGGTGGAAGTGGCGATCGTGCGCCCCGGCCCAATCCAGGGCGACATGGTGCACCCCTACCTGCGTCGCCGGGACGGCCTGGAAGAAACCGACTACCCAGACGCCAAGGTCAAAGCGGTGCTGGAGCGCACCCTGGGCATACCGATTTTCCAGGAACAGGTGATCAAGCTGGTGATGGTGGCGGCGGGCTTTTCCGGCGGCGAGGCCGACCGTCTGCGCCGGGCCATGGCGCGCTGGGGCAAAAGCGGCGAGCTGATGGAATTCGAATCACGGGTGATCGACGGCATGCGCGCCAACGGCTACAGCGGCGACTACGCGCGCCGCCTGTTCGAACAGATGAAAGGCTTCGGCGGCTACGGCTTCCCGGAATCCCACTCCGCCAGCTTCGCGCTGCTGGTGTACGTGTCCGCCTGGCTCAAGCGCCACCACACCAGCGCCTTCTACTGCGGCCTGCTCAACAGCCTGCCGATGGGCTTCTACTCGCCCTCGCAAATCCTCCAGGACGCGCGCCGCCACGGCATCGAAATACGCCCGGTGGACGCCCGCCACAGCCACTGGGACCACAGCCTGGAAGAACAGCAGCGCGAAAAGCTCGGCGTGCAACCGGCCCTGCGCCTGGGCTTACGACAGATCAAAGGCTTTAACCCGGAAGCCGCGCAACGCCTGGTCCAGGCCCGCACCGAAGCGCCCTTCACCGGCGTCGGCGACCTCTGCCACCGCGCCCGGCTCGGCCAGCGCGAGCGGGAAGCGCTGGTGGCCGGCAACGCCCTGCGCGGCCTCAGCGGCCACCGCCACCAGGCCCACTGGGACGTCCAGGGCCTGGAAGGCCAGCGGCCGCTACTCGAAGACGGCGCCAAGGGCGACCACGACGGCGTCTACCTGGACGCCCCCTCGGAATACACCACCCTGATCGAAGACTACCGCCACCTGGGCGTCAGCCTGGGCAAGCACCCCATGGCCCTGGTCCGCCACCTGCCCCGCTTCAAACGCGGCTACCGCGCCAAGGACCTCAAACGCGCCCGCCCCGGCCAGGTGGTGCGCGTCGCCGGCCTGGTCACCAACCGGCAACGCCCCGGCTCCGCCAAGGGCACCCTGTTCATGACCCTGGAAGACGAAACCGGCAACACCAACGTGGTGATCTGGAGCGCCATCCAGGAGCGCTTTCGCACCGTGCTGCTGAAAAGCCCGATGGTCACCGTCACCGGCACCGTGGAAATCAGCCCCGAAGGCATCGTCCACCTGATGGCCGGCCGCCTCGACGACACCAGCGACGCCCTCAACGAACTCATCGTCCGCTCAAGAGACTTCAAATAAAGAACTGAGCTATCGGATGGACTGGTAGGAGCGAGCCTCGCTCGCGAAAGGGTGGCCCCAGCCACCCGGCGGGACACCAGAAACCGTTCTAAAGCCAAACATTCACTTGATCATAGCCCACGCTTTTTTCATAACCTCATCACCGGGCACAGCCTGAACCGAGCCACTATCAAGCTCTTCCGCTCTCCGGCGAGCCTCCAACAGCCAGTCGAACCGAGTTTCATCAAGGTCCATAGGACTGCCCTCGGTCAAAGCTGCCAAAATCCGTGATCGTTACCACCAAGGATATAAATCGCAAACCAACCTTTCCCCGAAATCTCCACCGGTGGCATGGCGACCTCCGCTCCCACAGCCTCAACGTTAGTTATCGCCTGATCGATATCCTCCACCAGCCAATAAGGCCGAACCACCGGCGCTTCCGTGCTTCGCAGCGGCCCTCTCACGCCGGCGATCGATCCATCGGCCATGGTGCAGGTTCTGGCGCCGCCGAGTAATTCGTCCGGATCACCAAACCTGACGCCGTGAGCGGCCTCATACGCTTTGCACACCGCATCCACATGCTCGGATACGATTTCCAAATAATGAACTTTCATGGGTGCTCCTAAACTCGAATGACCGCGACGGCTATTGCCTACAGGTATCTAATGCTCGTCGCCGGCATACACCCACATGGGTTCTGTCTTCCCGGCCCTCTGGAAACCTAGCGCTCTGTAGAACTCGATGGCCTCGCCGTCTGCGGCAAGCATCTGTTGATGAAAGTCGCCATATACTTGCTGCATAGCTTCCATCAATTTTCGACCGATACCTTTTCCCTGATAATCGGGATGCACAAGCAAATGAGGGTAATACACTACCAAACTGCCATCTGAAATCGCGTTGCCCAACCCGACAATCTCGCCTTCAATTCGCGCTGTAGCCAAGGTATGTGAATTGCGCAAAGCCGACATCAGCTGTTCCGGCTTATCGGCTGAGGACCATCCATTAGCACGGTACAGCGCGACAACTTCTACCGTACTGATCGGGCCATTGAGCTCAACTTTAACACTCATCTTTGACTTCCAAATTCCAGTTAGTCCTGACACCCATTAACCTCGGCAACTCGGCGTGATTAGCCAGGACAGATCGTACAGCCTATTTAGTCGGCAACGCGTTTACCCAGAATACACAAGCCGATCTCTTCGCCACCCATATCAGCGACACAGGGAAGATGCCCCCACTCACAGAAACCAAGCGACCGGAAAAGCCGTATGCTTGGGATGTTGTGGGCAAAGACATAGCCTACAAGCGTACTCAATCCTAGTTTCGGAGCCATCCCTTCAACCGCTTGCAGCAACTTCTTCCCTAGGTGTTTTCCTTGATGCTCCGTGGCAATGTAGATACTGATTTCGGCCGTGCGGTGGTAAGCGGGCCTTCCGTAAAAATCTTCGAAACTCACCCACGCCTTCACCTCGCCATCCTGCTCATAGACCAGCAAAGGCCGGCGCTCTGGCTGATGCTTTCGGAACCACTCAAGACGTGAAGTTACTGTAACTCGCTCAGTATCCGCCGTGGAGAGCATGGTCAGGACGGCCGAATTGTAGATATTCACAATTTCCGGGAGACCCTGCTCAGTGGCGTCCCTTAGGCTCATCTAACCGCTTCCTCACACAAGCTGGCTTGGCTTTACCTCACCCAAAGACAGACAGAACCATATGTTATCCATGCTTAAATAGGCACCGCCTTGCCAACGCACATGCGGCGTCATACCCAGCAACCGGGTGTAAAAATCCAACGACCGGTCGAGGTCACTTACTGCCACAGTGATATGATTAAGACCTCGCATCATGGTATTCCTCTTATCTCGTAATCCCGCTCTGCATTCGCTGATATTCGACCCCAGTCTGAATCACGAACACGCTCCTGGTGGCACTGAAACGTGGCCTCATCGACAAACTCCTCGTACACATCAAAGATGTTTTTATCTTCAGCGCTTTGAGTGACTTCAAACTTCAAACAGCCTTTTTCCTGGCGTGAGAGATCAATATGAGTTGGGAGGGCGTCAATCACGCCATCGAGGTCACTGTCGGGGACAATAATCCGGCCAGTTAAGATTACTTTCGGCATGGCAATGCTCTTTTATTCTTAGTTCGGGCAATTAACCAGAAATGTTAAGTGCTTACAATGCGTTCAATCGGGTCTCTGGTATCCCGCCGGGAGCTTTGCTCCCTTTCGCGGGCGAGCCCGCTCCCACAAGCCGGGCAATGGTCGCCAGAGCTTCCTCCCGCCACAGCGCGATGGACCATAAAAAGGCCGTTCCCCACCCTGCCCAGGGGCGCGGCACGGGGGCTATAGTGGGCGCATCATTCGCAGCAGAACGGATTATTGATATGAGCGACGGGAGAGAGTTCGACATCGTGGTGTACGGCGCCAGCGGCTTCACGGGCCGGCTGGTGGCGGAGTATCTGCATCAGCAGTACGGCGCTGATGGCGACGTGAAGTGGGCCATGGCGGGCCGTAGCGAAGAGAAACTGAAGGCAGTGCGCGAGGAAATCGGCGTGCCGGCGTCGGTGCCGCTGATCACCGCCGACGCGGACCAGCCGGAGACCCTGGAGGCGCTGGCGAAGCGCACGCGGGTGGTGCTGACCACGGTGGGGCCGTACCAGTTGTACGGCGAGCCGCTGGTGGCGGCCTGCGCCAAGACCGGCACGGACTATGTGGATCTGTGCGGCGAGCCGGCGTGGATGCGTCAGATGATCGATGCCCACGGCGAGGCAGCCAAGGCGAGCGGCGCGCGGATTGTGTTTTCCTGCGGTTTTGATTCGATTCCGTTCGATCTGGGCGTGTACTTTCTGCAGCAGTACGCCAAGGAAAACCTGGGCAGCTACCTGCCCCGCGTGAAAGGCCGGGTGCGCAAGATGAAGGGCACCTTCTCCGGCGGTACCGCCGCCAGCCTGCAGGCAACCCTGGTGGCCGCCAAGAAGGACCCGAAGATTTATCAGTTGCTCACCGATCCGTTCTCCCTGACGCCGGGCTTCCAGGGTCCGGAGCAGCCGGAGCCCAAGGAGCCGGTCTACGACGACGAGTTGCTCACCTGGTTGGCGCCGTTCGTGATGGCGACCATCAACACTCGCAACGTGCACCGCTCGAACCAGTTGCTGGGCCACGCCTACGGCGATCAATTCGTGTACGACGAGATGATCCTCACCGGCCCTGGCGAGAAGGGCAAGGCCACCGCCGAGGCAGTGACCAACGACCGTTCGCTGTCCGGTAAAGACGCGCCCAAGCCGGGCGAGGGCCCGAGCAAGGAAGAGCGCGAGAACGGCTTTTACGACGTGCTGTTTATCGGCGAGACCGCGGATGGCCGCCAGCTCAAGGCCAGCGTATCCGGCAACCGGGACCCGGGTTACGGCTCCACCTCGCGGATGATCGCCGAGAGCGCCCTGTGCCTGGTGCGTGATGCCGACGATACCGCCGGCGGCATCTGGACCACGGCGCCGGCGTTGGGCGACAAGCTGATCAAGCGGCTGGTCGATAACGCTGGGCTGAAGTTCCAGATTGAGGGGTGAGTCGGGTTACGGCCGTTGGCCTAACCCGACCTACGGTTCCTCCGCGATAGATTCCAGCTGAATTTCGCGGCCGGCGTTTTCCTGGTAGTGGAAGACGCCGGTAACGCGCACCCGCTTGCCCAGATGGGCTTCCACTTTTTCCACCGGTTTCAGGGCCACCCGGTTCAGGTCGTCGTCCTCGATCCAGTAGTGCAGCGGGTCCTGGAAATGGCGCACGGTGCCGGCGGTGGTCACTAATTCGCCCTGGTAGTCGGCGGGCTGTTCCGCGAGCATTCGCAGCGGTGCCGCCTGAGGCGCGTCGGAATAGTCGCAACCGGCCAGGCCGATCAGCGCGGCCAGCAGCACTGCCCTGCCCCAACCAGACCTTTTAGCGCTCACCGTCACCTCCCTCGGGGTGCACTTCCCATTCCGGTTCGTCGAATTCACCCAGCGGGATAATCTCGCAGGTGCGGGCGTGTTTTTGCAGAATTGCTTTCACCTTGGCGCTGCGGCTGTCGTCCTTGGCGTCCCGGTGCGCCTTGGAGTCCCAGTGGGCGATGGCCAGCAAGGTGTCCGGCTCACCGATCTTGCGGTGCAGGTAGGTGCCGCGCGCGCCCGGGGTCTGCTGAATGATTTCGCTGGCTTCGACCCAACCCTGGGCGTATTCCTCCACGGTGTAGCCGTCCTTCATGCGTACTTCGAAGATATACTTCATTGCAGTCTCCTGTTGGGGGATTGGCGGCGGCGCGAGCGCTCAGCCCTGTGTCCACCAGCGGTCCGAGGTTTCCACCAGGCCGGCATTGCGCAGCGCCTGGCGGGCCTGTTCGCGGCCGTCGCCGTTGAGAAAAGCACCCAGCTCCAGACGGGTGTCGTCATCGCACAGGTGCAGGCCGATCATGTCCACCGCCTTGACCGGCAGTACCACGTGCAGGTGCGCCGCCGGACGCGGTAGAACCCACTCCCGGTCGGGGCCGCGTACGCCTTCGTGCAACACCACCCTGCCCCGCTCCACGGCGATGCGCTGGTGCAAGTAGGACAGGCGGAAGCAGACCCGGTAGAGCAGATAACCAATCAGCCCCACTTCCATGAACGCGAACGGCAGCGCCAGCCAGATGCCGGCCAGGGTCCAGGCCGCCGCCACCGTGAACACCACCACCGCGATCAGCGCGATAAACCGTTTCACCTGCGACCAGTCAGCGGAGAGGTGAGGCGTCAGCGTCACCACCGTGACGCCGTTCCGGGATTCAGTTGCCACCATAAGAGGGGTCTCCATTACCGCATGCACCGCGGACCCTGTACCGGTAGCATAGGCCGCCTGAATTTCCTATCAACCTGACCCGGAGGCATACATGGGGTGGTGGAAGTCACGCCGGCTTCGTTTTCTGGCATCCAGCGTGGTGGCGCTGTTCGCACTGTTCGTGATTCTGAGAGCGGTGTTCTTCGTGTTCTTCTCCGAAGTGGGCGACACCGTGCAGGCGGATTCCGGCGATCTTTTCCATGCTCTGGGCGTGGGGCTGCGTTTCGATCTGCGGCTGGCGCTGTTGATGGTGCTGCCCCTGGCGGTGCTGGCCTGGCTGCCGCGCTTTAATCTGGTGCGCTCGGCGCCGGTGCGGGTGCTGGGGCTGATGTATATCACCCTGGCGGTGCTGGCCGTGGTGCTCACCTACATCCTCGACTTCGGCCATTACGTGTACCTGGGCGACCGGCTCAACGTGACCGCCTTCCGCTTCCTGGAAGACACCGCGATCTCCACCCGCATGATCTGGGAAAGTTACCCGGTGGTGTGGATCACCCTGGGCTGGCTGGCCGTGACCGCCGTGATGGCGGTGATTTTCCGGGCGCTGGCGCGCCGTTTCCTGCTGCGCGCACCGATGCCCATGGGTACCGCCAGCAAAGTGATCGGCGGCGTGGTGGTGTTGCTGGTGCTGGTGTTCGGCCTGCTTGGCCGGGTCTCCGACATCAATTTCGAGAACCCGGTGCCGCTGCGCTGGAGTGATGCCTTCGCCTCCGGCAACAACGCGGTGGCCGCGCTGGGGCTGAATCCGGTGCTGTTCCTCTACGACACCACCCTGCTCAGCAGCGAGCCCTTCAACCGCGAGGCGGTGGAAAAATACTACCCGCTGATGGCGGATTTCCTGGCGTTGCCGGAACAGGCCCGTGAGCCGTTGAATTTCGAGCGCACCGTGTCGATCCAGCCGCACCGGCTGGACGTTGAGCGCCCACCCAATATCGTGGTGGTGATGCTGGAGTCGCTGGGCGCCAGCCGCGTGGGCGCGTACGGCACGCCGTTCGACCCGACCCCCAACCTGGACCGTATTGCCCGCGAAGGCTGGTTCTTCGAGCATTTCTACGTGCCGGTCACCGGCACTGCGAAAAGCATCTGGGCGTTTCTCACCGGCATCCCCGATGTGGCCCCGGAGGAAACCGCCAGCCGTAACCCGCTGATTGGCCACCAGCGCAACATCGTCAACCAGCTCGAAGGCTACCGGAAGCTGTACATGGTGGGCGGCAACGCCGGCTGGGCGAATCTGGAGGCGGTGCTCACCCGCAGCATCGACGGCCTGGAACTGTACGAGGAAGGCGACTGGCAGTCGCCCAATGTGGACGTCTGGGGTATTTCGGACCTGGATCTGTTCAAGGAATCCCACCAGATTCTGGATGCCCTGCCGTCAGATCAGCCGTTCTTCGCCTTTATCCAGACCGCCGGCAACCACCGGCCCTTCACCATTCCGGAGAACAACGACGACTTCGAGACCCGTTCGCCGCCGGAACAAGAACTCAACGCCAACGGCTTCCGCAATACCGCCCAGTACAATGCAGTGCGGCTGCTCGACTACAACGTGGGCCGCTACATGGACATGGCGCGCGAGAGCGATTACTTCGACAATACCCTTTTTGTGTTCTTCGGCGACCACAATAATCGCATCAGCACCCTGTCCCACATGCCGCCCTTCCAGGAGCAACTGGGCCTGGAAAGCCATCATGTGCCGCACATGCTGTACGCGCCGGGTCTGCTCGAGCCACGCCATGTCAAAGACGTGGTCAGCCTGGTCGACGTAATGCCGACCCTGGCCGGTCTACTGGGCCTGGAATACCGCAACACCACGCTGGGCCGGGACATTCAGATGCCGGCCCCGGAGGGCGAACGCAGCGCCTTCGTGGTGCTGCGCGAAGGCCCGGCGCCGCAGATCGGCATGGTCACCCGCGAGCACCTGGTGCGTCTTAACCACGACGGCGAGGCGGCCACCCTGCACGAACTGTACAGCGACGAACCGGCGCAGGACCGCGCCGGCGACGACCCGCAAACCTTCGAGAACCTGTTCGATCTGGCCCGCGGCGTGTACGAGACCTCCCGCTACCTGTTCTACGACAACGCCGTCAACGACGGCAAAGGCACGAAAGCCGCCTCCGGGGACGCCTCCGCCGGAGGGCGGTAAGGCCCCGCCATGGCCCTGCCGCGGGAAGAAACCGGCTGCGTGGTAATCGGCGCCGGCGTCATCGGTCTGGCGGTGGCGCGGCGTCTGGCCCGCGCCGGGCAGGCGGTGGTGGTGCTGGAGGCAGAAGCTCACATCGGTGAGCATCTTTCTTCGCGCAACAGCGAGGTGATCCATGGCGGGCTTTACTACCCGCCCGGCTCACTGAAGGCGGACACCTGCCTGCGCGGCAAGGCGCTGCTCTACGAGTATTGCGCCGCCCGCGACATCGCCCACCGACGCTGCGGCAAATGGGTGGTGGCCGGCCCCGGCCAGGCAGAGGCCCTGGAGAACCTGCGCGCCAACGCCCGCGCCGCCGGCGCCGAGGGGCTCAGCCTGGTCAGCCGCGAACGGCTGCGCCGGGAGGCGCCCTGGCTGCGCGCCGAGCAGGCCCTGGAGAGCGCCACCAGCGGCATCGTCGACAGCCACGGCCTGATGGCCAGCCTCGCCACGGAAGCGCAAACCCACGGCGCGGTGATCGCGCTGCACCACCGGGTGGCGCACATCGACTGTCGGCCGGGGAGTTTCACTCTCACCGTGGAAGGCCCGGACCAGCCTTTCCGGCTGCGCGCGGAGCGGCTAATCAACGCCGCCGGGCTCGGCGCGGTGCCGCTCACCGGGTTGATGGACGGGTTGCCGAAGAAGCACCGCCCCGAACAGCGCTTCGCCAAGGGGCACTACTTCAAGCTGCACGGCAAGCCACCCGCCGAACGGCTCATCTACCCCCTACCCGACGCCGACGGCCTGGGCGTCCACCTGACCCTGGATCTGGCCGGCGGCGCCCGTTTCGGGCCGGACGTGGAATGGGTGGAACGACCAGACTACCGGGTGGACGAAAGCCGCCGGGAAAGCTTCGAGCAGGCGGTACGCCGTTATTGGCCGGCGCTGCCGCCGGGCGCGCTGCAACCGGACTACGCCGGCGTGCGCCCCAAGCTGTGGCTGAACGGCGCGCCCTATCGGGACTTTCTGATCCAGGACCAGGGCGAGCACGGTATCGACGGGCTGGTGAACCTGCTCGGCATTGAATCGCCGGGGCTCACCGCTGCGCTGGCGCTGGCGGAGCGACTGACATAACTCTGGAAGACGCCTTGTAGGAGCGGGCCCCGCCCGCGAAAGGGAGCGAAGCTCCCGGCAGGATCCCAGAGGTCTGTCTAACGGCAGCACCAACAACGTCTCTGGAATCCTGCGGGGCAACCTTTGCCGGGTGGCTGGAAGCCACCCTTTCGCGGGCGGGGCCCGCTCCCACAGCCCGCTCCTACACCCCACAAATTTCGGGCACAAAAAAGCCCGGCGCGAAGGCCGGGCTTTTTCTTGATACCGATGTTACATCGGAATCAGAGCTTGCTGTCGAGCTCGGGAACGGCCTCGAAGAGATCCGCCACCAGGCCGTAGTCCGCCACCTGGAAAATCGGGGCTTCCTCGTCCTTGTTGATGGCAACGATCACTTTGGAGTCCTTCATGCCGGCCAGGTGCTGAATCGCACCGGAAATGCCCACCGCCATGTACAGGTTGGGCGCGACAATCTTACCGGTCTGACCCACCTGCATGTCGTTGGGTACGAAGCCGGCATCGACCGCGGCGCGCGAGGCACCGACGGCGGCGCCCAGCTTGTCGGCCACTTTGTAGAGGATCTCGAAGTTGTCGCCGTTGCCCATGCCGCGACCACCGGAGATCACGATCTCGGCGCTGGTCAGCTCGGGACGGTCGGACTTGGCCAGCTCTTCGCCCACAAAAGTGGAGAGACCGGCGTCCTTGACCACGTCCAGGTTTTCCACGGACGCGGAGCCGCCTTCCGCCGCTACGCCGTCGAAGGAAGTACCACGCACGGTGATCACTT
Source organism: Alcanivorax sp. (assembly GCA_042090255.1). GTDB lineage: Bacteria > Pseudomonadota > Gammaproteobacteria > Pseudomonadales > Alcanivoracaceae > Alloalcanivorax. The sequence continues at coordinate 3,433 of JBELJS010000052.1, read as the reverse complement.
TCTTCTCGTCGGCGCACTTGACGGTGGCAATCGCGTTACCGGCGTAGATCGGGCGGCGGAACGTATCGCCGTCGACCACGTCGGAGATCTCGGAGATCTGAGCCACGTCCAGCAGCGCGGCCACGCGCGGCGCGAAGTTCTTGCCGTTGGTGGTGGCGGCGGCCAGGATGTGCTTGTAATCGGCGCCCACTTCGGCGACCAGCTCGGCGATGTTCTCGGCCAACTGATGCTCGTAGGCGTCGTTGTCGGCGCACAGTACTTTGCTGACGCCTTCCGCCTTGGCGGCTTCCTCGGCCACGGCGCCGCAGCCTTTGCCGGCGACCAGCACGGTGATGTCACCGCCGAGTTCCTTGGCGGCGGCGAGAACGCTCAAAGTAACCTTGTTGAGCGCGGCGTTGTCGTGTTCGGCGTAAACTAAAACACTCATCAGATCACCTTCGCTTCGTTCTTCAGTTTCTCGACCAGCTCGTCCACGGAGCCCACCATAACGCCCGCCTTGCGCTCGGCCGGTGTTTCCACCTTCTCGATGGTCACGCGGGGGGTCATGTCAACGCCCAGATCGGCCGGGGTTTTAACGTCCAGCGGCTTCTTCTTGGCTTTCATGATGTTGGGCAGGGAAGCGTAGCGCGGCTCGTTGAGACGCAGGTCGGTGGTCACCACCGCCGGCAGTTTCAGTTCCACGGTCTGCAGGCCGCCGTCGATTTCACGGGTCACTTTGACCTTGCCTTCTTCGACGTTCACTTCGGAAGCGAACGTGCCCTGGGGCATGCCGGTCAGAGCGGCCAGCATCTGGCCGGTCTGGTTGTTGTCATCGTCGATGGCCTGTTTGCCGAGGATCACCATCTCCGGCTTTTCCTCTTCAACGATGGCTTTCAATGCCTTGGCGATGCCCAGCGGCTGAATCTCTTCATCGGTTTCCACCAGGATGGACCGGTCGGCGCCCAACGCCATGGCGGTGCGCAGCTGTTCCTGAGCGGCTTTGGGGCCGATGCTGACAGCGACGATCTCGGTCACGACGCCTTTCTCTTTCAGGCGTACCGCTTCTTCCACGGCGATTTCGCAGAAGGGGTTCATGGCCATTTTCACATTGGCGAGATCAACGCCAGAGTTGTCCGCCTTCACGCGAACCTTAACGTTGTAGTCAATGACTCGCTTGATGGGTACAAGAACCTTCATAGGATCCTCGGAATCTTCCACTTGGTGACTGAAGTCGCTTCCGTCCGGGGGCTGCCACAAAGCAAGGTTTGGAAGCCCACCGTGCCTTGTGGCAACCCGCCCGAATACTCGCTTTCACCAGTACTTAATAAGGACGGAAACGATGAAAGAGGCGAGACGACGCCGAACGCCGGGGCCCCGCGCGAGAGCCGGTATCTTGAACGTTGCCCCCCGGCAGGTCAATAGGCCGAAGTTGGGTAAGCGGATGATTTTGCTGCCAATTGTGTCGTTGTTTCATGACCCGTCGGTCGCCGATATCCTTGTAAATCAACCACCTGGCAAGGGATAATCCAAACAGGTGTTTGAATCGGCGTGAAAGTCGATTCCGAAAAGTGGTGCGATATGGAGGATGCCTTTATACTCCGCGCCACCCCAAGAGAACCGAAAGCTAGGAGACAGGCTGTGGAACGCGAATCTATGGAAGTCGACGTGGTCATCGTCGGCGCCGGTCCGTCCGGTCTGGCAACCGCATGCCGCCTGGGTCAAATCGCCCAGGAAAGCGGTCAGGAACTCAGCGTCGTGGTGGTGGAGAAAGGCTCTGAAGTAGGCGCCCATATCCTCTCCGGCGCGGTCTTCGAGCCGCGCGCGCTGAACGAGCTGTTTCCCAACTGGAAAGAGCTCGGCGCGCCGCTGAACACCGAAGTCGGCGGCGACGAAATCTTCTACCTCACCGGCGCCGAGAAAGGCTCCAAGGTGCCCAACCCGTTCGTGCCGAAAACCATGCACAACGAGGGCAACTACGTCATTTCACTGGGCAACCTGTGCCGCTGGCTCGCCGAACAGGCGGAAGGTCTCGGCATCGAAGTGTTCCCCGGCTTCGCCGCCACCGAAGTCCTTTATAATGAAGACGGCTCGGTGAAGGGCATCGCCACCGGCGATTCCGGCATCGACCACAACGGCGAGAAGAAACCCAGCTACACCCCCGGCATGGAGCTGCACGCCAAGTACACCGTGTTCTCCGAAGGCTGCCGCGGCCATCTGGGCAAAGGGTTGATGGAGAAATTCAACCTGCGCGAAAACGTTGATCCCCAGCACTACGGCCTGGGCGTCAAGGAACTGTGGGAAATCGACCCGGCCAAGCATCAGCAAGGCCTGGTGGTGCACACCGCCGGCTGGCCGCTGAGCGAATCCGGCTCCCACGGCGGCGGCTTCCTGTACCACATGGAAGACAACCAGGTGACCTTGGGTCTGATCACCGACCTGGGCTATTCCAACCCGCACGTTTCACCGTTCGATGAAATGCAGCGCTGGAAAACTCACCCGGAAATCAAAAAATTCCTGGAAGGCGGCAAGCGCGTCAGCTACGGCGCCCGTGCCATCGCCAAGGGCGGCCTGCAGTCCCTGCCGAAGATGACCTTCCCCGGCGGTTTGCTGGTCGGCTGTGACGCCGGCACCCTGAACTTCGCCAAGATCAAGGGCAATCACACCGCCATGAAGTCCGGTATGATCGCCGCGGAAGTACTTGCCAAGGCCATCAAGGACGGGCGCGGCAGCGACGAGCTGAGCGAGTATAAGTCTGAGTTCGAGAGCAGCTGGGTGTTCGAAGAGCTGCACACGCAGCGCAACTTCGGCCCGGCCCAGCACAAGTTCGGCAACCTGCTGGGTTCCGCCTTCGCGTTCGTGGACCTCAACATCCTCAACGGCAAAATGCCGTTCACGATGCGTGACACCACCCCGGACCACGACACCCTGAAACCGGCGGACCAGTGCAAGGAAATCGACTATCCCAAGCCGGACGGCAAACTGACCTTCAACAAGCTGGATTCGGTGTTCCTGTCCAACACCAACCACGAGGAAGATCAGCCCTGCCATCTGACGCTGAAGGACCCGAGCATTCCCATTGAGTACAACCTGCCCAAGTACAACGAACCGGCGCAGCGCTACTGCCCGGCGGGCGTGTACGAAGTGGTCGAAGACGAAAGCACTGGCGACAAGCGCTTTCAGATCAACGCGCAGAACTGCGTGCACTGCAAGACCTGCGACATCAAGGACCCCACCCAGAACATCCACTGGGTGGCGCCGGAAGGCACCGGCGGCCCGAATTACCCCAACATGTAATTCGGCCGGTTCAACCGCAACGAAAAAGGCGCCTTAACGGCGCCTTTTTTGTGCCCGGAATTCAGGCTGCGGGCCCTTGTGCGAGCACCTTGTGGGAGCGGACTTGTGGGAGCGGGCCCCGCCCGCGAAAGGGAGCGAAGCTCCCGGCAGGATCCCAGAG
>JBELJS010000051.1:0-22700 GCA_042090255.1 Alcanivorax sp. | reverse complement strand
CGCCGCACGCCAGGGCCAACCATGTTTTACGCCTTATTCCTCCTCCCAGTGATTGTGAGCAGGTACCCGGGACATTGCTCATCAAACAGACAAAGCTCCGCCACGCTGAAGGTACGGGTCTCCACGACAAGTCAGCGTAAACGCCCCTGCCGTGGGCCTTGATCAGCGGGATTCAGTACTCTGGGTTTGGGGCTGGTAGCGCTCCACTACCTGGAAAACAGCAAAAAAGAGCACGGTGAAGAAAACATTGCCGGCCAGGGTCTTCCACAGGAACGGTAAACCAGCGACATAGCTGGCCAGCAGACCGGAAGCGTCCGCCGGATAGAGCACCCCGGCGGCCCAGACACCGAAGTTGGTCACGGCGTAGAACAGCAGCGCCGCCGCCACCGCGCCGCCGGTATGGGCCAACAGACCCCGTTGACGCAACAGCACCCCGCCCAGGGCGATCAGGGCAAAGGCGCCGTAGACGTACAACGCGGTATCATGGAAGCCGAGTATCAGGTCCGACGCCACCAGGGTGGCGAGCGGCACCAGCACCCGGCCCAGGGGATGGCGCAAATAGGCACCGGCGAACAACGCCAGTGCGCCCATCGGCGTCATATTGAAATCGTGCGGCACCACGCGCCACAGAAAAGCGAAGCCGGCCAAAGCCAGCACTACGATCACGGTACGGCGCATCAAACTCCCCTTACACTTTCCTAAAACGCCGCGCGAGAGCGGCGTTGTTCAATGGGCGGGAGTATAACGCACCTGCCACGTTGGGTAACCCGGCCACAGCCGCTATAATGCGCGCCCCGGTTTCCCACGGGCCAAACAACGATGGAGCCTTGCATGTCCTCGAACCGCCGCGAACAACTTAACGCCCTCCTCCGGGAGCGAATCGTCATTCTCGACGGCGGCATGGGCACGATGATTCAGCGCCTGCAGCTCTCCGAAGCGCAATATCGCGGCAGCCAGTACGCGGATTGGCCTTCCGACCTGAAGGGCAATAACGACCTGCTGAGCATCACACAGCCGGAGATGATCGAACAATTGCACCGCGATTATCTGAACGCCGGCGCCGATATCATCGAGACCAACTCTTTCAACAGTACCGCCATCGCCATGGCGGACTACGATATGCAAGATCTGGCAAGGGATATCAATGTGGCCGCCGCCCGGGTGGCGCGCCGCGCAGCGGACGCCGTGGCCACCCCCGAGCGCCCGCGCTTCGTGGCCGGCGTGCTCGGCCCCACCAACCGCACGGCCAGCATCAGCCCGGACGTTAACGACCCGGGTTACCGCAACACCGATTTCGACCGCCTGGTGGTCTCCTATCTCGATGCCATCGACGGCCTGGTGGAAGGCGGCATTGATCTGATTCTGATCGAAACCATCTTCGACACGCTAAACGCCAAGGCCGCGGTATTCGCCGTGGACAAGTATTGTTACGAGAACGGCCTGGATCTGCCGGTGATGATTTCCGGCACCATCACCGACGCCTCCGGCCGGACGCTCACCGGCCAGACCACCGAGGCGTTCTACAACTCGCTACGCCATGCCCGGCCGATCTCCATGGGCCTGAACTGCGCCCTCGGCCCGATGGAACTGCGCACCTACGTCGAAGAGCTGTCCCGGATCAGCGAGTTCCATGTCTCCGCGCACCCCAACGCCGGCCTGCCCAACGAGATGGGCGAATACGACCTGGACGCCGACACCATGGCCCGGGAAATCGGCGAGTGGGCGGACTCGGGCTTTCTGAACATCATCGGCGGCTGCTGCGGCACCACTCCGGAGCACATCGCCGCCATCGCCGAAGCGGTGCACGGCAAAGCACCCCGTCGTCTGCCCGAGATTCCAGTGCAATGCCGCCTGTCCGGCCTGGAGCCCTGCAACATTGCCCCGACTGACCTGTTCCTGAACGTCGGCGAGCGCACCAACGTGACCGGTTCCAAGCGCTTTCTGCGGCTGATCAAGGAAGAGGATTACGACACCGCCCTGGACGTGGCCCGCGACCAGGTGGAGAACGGCGCCCAGGTCATCGACATCAACATGGACGAAGGCATGTTGGAGTCGAAAGAATGCATGGTGCGATTCCTCAACCTGGTAGCCGCGGAGCCGGAAATCTCCAAGGTGCCGATCATGATCGACTCCTCCAAGTGGGAGGTGATCGAAGCCGGCCTGAAGTGCATCCAGGGCAAAGGCGTGGTCAACTCCATTTCCTTGAAAGAAGGCGAGAAGGCCTTCCTGGATCAGGCGCGGCTGATTCGCCGCTACGGCGCCGCCACGGTGGTGATGGCGTTCGACGAGAACGGCCAGGCGGAAAGCCGCGACGAAAAAGTGCGCATCTGTACCCGTGCCTACAAGTTGCTGACCGAGGCAGTGGGCTTCCCACCGGAAGACATTATCTTCGACCCCAACATCTTCGCCATCGCCACCGGCATCGAGGAGCACAACAACTACGCGGTGGACTTCATCGAAGCGGTGGCGGAAATCAAGCGCACCCTGCCCCACGCGATGATCTCCGGCGGCGTGTCCAACGTCAGCTTTTCGTTCCGGGGCAACAACCCGGTGCGCGAAGCCATCCATGCGGTGTTCCTCTATTACGCCATCAAGAACGGCATGGACATGGGCATCGTCAATCCGTCGCAACTGGCGATCTACGCCGACATTCCCGACGAACTGCGCGACGCGGTGGAAGACGTGGTGCTTAACCGCCGCGACGACGGCACCGAACGGCTGCTCGAGCTGGCCGAGAAGTACAAAGGCTCCGGCGAAAAGGAAACCAAGAAGGAAGACCAGGAATGGCGATCCTGGCCGGTGGAGCAACGTCTTCAACACGCCCTGGTCAAGGGCGTTGCCGATTACGTGGAAGAAGACACCGAGCTGGCGCGTCAGAATGCGGAACGCCCCCTGCACGTGATTGAAGGGCCGCTGATGGACGGCATGAACGTGGTCGGCGACCTGTTCGGCGAAGGCAAAATGTTCCTGCCGCAGGTGGTCAAATCCGCCCGCGTGATGAAAAAGGCGGTGGCCTACCTGCTGCCGTACATGGAGAAAGAGAAAGAAGAGCTGGGCACCCAGGACGAAGCCAACGGCAAGATACTGATGGCCACGGTGAAAGGCGATGTGCACGATATCGGCAAGAACATCGTCGGCGTGGTGCTGCAGTGCAACGGCTACGACGTGGTCGACCTGGGTGTGATGGTGCCCTGCGACAAGATTCTCGAGACCGCTCGCGCGGAGAAAGTGGACATCGTCGGCTTGTCCGGTCTGATCACTCCGTCCCTGGACGAGATGGTGCACGTGGCCAGCGAGATGGAACGCCTGGGCATGGAGCAGCCATTGATGATCGGCGGCGCCACCACCAGCCGCATTCATACCGCAGTGAAAATCGACCCCAACTACCACAACCCGGTGATCCATGTGGCCGACGCCTCCCGCGCCGTGGGTGTCGCTTCGCGCTTGTTGTCGAAAACCCAGAAAGCGGACTATGTGGCGGAAATTAAACAGACCTACGAAGAGCTGCGCGTGCGCCGCAAGCAACAACAGGTGGACCGCTCACTGATCAGCATCGACCAGGCCCGCGAACACCGCTTCCAACCGCACTGGGACGGCTACACGCCGCCGGAACCCAAGGTCAAAGGCCTCAAGGTGTTCGAGGAATACCCCCTGGACGAGCTGGTGGAGCGCATCGACTGGACGCCGTTCTTTCGCTCCTGGGAACTGGCCGGCAAGTTCCCGCGCATCCTGGAAGACGAAGTGGTCGGCGTGGAAGCCACCAAACTCTACAACGACGCCCGCGACATGCTGGATAAAATCGTCAAGGAAAAGTGGCTCACCGCCCGCGGCGTGATTGGCTTCTGGCCGGCCCATTCGGACATGGACGATATCCAGCTGTACCGCCAGCCCGGCGACGACCAGCCGTTCATGACGCTGCATCATCTGCGTCAACAACTGGACCGCAGCAAGAACCAGAAACCGGACTACTGCCTGAGCGATTTCATCGCCCCGAAAGAAAGCGGCAAGACCGACTGGCTGGGCGGCTTCGCGGTGACCGCCGGCGCCGGTATCGACGAACACGTGCAACGTTTCGAAGCCGACCACGACGACTATTCCTCAATCATGATCAAGGCCCTGGCGGACCGGCTCGCCGAAGCCTTCGCGGAACGTCTGCACGAACGGGTGCGCAAGGAATTCTGGGGCTACGACAGCGACGAAACGCTCAGTAACCAGGACATCATCTCGGAAAAGTACCGCGGCATCCGCCCGGCGCCGGGCTACCCCGCCTGCCCGGACCACACCGAAAAAGCCCTGCTGTGGGAACTGCTGGAACCGGAGAAGAACGCCGGCATGACCCTCACCGAACACTACGCCATGTTCCCGGCGGCGGCGGTGTCCGGCTGGTACTTCTCACACCCGGAATCCAAATACTTCGGCACCGGCAAACTGGGCAAGGACCAAATGGACGACTACGCGGCCCGCAAAGGCATGTCGCGCAAGGACATCGAGAAGATGGTGCCGCACCTGCTTGGATACATTGAAGACAGTTGATAGTTGATAGTGGACAGTTGATAGCTAAAACAATGCGTAACCGCGACGTTTTCGGGTTGGCATAAGCGTGTTCGCGAACAGCCCATGAGCGCGGGCACGGCGTCCCAGACAGGCCCCGCCCTTGCCCGCGCAGCTATCAACTGTCAACTCTCAACTATCAATTCGGCGCGCTCGCCGTTGAGCGTGGCGTGCGTTCCATCGACGACGCTGTGCATGACGTCGCTGACGTCCCACACGGCTGGGATCGAGCAGGCCACTGCCAGGCTGGCGGCCGCGTTGGCGGGGTCGCGGCCGGTGATTACCAGGCCGGCGGCCTGTACCAGCCAGGGCGCCCAGCTTGGGTCAACCTGATCCACCACCACGATATCGCCGGGTTGCAGCCGGTTCAGAGCCCAGGCGCTGCACAGGCGGCGCAGCGGGCCGTTCGCCGTGCCGGGCACCAGGGTGGCGCCGCGCAGTACCGGGCTGAGCCGGCCACCGCCGCCGAAGCCGAAACCGATGCGATCCATCTTCCAGTCCGGGGCGCCGGCGTGGGCGTCTTCCAGGTAGCGCACCTTGCGCTGCCCGATTACGTCGCCGGACGCGGACGCCGGCACCCTGCCCTGCATCCACAGTTCCCACAGCTCGTCGAAGTAAAGAAAGAAGACATCATCCGGGTGGGCAAGCAGCTTGTCGCGCACCAGCAGGGCGGCAACGTCGACCAGCAACGTGCGCAAACGATTGCCCACCGCGAAGCGCAGCCCGCGGGCCCGCCGCGCCAGCAGCAACAGGCGCTGATCCAGTTGCGCCGAGACCTCGTCCTGCAACGTTGGCGGCTGCTCTGGAGTACGCAGGCTCTGAAATTGCGCCGGCTGATCGCACAGCGGTGCGTGCACCGGGTCCGCGCCGGTACGCAGGGGGCTGGCCTCCAGCGTGGTCCGATCGCCGGCCAGCACCGCCCGCAGGGCGGTCATCTCCACGTCGCTGAGCAGCAACGCCAGTGGCAAGGGCTCGCGCTCGCCAAGCAGGCGGTCCGGCAGGGTCAGATAGGACAGCGCGCCTTCCTGGGCGGCGAGACGCTCGCCCAGGCGGTCCAGCTCCATGAGGCTGCGCCACAGGCGCTCGCGGTCGCGGTGCGGTGCCCGCCAACCTTTGAGACGGCGACCGATTATTGCCAGCTCCCCGGCCTGCCGCCAACGCTGAAGGCGGCCCACCGGTTTGCCCGCGCTCGGCGAGCCGGCCACGCTTTCCAGCGGTTGCCAGGCGGGCGGCACCTTGGCCGCCGCGCCGGGATGGTGCTCGCGCAGGCGGCGGAAAAATTCGCTGTTGGTGTAGAGGTGGCTCTGCTGGCGACGGTAGGGCTCGACCCGGGCCAGGTCATCCCAGCCGTGCCGCTGCCCCAGACGGCGCCAGAAATGGGTTTTCAGCCAGCGCCCGGCCAGGGTGTACCAGAGCGGCGTCAGCGCCTGGTTGAACAGGGCCGGGGTGGCGCGGCGCGTCCAGACTTCCTTGGGAACCGGCAACGACCCCACCGGCAAAGTCTGCAGCAGCCATAGCCGCTCGCCGTCGTGGATCCACTCCCCGGCCTGGGGCCGTTCGAAGCCGCGCCTGAGTTGCTCGCCGAGCGCCAGAAGCTGTGACGCCGGCACCGCCTGGTCCAGGGACGGCGCGTCGCTGTCGGCGCGATACACCAGCCGCCCGTCTTCATCGAAAATCAGGCGTTGACGTTCGGCGTCCCCCTCGACCACGCCTTCCACCACCATGTGCGGCAGGTCCTGGCGCAAAGGATGTCGGGTGAACAGCACCCCGGCGGCACGCTGTCGGGGCAGCGCCTGAACCACCACCTGGCCGGGGGCCGGGTCGCGGCCAAAGACCGTGGTCAGCGCCGCCGCCAGCGCTTCGTCGGAATCCAGATTGAGCAGGCTTTCGCGCTGAGACTCCGGGTTCATGGCCCCTTGGTGAAGCACCCAGTAGCGTTCGCCGTTGAACATGCGCGGCAAGGCGCGCAGCCGGCGCACCAGGCCGTCGGTGTCCTGCTCCAGCACGGCCTGGCGGGAAATACGCCAGCTCGGCGGCACCGGCAAGCCGGAAGCCAGCCAGCGTTGCACGTTCTCGTCGCCGCGCTCGTCGGCGGCCAATACATCTATGCTCATGAATATCTAATTATCAGAGTGGGCCGCGGCGCAGGCGCCCGATCAGCCCTAGCCCGCCACGGTAAAACAACGGCGTGAGCACCAGGGTGCCCCCCACGAGCACCACGGCAATGCCGCCAAACAGCACCGGCGCCTTCATCAGCGTGCTCATCAAGGAATCCTGCCAGTAGAAGAACCACTCATGGTCGGCGGGAAACAACCAGATGTGAAACTGATAAAACACGGCTTCGGGCCCGGAAATGAGCAGCCAAACTACCATAGCCAGCAACGGGGTCACAGCGACCAGCGCCCGCCGCCGCCAATCCGGCGCCGGCCGTCGGGCGACCCCGACCGCCAGTGGCAGCCAGGCCAGAAAGGCCACCGTCAGCGCCCAGCGGCCAATATCGATGAGATGGGCGACGTCGCGCAGGTGCTGCACTTCCGCGGGGCGCAGCAAGGCCACCGGCCGGCCCTGGCGGTCTCGGTAATCGATGGACGTCAGCCCCTGGCCTCCATCGTGTACCGCGACCCGGATTTCATGGAACAGCTCGACATGGCGTTGGGCGTCCAGCGCTTCGAGGTCGGGCCGCTGGTAACGGTTCAGGGGGCCGTACTCGTCGATGTGCTGGTCGATATCCAACGCCTTGTACCAGAAGGCATAGCCGTAATCGGCTTGGGCGTAGAGCGCCCAGGTCACCCCCAGGGCCAGCACCACCGTGCTCAGGGCGTAACAGAACCAGGCGGTGAGCGCCGCACCGTCGGTCCCGCCAGGGGATCGGCGCGCGGCGTTTCGGGTGGCTTTTTTCGCCACGAATCAGCGCGCCAAAGTGGCACGCAGGGAGGCCGTGCCGGGTTTGTCGCCGGCGCTCATTTCCATGGTCGCCAGGGTCAGACCCTTTTCTTCCATTGCCTGCAGCCAGAGCAACATCTCGCTGGCCGGCTGGTTTTCCATCTGGATACGCACCGAGCGGTTGCCGTCCGGCGTGAAGCCGCGCAGGGTCAGCCCGTAGGACTGCACCGAGCGGCTGATATTGCTGGTCCAGTTGGGGCCCAGGTCGGCGCCGGCATTGCTGCCGCCACCGCGGGCGGCGCGCACCGCGTCGGCGTTGTTTTCAATCCACGCCAGGGTTTCCTGGTTGGCCAGATAACGCTGGCGGGCCGCGTCGCGGGCGTCCCAGGCCGGCTGCCAGATCAGCCCGTACACCAACGCCACCGCCAGCAGCGCTGCCAGTACCTGCAGAATGCGTTGTTCCCGGGGTTCGCGTTGCTCGTACCAGGCCCGGGCCGGGGCCAGCCTGGCGTCCAGCTTTTGCCGTGCCTGTTGCAGATTCTTGTTCATCCCGCCTGCTCCACTTTCACCCGGGCGGTGACGCCGGTGGCGCCGTTCCGGTAGTTGGCAATCGTGGCGCGTACGCCTTTCTCATTCAGCGCGCCCTGCAGCTTTTCCACCTGGTTGTATTCCTTGGCGCCCAGGTCCAACAGCAAACTGCCGTCACGCTGGTCGAACTGCAGCCGCTTGGGTTCCACTTCGCTTTGCGACAGGGTCGACGCCACCGCCGGCAGCACGCGGAACAGGGTCCCACCGCTAGCGTCCCCGTCACCGCCCAGGCGCGCCAGGCGTGCCTGGAACTGGCGCCGCAAACCGGAGGTGGCACGGTCACCGGGGAACAGGGACTGGTAGAGCTCGGCGGCCTGGGCGAAGGTCTCGTCCGCCGCTTTCTGATACCGCCACTGCTGGGCCCAGACCGCCGCCAGAGCAATGAAAAACACCGCCGCGGCCAGGCCCATGACCGGTTTCCAGGGCTGCCAGGGCGATGGGCCGCTGGCCTGATTCTGGCGTTGCGAAAAGGCCCCCTGCAGCACCTCCACGCCGTGATCGGCGGCCAGCGCTGACTGCAGTTGATCGCAAAGCGTGGCGGCGTCTTCCAGGCGGGTAAAGTGCAGCTCGTCGTCACCGTGCAGTGCCAGCACCGCTTCGCGCTGGGCTTCGTCGGCCACCAGAGCCTGGTCTCGATCAAGGATCAGAGCGCCCCACTCTTCCACCGTGATCAGCACCGGCGTCTGCGCCGCCAGCAGGTCGGCATCGGCTTTCAGGCTCTGCGGGCGCACCCGGTGCTCCCGGCACATCCGCACCAGCGCTTCCAGATTAGGGCGATTGATCACCGCCACCGGGTAGCGCCCGTGCTCCGCCTTGCCGGACGCGAACCAGAGGTGCTCCGGCGCTTCCAGCAACTGCTCTTCAAGCAGATACGGCAGCACCCGCTGCAAATGGCGAGCCTGCTTGCGCGACAAGGTCACGCTGGTCAGCAGCGCCTCGGCGCTGGTCACCACCAGGTTCACGGCTCGCCCGGAAAGCGCCTCCAGCGCCTCGGTCAGGCTGCCCTGGCGCGGCCTGTCCGCGCGGCTTTCCTGGAACAGCACCCGGGCGTCGGCCAGTGCTTCCTGAAATGCCCCCGGGGCCAGATAGATCAATGCTGAATCGGCCACAATAAGAATCCTTTACGTCCCTGGAATACTGTCTATCACATTGTTGTTGTCATCGCCCGCATTGTAAAAGGGATTGCAGGCGGGTTCGAGCGGCGACAGCAGCGGCTTCACCTGGCGGCTGTACACCCGCGTGCCGTCCGCGCCACCGCCGGCGGAGCGCCGCACCCGGCTGACCAGACGGCTGAGGTTGCCGGCCACTTCCACGTCCACCATCACCTGGAAGTACTCGCTGGCCACCCCCAGTCGGTCACTCAGCGCCTGCTTTCCATCCGCTTCCAGGCTGCTGAACGGCTCCTGTTGCATGAGCGTGCCGATGTCTTCGATCGGTTCTTCCTGGCGCAGAGACACCACCGCCTCGGCGGCCCCGGAGCCCGCCAACGGCCCGAGCACGGCGTCCAGTACCGGCAGCGGCGCGGTGTTCACGTTCAACGCCGTGTCGGTGGGCAAGGCGGTGAACAGCCCCCAGACGGCGGGGTCTGGAAACAGATCCTGCACCGTGAAGCTGCGCAGGGCGCGCAGTTCCGTTTCGTGGGCCACCGGCATGTTGGGCGTGCGGCTGAGGCGGTACTCCGCGTCTTCGGCGCCTTCCACGGCGTCGACGATATTGTTGCTGTCGATCCAGTCGGTCATCTCATTGGCGAGAATGCTCGCCTTGGCCGGGTCCGGCAGGGTCTGTTGCAACAGCCGTTGCAGCATGTCCCGGGCCTGGTCGTCACGGGTGAAGCCGGCGCCGTTGGCCTCCACCAGCCAGTTCAGGTTAAAACGCCCCTGCAGGTCCTGGACGCTGGCGCTGAGGATGGCGTCCTCGTAGGGCGTGGGCGTCAACTGCACGGCCCACTGTTCTTCGATGCATTCGTCCAGTTGCTGGCTGGTGCGGCGGTCTTCGTCAAGGTCGTCGATCAGCCCCTGCACCGCCACCACTTCGGCGGCCATGGCGTACTGATACCGTTTGTCCCATTCCAATAGATTCTCGGTGCGTACCCGGAAGCGGTCCTGGCGAAACATCACCTCGGTGGTCACCGCCGCCAGGATCGCGAACAGCATCAGCACGATGATCAACGCCATGCCCTGCTGGCGGCGCCGCCCGCCGCTGCGCGGGTGTACGATCAGGACGCCCATGGGTTCACCACGGTGCGGAAATAGCGGTGCAGACGCTGGCCGTTTTCCATTTCGATATCGATTTCCACGCTTTTCGGCAGCCGCTGCTGCCACACCGGCGTGTTGGCCAGCGCCGGTTCGGGCCAGAATTCCAGCCAGCCCACTTCGCCGGTTTGCGCCTGGTCCAGATAGCGCACCTTGAAGTCGACGACACCGTCAAGCAGCACGTCTTCCTGGAATTCGGTGGCCACGTTGGTGTCCAGCACCGGCCAGTAACGCCGATAGAGCGTTTCATCCTCGAAAGCGTACACCACGCGCTGCATCTCACTGCGGCGGCGTAACGCGAAGGGGTTGGCCCAACCCAGGCGGGTAAATTCCACGTAGTTGTCGTTGCCGATCAGGGCCGGTTGCGGGTCGCCGTAGGGGTCGCGCACCGGGCGGGCGATCATCTGTTCGAAATCCAGGGTCAGGTAGGTCACCGCGCGCTGGGCGTCCTCCAGTTCGGCGGCGCCCTCACTGAGCGTGTCCCGGTTATTCATGGCGCTGTTGAGAAACTCCACCGCCACCACGTACATGAGCGCGAAGATGGCGATGGTGACCAGCATTTCCAGCAGGGTGAAACCCGGCTGCCGTGCTCTGGAATCGCGCATCAGCCCCCCGTCAGGTCCTGGCCGCCGCCGGCGTCACCGCCACCGCCCTGCTGGCCGCCGGTCAAGGACTGCCCTTCCTGGGCCGGCTTGCCGATCAGACTGGCCAGCTCGTAGACCAGACCGCCCTGATCGTCGTCGCGCATTTCGCCGACTTCGATATCAACCCGGCGGGTGTCCGGGTAGGGCCCGGCACTAATGGTGGTGCGCACCCACCATTCCCGGTCGCCCCGCGTCACCTGGTCGTCATTGGTGCCGGTATTGGGCCACTGCTGGTAGACCTGCATTTCCACCAGCTTGTCGGCGGCCACCAGATACGCCTGGCGGGTGTCATCGATATTGCGGTAGGCCACGGCGCTGGCGCCCAGCGTCTGGCCGAGGGTGACCATGGCCAGCGCCAGCACCGCCACCGCAAGCACTACCTCCACCAATGTGAAGCCCGCCTGACTGTGTTGCCGGCCGCGCGAGGTCATCGTCAATCCTCCAGAAAATCGTCGTCGATCAAGCTGTCGTCCGGCTTTTCGTCCGGCGCCGTGAGGGCCTCTTCTTGTTCGTCCTGGTCCGGGTCTCGCACCTTGCCCAGGGCGCTCATCTGGCGACGCGCTTCCAGGTCCAGGTCTTGCCGGGAGCGCACCGTGAAGGTAATCGGCGTGGTCTCGCCACTGGGGAAGAAGAACACCTGGGGCAGCGACTCGTCGTCGTCTTCCTCGTCGTCCCGTTCGCCGCCGCGGTCGTCACGGTCGTCGCCCGGCAAGCCCTGATCGTCCCCGCCGAACGGGTCGTCAGTGACCAATTGCTTGGCGGCGTCCTGCAGCGAAACCCGCTCTTCCTGGTCGTTATCGGGCAAGTCGTCGTACTGCCAGGTCAACTCCAGGCTCTCGGGCAACCGGTTCGCTTGCAGGCCGTTACCCTGGGCGGGCACGAACGCGCGCTCACCCACGTCGTAGCTCAACGGCGTCCAGCCCTGCTCGGTGACCCGCAACGCCATCAGGCGCCCGGAAAACAGGCTCTGCTCGTTCAGCATGGTGAGGGTATCGGCGAGGCTGGCGCTCTCGCTGTCCAGCTGGCGCTGATCATCAACCCACACCGGCACCACCAGCACCGCCAGGGAAAGCATCGCCACCAGCCCCACCACCACCAGAATTTCCAGCAGGGTGAAGCCGCTTTGGCGGTGGCCGCGAGGCTTGGCGTCAGGGCCGGCCCGCCACATCAGTTGTTGCTATCGCGCCAACTGATGTCCGCGTCGGTGCCGTCGCCACCTTCCGCGCCGTCGGCGCCCAGCGAATACAGGTCGAACGGACCGTCCACGCCGGGGCTGATGTAGACGTATTCATTACCCCAGGGGTCTTCCGGCACGTTCGGCAGGTAACCGCCCTCGGGCCATTTGCGGGCCGAGGCGGAGCGCTCCACCAGGGCATTGATGCCCTCTTCGGTGGACGGGTAAGTGCCGTTATTGAACTTGTACATATCAAGCTGCTGGACCACCCGCGACATATTGGTCTTGGCGATATCCACCTTAGCCTGCTCCCCCTGCCCGATCACATTGGGCACGATCATCGCGGCGAGCAGGCCGATAATGGCCACTACCACCATGATTTCCAGCAGCGTGAAACCGCTTTGGGTGCGTTGAATCTTTTTCATGAGACACCTTTTCGTGTTGTCTGGAAGTCACTTCCTTGTTTTTGGGGATGGCGCTTCTTTTTGTTGCTAGCGGTCAGCCTGCCATAAAATTGTTCATCTGCATGATCGGCAGCATCACCGCCAGAACAATGAGAATCACGAACCCGGCCATGGTCAACAGCATTAACGGGCCCAGCAACCCCACCATGGTTTGGACCGTACTGGTGAGCTCCCGTTCCTGGTAATCCGCGGCCCGGCTGAGCATGTTGTCGAGCTCGCCGCTGGTTTCGCCGCTGGCGATCATCTGTACCAGCATGGGCGGAAAGTAACCACTGGTTTCCAGCGCCCGGCTCAGGCTGCCGCCTTCGCGAACACGAGCGGCGGCGGTCACCACCGCCTCGCGGATGGCCAGGTTGCCGACCACCTGGGCGGCGATGAACAGGGCGTCCACCAGCGGTACGCCGGAGCGGCCGAGGATACCCAGGGTGCTGGCCAGACGGGCGCTGTCGGAGGCACGCATCATGGTGCCGATCAGCGGCAGCGCGGCCAAACGCCGGTGCACGCGCATCCGGAACGCGGGTTCGCGCATGGCGCGGGAAAACGCCACCACGGCGCCCACCACCACCAGCGCCAGCAACCAGCCCCAGGCGCGCACGAAGTCACTGAGCGCGATCACCGCCACGGTGATAAAGGGCATGGCCTGTTCCCGGTTGTCGAACACGGCCACCATCTTGGGCACCACGAACGCCATCAGGAAGCCGATGATCAGAACCGAGAACGTCATGATGAAGGCGGGATAGATCATCGCCTGGCTGACCGAGCGGCCGGTGTCGTCACGGGTTTCCAGGTAGTCGGCGAGCTGCTCCAGCACCTGCTCCAGGTGGCCACTCTGCTCCCCGGCGGCCACCGTGGCACGGTACATTTCCGGGAAGGCGCGCGGGTATTCGGCCAGCGCCCGCGCCAGACTGAACCCCTCGAGCACCTTGCCACGCACCGCCATGACGATTTTTTCCACGCGCGGGTTGCCGGCCTGCTTGGCCACGGCGCCCAGGGCCTGCTCCACCGGCAGGCCGGATTTCAGCAGTGTCGCCATCTGCCGGGTGATCAGCGCCTGCTCGCCGCCCTTCAGCTTGCCGGTGCCGGAAAGGCGCGCCGACAGACCGCCCCCGGATTGGTGGTCCTTGGCCTCGGACACTTCCAGCGGCACCCAGCCCTTGCCGCGCAGCTGCTGGCGCACATGGCGGGCGCTGTCAGCCTCCAGGGTGCCACGTTTTACTTTGCCCCGGTGGTCCAGGGAGCGAAATTCAAAAGCGGGCATCAGTCTTCCTTGGTGACGCGCAGTACTTCTTCAATACTGGTGTCGCCGGCCAGCACTTTGCGCCAGCCATCCTCGCGGATGCTGGGGGTCAGCTTGCGGGCGTGGCGCGTGATCTCCAGTTCGCCGACGCGTTCATGAACCAGTTCGCGCATGGCATCGTCAATGATGACCAGTTCGTAAATGCCGGTACGGCCCCGGTAGCCCTGGTTGTTGCAGGCCTCGCAGCCGTCCGGGTGGTACAGGGTCACGTCCTGGTCCGGGGCCAGCCCAAGCATGCGCCGCTCGCTGTCGGTGGGCTGGTAGGGACGTTTGCAGTCCGGGCAGAGCACGCGCACCAGGCGCTGCGCCAGCGCCCCGAGCAGCGAGCTGGACAGCAGGAAGGACTCAATGCCCATGTCCTGCAGCCGGGTCACCGCGCCCACCGCTGTGTTGGTGTGCAAGGTGGACAGCACCAGGTGACCGGTGAGGGACGCCTGAACCGCGACCTCCGCGGTCTCCAGGTCGCGGATCTCCCCCACCATCACCACGTCCGGGTCTTGGCGGAGAATGGCGCGCAGCCCGCGGGCAAAGGTCATGTCCACCTTGGTGTTCACCTGGGTCTGACCAATACCTTCCAACTGGTATTCGATCGGGTCTTCCACGGTGAGAATGTTGCGGGTGCTGTCGTTGAGCTCGGTGAGCGAGGCGTACAGCGTGGTGGTCTTACCGGAACCGGTGGGGCCGGTGACCAGAATAATGCCGTGGGGTTTGTGGATCAGCTCGCGCATGTGCTGGTCGCAGACGTCGCCCATGCCCAGATGCGAGACCTGCAGCCGGCCGGCCTGCTTGTCGAGCAGACGCAGCACCACCCGTTCGCCGTTGCTGGAAGGCATGGTGGAGACCCGTACGTCCACGTCCCGACCGCCCAGGCGCAGGGAGATGCGGCCATCCTGGGGGATACGCTTCTCGGCGATATCGAGGCGCGCCATCACCTTGATACGTGACACCAGCAGCGGCGCCAGTTCGCGTTTCGGGGTGAGCACCTCTCGGAGCACGCCGTCCACGCGCATGCGCACCACCAGGCGGCGCTCAAAGGTTTCGATGTGAATGTCCGAGGCGTCTTCGCGGATCGCTTCCTGGAACAGGGCGTTGATCAGCCGGATAATCGGGGCGTCGTCTTCCTGCTCCAGCAGGTCCGAGGTTTCCGGCAGGGAGTCCGCCAGGCTGGCCAGGTCCAGGCCTTCCAGGTTGTCGGCGGCCTCGGCGGCGGCGCCGCGCTGCTGCTCGTAGGTGATCGCCATGGCGGCACTGAAAGCGCCGTCATCGAGGCGCACGATGGCGGGCAGCCCGCCCAGCCAGCGCTGCACCTCGGCCACCGCCGACAAGGATACGTCGTCGCGGCAACAAAGCTCTCGCCGGCCGTCCTTTTCCCGCAGCAGCACACCGAACCGGCGCGCGTAACCGTAGGGCAACAGCAGCGGGCCGTCGCCCACTTCCGGCAGCTCGGACTGCTCCATGACTGCTTCACTCATACATCAATACCTTTCCATAAGTATTTCCACGATCTCCCCGTTACTGTCGGAAAGATCCAGGAACTGAAACCCGGCGTGGTATTCCCCCGGCTCGTCCAGTGCCTCGCTCCACACCACCCTGGCGTTGAAGCTCATCGTGTTGACGCCGCCGATCTGGTCCGGAAGCACCATCCCCAACTGAAGCTGCTCGCTGGGCGCCACGTCCCGCCGCAGTGACAGCTTGAAGCCGCCGACGCTTAAATTGGTCAGCCGGCCCACGTTACCACCGGTGCTGCGGTCGAACACCACCAGTTCATGGAACATACGCTTGCGCGGGTGACGGCGGCGTTCGCGGCGGTCGTCGCCGGCGTCCGGGTCGCGTGGCCGGAGCATGAACACCACCCCGGTAAACTCGCCGCTCTCACGAAGCACCGGGTTGGCGTGCACTCGCAGCGGCACCGGCTCGTCGTCGCCCCGCGGGAGGACGTCCAGGTCGTCCTCCCAGTGCCGCCCCTCGGCGCAACGCGCCAGAACCCGCGACTCAGCCCACACCCCTTGCCCGAACAACAGCGGCGTCACCGGCATGCCCAGCAGGGTGTCGCGCTCCACATTCAGCAGCGCGCAGGCGGATTCGTTGCAAAAGGTCACCTGGCCGTCGGCGTCGGCGCCCACCACCGACTCGCCGAGCGCATGCAAGAGGCGCTCATTCTCGTCCTTGAGGCGCTTCATCTGCACCACCGCCTGCTGCAGCTTACGCCGCTGGCGGTCCAGCTCCATAAACACATTGACCTTGGCATCCAGAATCTGTTCATCGACGGGCTTGAACAAATAGTCCACGGCACCGTGCCGGTAGCCCTCGAACACGTACTTCTGTTCCTTGGAGATGGCGGTGACGAAGATAATGGGGATGTGCCGGGTCTTGCGGTTCTGGCGCATCAGTTGCGCCACCTCGAAGCCGTCCATCTCCGGCATCTGTACGTCGAGCAGGACCAGCGCGAAATCGTGCTTGAGCGCCAAAGCCAGGGCTTCGTTGCCAGAACCGGCCATGACCAGGTTACGGTCCTCGGCCTCCAGCAACGCCTCCATGGCGATCAGGTTCTCCCGGTGATCATCGACGACCAGGATGTTCTGTTTTTTCATCTCGCAACCCAATCAAGAATTCCGCCAGATACGGGCCGATGCGTTCCAGATCCAGCACGTCCCGCACCGATCCCTTTGTTATTGCGGCTTCCGGCATGGCCGGCGCCTCGCTGCTCTGCGGCGACTGGGCCAGGGTCAGCCCGCCGCGGCGGCGTATATAGTCCAGACCCTCGGAGCCGTCTTCGTTGGCGCCGGTGAGGATCACCCCGATCACACTCTTGCCATACACGTGGCCCGCCGAAAAAAACAACTCGTCAATCGACGGTCGGGAGAAATGCACCGCCCGGTACATAGACAGAGCAATGGTTTCGTCCGCGTCCACCAGCATATGGTAGCCGGGCGGCGCCACATAGACGTGCCCGGGTCGAATACGCTCTTTGTCTTCCGGCGCGACCACCGGCAAGCGGCTGTAGCGGGCCAGCAGCCAGGCCAGCCTGTTCTCGGTGCTGGCGTTCTGATGCTGGACCAACATGATGGCCGCGGGAAAGCCTTCAGGCAAGCTGGCAAGCACCTGGGAATAGGCGTTCAAGCCACCCCAGGACGCCCCCATAACGACCGCTTTAACGGGCGTCACGCCAGGCACTTACTCCCCCTGGCCGCGATTGCGCTTCTCCGCCTCGTAGGCGGCGCGGTGCGCCTGGGCCTCCTTCAGTTTCACCTGCAGCTCGCGGCGCTGCCGGTCCAGCTCCAGGAAAAAATTCACCTTGCTCTTGAGAATCAGCGGATCCAAGGGTTTGAACAAATAGTCCACCGCGCCGGCCTGATAGCCTTTGAAGACGTATTTTTTCTCTTTGCTGATCGCGGTAACGAAGATAATAGGGATGGTTTGGGTGTCTTTACGCTGACGCATCAATTCCGCCACCTCGAAGCCGTCCATACCGGGCATCTGGACATCCAGAAGCACCAGGGAGACGTCTTCCTTGAGCAGAATTTTGAGCGCTTCCTGGCCCGATTCGGCCTTCAACAACGTGCGCCCCTCATCCTCCAGAATAGCTTCCAGGGAGACCAGGTTGGCGGGTTGATCATCAACCAACAGCAGTTTCTGCTCGATCATCATTATTCTCGATTAAGCGTGTCTGTTATGCGTTAGGACGCAATTGTCTTTTGCGGAAAATCCGCAGTGATCGGTTGACCACGTCGAACGACTCTTCATTGCCGCTGAAGCGCAGACTTTCCTTGGTGCCCAGGCATAGAAAGCCGCCCATATCCAGGCTTTCACCGAACAGCTTGAACACGCGCTGCTGCAGGGGCCGGTCAAAGTAAATCAATACGTTGCGGCAGAGTATCACATGCATTTCACCAAACACCTGATCGGTGGCCAGGTCATGGTCGGCGAACACGATGTTGCGTTTCAGGCGCTGTTCCATGATCACGCTGTCGTAGCGGGCGGTGGCGTAGTCGCTGAGCGACTGGCGGCCGCCGGCACGACGATAGTTGTCCGTGTACTGCTTGAAAGCGTGGATCGGATAAATGCCTTTCTTGGCCGCGGCAAGCACGTTCTTGTCGATGTCCGTGGCGTACAGCATGGCGCGCTCGTAGAGGCCCTCCTCCTCAAGAAGGATGGCCATGGAATAGATCTCTTCGCCGGTGGAGCAGCCCGCGTGCCATATCTTGATGAACGGGAAGGTCTTCAGCACCGGCACCACTTCCTCGCGGAACGCCTTGTAGAATTCCGGGTCGCGGAACATCTCGGTGACGTTGACGGTGAGGTCGTTGAGCAGAGTGACAAAGAACTGGCGGTCGCGCAGCACCCGATCGGTCATTTCCAGAACCGTGGAAAAGCCCGACATGGTGAGCCGGTGCATGATGCGCCGGCGCATGGAAGCCGGGCTGTAGGAGCGAAAATCGTAGCCGTAGAGCTGGTAGATAGCCTCCAGTAGCAAACGGATTTCAATATCCTCTACTTGCACCTGTTCATCGCTGATCGCCGGCTGCGGTTCCACTGCGGGCACTCCTATTTATGCAGCCAGACCCGCATCAGCGAGGTCAGCTTGCTCATGTCGATGGGTTTGGAGCAGTAATCGTTAGCGCCGGCGTCCAGGCACTTGGCGCGGTCGTCCTTCATCGCCTTGGCGGTGAGGGCCAGCACCGGCAGCGCCGCGAAACGGGGTTGGCTGCGAATCTGCGCCATCGCCTCGTAGCCGTCCATCTCGGGCATCATGATGTCCATCAGAACGATGTCGAAGTCCGGGCTTTCGTCCAACGCTTCCAGAGATTCGCGTCCGTTATTGGCGAGATGGATATCAAAGCCCAACTCTTCCAGCTGGGCGGACAGCGCGTAGATGTTGCGCATGTCGTCGTCCACCAGCAGCAGCTTCTTGCCCTCGAAAATATCGTCGCGGTGCTCGATCAATTCGGCATTGCCGCGCCGGTGGGCGGGCAAGGTGGATTCCAGCCAGTGCAGGAACAGCGACGCTTCATTGAGCAGGCGTTCGTGGGAGCGCTCGGTCTTGAGAATAATGCGGTCGGCGTACTTGCGCAGCCGCGCTTCCTCATCACGGGTCAGATCCTTGCCGGTGTAGATCACCACCGGCACCGCCTCGTAGTCATCGTTGCCGTGCAGGCGCTCCAGCAGCTCGAAGCCGCTCATGTCCGGCAGCGTCAAATCCAGGATCATGCAGTCGTAGACCGTTTCGCCAAGCGCTTTCAGAGCCGCTTCGCCGCTGGTGACGGCGGTGATCTGAACGCCCTTCTGATCAAACAGCTCGCGAATGCTTGCATGCTGGATGGCACTGTCCTCCACCACCAGCAGGCGCCGCACGTTGGTTTCGATGGCGGTTTCGATCTTGGCGAAGGCGTTGAGCATCTGTTCCTGGCTGACCGGCTTGGCGAGGAAATCAATGGCGCCCAGGTCGAGCGCTTTCTTGCGTTCGTCCTTGCCGGATAGGAAGTGCACCGGAATATCCTGGGTGCGGGCGTCGGCCTTGAGCTTCTCCATCACTTCCCAGCCGTCGATACCGGGCAGGCCGATATCGAGAATAATGGCACTGGGGCGGTAGCGTCGGGCGTACTCCAGGCCGGCTTCACCATCGTGGCAGATGTGGCTTTCCAGGCCGTAATCCGCCGCCAGATCCACCAGCACGCTGGCGAACTCGCCGTCGTCTTCCACCACCAGCACGGTCTTTTCCCGCACCACGTAGCCTTCGTCGCCGCCCTGCTCGTCCAGCGGTCGATTGGCCGCGGTATGCGCTTCGGCGTTGGCGCCGATATCGACCGCTTGCGCCGACGTCGTTTGCGCTTCGCCGTCCGTCTGATCGCCCTGCCCGGCATGACCCTCCGGCAAGTAAAGCATGAAGGTGGCACCGGTGCCGGGGCCGTCGCTGTACAGGCTGATTTCACCGCCCAGCAAGCGTGCCAGCTCCCGAGAGATGGTCAGCCCCAGGCCGGTACCGCCGTATTTGCGGCTGGTGGTACCGTCGGCCTGCTGGAAGGCTTCGAAAATCAATTTCTGCTTGTCCTCGGGGATCCCCACGCCGGTGTCGGTGACCGCGAATTTGACCGTGCTGGCACGGTCGAGACGGCCGGGAATGCGCTCGTCGTCGCCGGGGCGCTCGATACTCAGCGTCACGGAACCGTCGTCGGTGAATTTAAGCGCGTTGGAAAGCAGGTTTTTAAGAATCTGCTCGAGCCGCTGGCGGTCGGTGTAGAAGCTGCCGGGCAGCCCCTCGCCCTGAGCCACCTGGAAGGCCACGTTGCGGTTCTCGGCGATGTGGCTGAAGTGGCGCTGGAAGTGATCGCACAGCTCCGACGGCGCAATGGCGTCCACCATCACGTCCATCTTGCCTTCCTCGATCTTGGAAATATCGAGAATATCGTTGATCAGCGACAACAGGTCGGCGCCGGCGGAGTGGATCACCTGGGCGTGCTCGACCTGTTTGTCGTCGAGATTGCCTTTTTTGTTCTGGCCCAGTGCGTTGGACAGAATCAAGATCGAATTCAGCGGCGTGCGCAGCTCGTGGGACATGGTGGACAGGAACTCGGATTTGTACTTCGACGACAGTTCCAGTTCCTTGATCTTGTCCTCCAGCTCCTGGTGCAGCAGCTCTAGCTCTTTGTTCTTCTGGCCCATCTCCGCTTTCTGCTCGCCGAGCACCTTGGCCTGGGCTTCCAGTTCCTCGTTGGTGACGCGCAGTTCTTCCTGCTGCGCCTGCAGGGACTCTTCCGACGCACGCAGCGCCTGGGTCTGCGACTCCAGCTCTTCGTTGATCGCTTTCAGCTCTTCCTGTTGCTGCTGCAGGCGCGACTCCGACGCGGACAGTTCCATGGCCTGTTCTTCCAGGTCCTGGTTAACCTGGGCCATCTCCTCTTTCTGCGCTTCCAGCGCACTTGCCTGCTGCTGGGTCTGTTCCAGCATGCCGGCCAGCCGTAACCGGTTTTGGGCGCTGTGCAAGGCCACGCCGATAAGGGCGACGCCCTGCTCCAGGAAAGCGGTATCGGAATCGGAAAACGCCTCAAAGGTGCCGACTTCCAGCACCCCTTTGAGTTCGTCGTCGTGGACGATAGGCAGCACCATGACATTGCGCGGTGCGGCGTTGCCGGTGCCGGACCCCACCAGCATGTACTCCTCTGGCACCTGCTCGAGAATAATGGTTTTCTTTTCCAGCGCGCTTTGCCCGACCAGCGACTCGCCCAGGCGGAACTCGTTGGCCAGCTGCTTGCGCCGCTGCATGGCGTAGGCGCTGGAGAGGCGCAGGGTTTCGCTCTCGGTGTCGAAGGTATAGAAGGCGCCCACCTGGGCTTCCAGTGTCGGCACCACATAGGAAAGAAGATTACTGCCCAGTTGCTCGATGCTCAGGTCGCCACGCATCAGGGTGTTGAGCTCGGAGAGCTGGTTTTTCAGCTGCTCCTGGCGGCGGTCTTCGTCGGTGCGTGCCTTGAGGGTGTCGCGCATCTTACGGATGGCGCGGATCAGATGGCCGGTTTCGTCGCGGCTGTCGCTGCGAATTTCGGTGTCCCAGTTGCCGCTGGCGATGCTGTCCGCGGCGCCCATGGCGTCTTCCAAGGGCCGGGTGATGGAGCGGGTAACCCGCAGGGCGATCAAACCGAGCAGCGTGAACGCCACGCTGCCCAGGGCCAGGCCGATCAGCTGGGTGCTTTTATTGTCTTCGCGGCTGGCGTTGAGGTTATCGCGGAAGCTCTGATAACGCTGTTGTTCGAAGGCGCTGTGCTCGTCGGTGTATTGCTCTTCCAGCTGCTGCATCTCGGTCAGCGCTTCGTAGCTGCTGATCCGGGCAGCCGGGTCGGCGACGAGTCTGGCGGCGGTGTCGTTGGCGACGGTGATATAGGTGATAAACGCGGAACGCAGATCATCCACCGGCGCGCTCAGGGTGGGGTCGAGACGCTCAATATCACCGAGGCGTTCCAGAAACCGGTCGGAGCGCTCCCGGCCCTCGTCGAGCAGATCAGCGTCCCCCTGGGTGATGGCGTCGCCGTAGGCGTCGCTGATCGCCAGGAATTCCACATTGTTGGCATTGACCAGCTCCAGCACCGGAAAGTCATGACTTTCCACCTGGCGCAGATGATCAATATTGGTTTCCGCGATGTAGTAGCTGTACAAGAAATAAGCGAGGAACAGAAAGATCCCCAAACCCGCCACGGACAAAATCTTCAGCCGCACGGACAGATGCTGAAACCCAGTCATTAACCGTTTCCCCCTGAATCCGAGGTTTGTTATGGCGTTATGCTATTGCCTCGGTATTCGTGCTTTCCCGCAGGAATTAAGACTAAAGGATTAAAGTACCAGAAAGCGATTCAAGGCGGCAATAAAAGGCTAAGGGAGGAAAAGAAAGGGAGGAATTGGTGCGGGTAGCCGGACTCGAACCGGCACAGCCATAAGGCCGAGAGATTTTAAGTCTCTTGTGTCTACCAATTTCACCATACCCGCAGGTCATGCCGAACTTTACACAACAGATGCAGGCCTGGGAATGGAGGCGCGGGTCGGAATCGAACCGGCGTTTACGGAGTTGCAGTCCGCTGCATAACCACTCTGCCACCGCGCCGTTAAACCTGTACGAACAAAAAACCCCGGCTTGGGCCGAGGTTGGAAATCTGGAGCGGGAAACGAGATTCGATCGGGCTGGCGTTCCAGCTCGCGACCCCAATCCCCAACGTCGAGATTCACATTGAAACTTGGAGCGGGAAACGAGATTCGACTGGGCTGGCACTCCAGCTCGCGACCCTCGCAACCGGTTCCATTACTAATTGGAGCGGGAAACGAGATTCGAACTCGCGACCCCAACCTTGGCAAGGTTGTGCT
>JBELJS010000093.1:0-4237 GCA_042090255.1 Alcanivorax sp. | reverse complement strand
GGGATCCTGCCGGCCGGCAAAGCCGGCCTTTCGCTTGCAAGGCAAGCTCCCACAAAACTCAAGCTCCGTAGAAAGGTTCGGCGCCAGCTATAACCCGGGGCATCGGAAACTTCCCGGAAGGGCAGAACACAGACCCGCGCCCAAGCTGGAGCGAACCGTTCCGATACCGGGAAATGGGCCCGGAAAAGGGCCCTGTTCCGGTTTGGCTGAGTCACAAAAGCGTCATATAGTGCACCCTTCGCAACAACCCGAATAACGAGGGAGAAGGGACATGAATAAAGTAACCCGGCTGGCCACCCCGGCGCTGGCCTTGGCGGCGGCCATCGGCGCGCCGCTGACCGTGCATGCGGCCCCGGAATTCTATGGCCGGGTGAACGTCAGCCTGGACCGCCTTTCCGATTACCCCGACGGCTCCCTGTCCGGCCAACTCAACGACGTGCAGGCGGCGCGCTCGCCGTTGGAAGAAGGCTGGTTTCTGGAGAGCAACAGTTCACGCCTGGGCGTGCGCGGCCGCGAGCCGCTGGAAGTGGGCGAGCTGAGCGTGCTCTATCAACTGGAAGTGGGCTACGACGTGGACGGCGACAGCGACACGTTCTCCACCCGGAACAGTTTCGTCGGTCTCGGTTCGGTGATCGGTGACGTGTTCGCCGGCCGTTACGACAGCCCGGTGAAAATGGCGGAAGGGCGCGTTGACCAGTTCAACAACACCGCCGCGGACATCGGCGGCTACTTCTTCGGCCAGCGCCGCAACAGCAACACCCTGAACTGGAAAAGCCCGGATTTCAGCGGCCTGGTGGTGCGCGCGCAACTGGCCCCGGGTGAGGGCGACACCTCCGGTGACGAGGAAAAAGACGGGCTCGCCGATACCTTCGGCCTGTCTGCCACCTGGTCCAAGGACGCCCTATACGCGGCGCTGGCTTACGAGCACGGCTATCAGGAAGTGGACAACCCGGCACCGCCGCCGGCGCTGGTGGACGCCGACCGGGATCTGCTGCGCGGCACCCTGGGCGTGACCCTGGGCGCGTTGGATCTGGGTGCGATGGTGGAGCAACTGCGCCTGGACCCGGACGCCGCCGGCGCCGACCGGCTCGACGCGACGTCTTACTTGGTGAGCGCCGGCTGGCAGCTGCTGCCGCGGGTGACATTGAAAGCCCAGGCGGGGCGTTTCGACGGCGATGATTTCGGCTACGAAGACGACATCCTTATCGCCGGTGCGGACTACAAGCTGGGCCGCCAGACCAAAGTGTACGGCCTGGTGTCCTCTTCGGACGCGACCATCACTTATCCGGGTGGCGTCGACGCCGACGACAGCGGCAGCCTGTTCTCAGTCGGGATGGAACATAAGTTCTGAACGGTGGCGGATGTCGGGTTACGGCCTGCGGCCTAACCCGACCTACATTCTGAGCGTAGGTCGGGTTAGCAAAGCGTAACCCGACGTTATTGCCAGCGTTTGAGCGCCAGCGAGGCGTTGGTGCCGCCGAAGCCGAAGCTGTTGCTGAGCACCAGCTCGGGGCGCTGATCGTTGCTTTTGGTGAGGATCGGCAGGCCCTCGGCGTCCGCGTCCAGCTCGGTGATGTTGGCGGAGCCGGCGGTGAAGCCGTCGCGCATCATCAGCAGGCAATAGATCGCCTCCTGAACGCCGGCGGCGCCCAGGCTGTGGCCGGACAGGCTCTTGGTGGAGCTGACCGACGGCACCTTGCCGTCGCCGAACACCTCGCGGATCGCCTTCAGCTCGGCCAGATCCCCCACCGGGGTGCTGGTGCCGTGGGCGTTGATGTAATCCACCTCGCCATCCACCGTGGCCAGCGCCTGGCGCATGCAGCGCGCGGCGCCTTCGCCGTTGGGCGCGACCATGTCGTGGCCGTCGCTGGTGGCACCATAGCCCACCACTTCCGCGTAGATACGCGCGCCGCGTGCCTTGGCGTGCTCCAGCTCCTCGAGCACCACCATGCCGCCGCCGCCGGCGATCACGAAGCCGTCGCGGGTGGCGTCATAGGCGCGCGAGGCGGTCTGCGGGGTGTCGTTGTACTTGCTGGAAAGAGCGCCCATGCCGTCGAACAGACAGCTCAGGGTCCAGTGCTCTTCCTCGCCGCCGCCGGCGAACACCACGTCCTGCTTGTTCAGCTGAATCTGTTCCACCGCGCTACCGATGCAGTGCGCGCTGGTGGCGCAGGCGGAGGCGATGGAATAGTTGATGCCCTTGATCTTGAACGGCGTCGCCAGGCAGGCGGACACGGTGCTCGCCATCACGCGCGGCACCATATAGGGACCGACACGCTTGACTCCGCGGGTGCGGGCGATGTCGGCGGCCTCGACCTGGTTGAACGACGAATGGCCGCCGGAACCGGCGATCAGGCCGGTGCGCTCGTTGCTGACGTCGGCGTCGTCCAGGCCGGCGTCGGCGATCGCTTGCTGCATGGCCACGTAGGCGTAGGCCGCCGCGTCGCCCATGAAGCGGCGCGGCTTACGGTCGATGTGGTCTTCCAGGTTGATGTTCGGCGTCCCTGCGATCTGGCTGCGCATGCCCATTTCCTTATAGGCTTCCTTGAAGCGGATGCCCGGGAGGCTATCCCGCAGCGCCTGGGACACCTTGTCCGCCTCGTTGCCGAGGCAGGACACGATTCCCAGGCCGGTAATCACGACGCGACGCATATGGTGCTCCATCAAGGTGATATTGTCGTATTCAGCGGGGCGCTAGAACCCTTCCGTCGAGGTAAACAGACCGACCCGCAGGTCTTTGGCCTCGTAAATGTCCTCGCCGTCCACCGAAACCACGGCGTCGGCGATGCCGAGAGTGAGCTTGCGGGCGATCACTCTTTTCACGTTGATTCGGTAAGTGACTTTTTTGGCGGTGGGCAGTATCTGGCCGGAGAATTTCACCTGGCCCACGCCCAGGGCGCGGCCGCGACCGGGGTTGCCCAGCCAGCCGAGGAAGAAGCCCAGTAGCTGCCAGGTGGCGTCCAGACCCAGACAGCCCGGCATTACCGGGTCGGACTCGAAGTGACAGTCGAAGAACCACAGGTCCGGGTGGATATCCAGTTCCGCGATGATCTCCCCTTTGCCGTATTCGCCGCCATGGTCGGCAATGTGGCTGATGCGGTCGAGCATCAGCATGCCGGGCAGGGGCAGGCGAGCGTTGCCGGGGCCGAACAACTGACCGTGGGCACAGGCCAGCAGGTCGTCGTAGGAATAGGCGGACTTTTGATCCGGATTCGCGGTGTTCACGTCATTAGTGCTCAAACTGGTTACTCCACACAGGCCGGGCTGGTGCCGAACATCCATTGTTTTCACTCAGTATGGAACGGATCGAGCTCGATTCGTTCCAACCCGCCGGTGATAGTGTATGGATGCCAGATGACCTTTTGGCTGCAAAATGGCGACACTTTAAACAGCGTGTCGACCCTGATGATAGCCACATAGTAGCAGAGCGGTGTCGTCGGGCACGACAGCTAAGCGTCTCAAAATATGTCCATGCCGGCGCGTCGCCAGGGGCGGCGCGCCGGCGGGCTTGCAAAGCGGGCCGCATCTGCCGATGATGCGCGCGCACACTCAGCCGGAGGAATAAGGTGGCGGCGGAACTCGGACATCTCTCCCTGTGGGTGGCCATAGCGGCGGCCCTGGTGTTGGCGGTATTCCCTCTGATCGGCGTCTATCGCCGGGTGGAATCCTGGCAGCGCTACGCCCGGCCGTTGGCCTGGCTGCAGTGGCTGGCGCTCACGGTGGCGATGCTCTGCCTGGGCTACAGCTTCTATATCAATGATTTCACGGTCACCTATGTGGCCAACCACAGCAACTCCTTCTTGCCGCTGGGCTACCGGCTGTCGGCGATCTGGGGCGGCCACGAGGGCTCGCTGTTGCTGTGGGGCTGGATGCTGGGCGGCTGGACCGCTCTGGTCGGCCTGTTCAGCCGCAAGGTGCCGCTGCCCATGGTGGTGCGGGTGCTGTCGGTGATGGGCATGATCGCGGTGGGTTTCCACGCCTTCATGCTGTTCACCTCCAACCCGTTCGACCGCTCGCTGCCCTGGTTCCCGATCGACGGCGCCGACCTCAACCCGCTGCTGCAGGACCCGGGCCTGATCATCCACCCGCCCATGCTTTATATGGGTTACGTGGGCTTCTCGGTGGCGTTCGCGTTCGCCGTGGCCGGTCTGCTGGCCGGCAATCTGGACCCGGCCTGGGCCCGCTGGGCACGCCCCTGGACCACCGTCGCCTGGAGCTTTCTCACCGTCGGCATCGC
>JBELJS010000007.1:0-84607 GCA_042090255.1 Alcanivorax sp. | reverse complement strand
TGAAAGGCGCCCGTAGAACCACACCCAAGGCAACGCGCAAAACCGCCTCTAAGGCGGCGCGCCAGGCCAACAGCTCCCTGCGCTGGCGTTTCATGCTGGTGTTCTGGGCGGGCTGCGCCTGTGTTTTGGTGGGGCGCGCGGTGCAGCTTCAGGTGGTGCAACACGACTTTCTCGCCAACCAGGGCGACATTCGCAACCTGCGGGTGGAGCCGGTGGCGGCCCACC
Organism: Alcanivorax sp.; assembly: GCA_042090255.1. Taxonomy (GTDB): domain Bacteria; phylum Pseudomonadota; class Gammaproteobacteria; order Pseudomonadales; family Alcanivoracaceae; genus Alloalcanivorax. The sequence continues at coordinate 84,382 of JBELJS010000007.1, read as the reverse complement.
GCGGCGTGATTCAGGACCGCGCCGGCCGGCCGCTGGCGGTGAGCACCCCGGTCACCACCCTGTGGGCCAACCCCGGCGAAGCCTTGGAACATCAGGAACAGTGGGCGCGCCTGGGCAACAACCCGATTATCGACAGCCGCGCCTTCGCCAGCCGGGTCAACAGCCACAAGGGCAAAGAGTTCATCTACCTGGCCCGCGGCCTGGCGCCGGAGCAGGCGCAGGCCGTGCTCGCCAAGCAGGTGCCCGGCATCCACCCGCTCACCGAATACCGCCGCTACTACCCGGCCGGCGAAGTGACCAGCCATCTGGTCGGGTTTACCGATATCGACGAGCGCGGCCAAGAAGGCGTGGAGCTGGCCTTCGAAGAGCGCCTGTCCGGCGAGCCGGGCCGCAAAAAAGTGGTCCGCGACCTGCTGGGCCGGGTGATTCAAGACATCGAAGTGCTGGAACCGGCGGCCCCCGGTCAGGACATCACTTTGAGCCTGGACCTGCGCCTGCAGTACCTGGCGTACAAAGAGCTGCTCGCCGCCACACGCCGCTTCAAGGCCAAGGGCGGCTCGGCCGTGGTGCTCGACATCAAGACCGGTGAAGTCCTGGCGATGGTCAACCAGCCCGCCTACAACCCCAACAACCGGGGCAACCTGGATACCAGCAGCCTGCGCAACCGGGCGGTCACCGACCTGTTCGAGCCGGGCTCCACGATCAAGCCGTTCACCGTGGCCGCCGCCATGGAGCAGGGCCTGGTGACGCCCACCACGGCGATCAATACCCACCCCGGCTACCTGCGAGTGGGCAGCAAAACCATCCGCGACCACCGCGATTACGGCGTTATCGACGTCACCACCGTGCTCACCAAGAGCTCCAACGTGGGGGTCAGCAAGCTGGCGCTGTCCATGGACGCCATGGTGTTGCCGGGCTATCTGGAGCGCTTCGGCTTCGGCCAGCGCACCGGCATCGATTACCCCGGTGAGAGCGACGGCATGCTGCCGCTGCGCGCACGCTGGCGGGACGTGGAGCGCGCCGCGCTCTCCTACGGCTACGGCGTCAGCACCACCGCGCTGCAGCTGGCCCAGGCCTACGCCATCCTCGCCAACCAGGGCCGCCGGGTGCCGCTGTCCCTGCTTAAGGTGGAGCAGCCGCCCAAGGGCGAGCAGGTGATCGCGCCGGCCAGCGCCCAGTCCATCGTGCGCATGCTGGAAACCGTGGTCAGCGTCGAAGGCACCGCCAGCCGCGCGCAGATTTCCGGTTACCAGGTGGCCGGCAAAACCGGCACCGTGCACAAGGTCACCGCCAACGGCTACGCCGACGACCGCTACATCGGTCTGTTCGCCGGCATCGCCCCGGCCTCCAACCCGCGCATCGCCGCCGTGGTGGTGATCGACGACCCGCGCGGCGAGTCCTATTACGGCGGCTTGGTGGCCGCGCCGGTGTTCTCCGCCATCGTCGGTGGCGTGCTGCGCACCCTGCACATACCGCCGGACAAGACCGACGGTCTGATCGCCGGCAATCTGGACGGGGAGGACGCCACATGATCGCGCTGCGTGAATTGCTCCCCGACCAGCCGCTGCCGGAACGGCTGCGCGACCTGACGATCCGCGAATTGCGCCTGGACAGCCGCGCCGTGGGCCAGGGTGATCTGTTCCTGGCGGTGCCGGGGCATCAGGTCGATGGCCGTCAGTTCATTGACGCGGCGATCCGCGCCGGCGCCACCGTGGTGGTGGAAGAGGGCGACAGCTTCGGCGTGCGCCGGCACGACGGCGCCACATGCATCAGCGTGCCCGACCTGCGCCGTCAGGTTGGCGCGCTGGCGGCCCGCTATTTCGGTGAGCCGGGCCGGCGCCTGAAGGTGATCGGCGTGACCGGCACCAACGGCAAGACCAGTATCACCTGGTTCCTGCGTGACGCGCTCAATGCCCTGGGCCACGCCTGCGGGCTGATCGGCACCCTGGGTGTTGGCCTCAAAGGTCAAGAGGACAGCACCGGCCATACCACACCGGACCCGATTACCCTGCAGAAAGCGCTGCTCGACCTGTGTGACGCCGGCGCCGACAGTGTCGCCATGGAAGTGTCGTCCCATGCGCTCGACCAGCATCGTCTGGGCAGCACCCCGGTGCGCATCGCGGTGTTCAGCAACCTGAGCCGCGACCATCTTGATTACCACGGTGATATGGACAGTTACCTGCTGGCCAAGGTGGCGCTATTTACCCGCCCGGAACTCCAGGAAGCGGTGATCAACAGTGACGATGCGGCGGCCCCGGTGCTGCTCGGTCGACTCAACGACGGTGTGCGCTGCATCACCTTCGGCGCCCAGGCCGGCGCCACCGTGCGCTGCGTGGCCTGGCAGCCGCACCCGGACGGCATGGACCTGCGGTTCACGGTGGGCGGTGAAGCCGTCAACGTGACCCTGCCGCTGTTCGGCGCCTTCAATCTCAGCAACGTGATGGCGGTGGCCGGGGCCCTGCACGGCAGCGGCGTTGAGCCGCGCGCGCTGACCGCCGCGCTGACCGCCATTACCCCGGTGCCGGGGCGTATGGAGCCGGTTCGTGAAGCCGGCAAGCCGACGGTTATCGTCGATTACGCGCACACGCCGGATGGTCTGGAAAAAGCGCTGGCGGCGGCGCGCGAGCATTTCCCCGGTCGCTTGCACTGCGTGGTCGGTTGCGGTGGCGATCGCGACACCGGCAAGCGCCCGCTGATGGCCGCCGCCGCCGAGCGTGGCGCCGACCGGGTGCTGTTCACCAGCGACAACCCGCGCGGCGAGAACCCGCAAGCGATCATCGAACAGATGCGTGACGGCCTCGCCGACCCGCACGCCGTGCAGGTGGAAACCGACCGCCGGCGCGCCGTGGCACTGGCGGTGTCCCAGGCCGGCGCCGGCGATGTGGTGCTGGTGGCTGGCAAGGGCCATGAGGATTATCAAGAGGTGGCCGGTCAGCGCCACCCGATGGACGACCGCGACCTGGCCCGCGACGCCCTGGCCGCGTGGCAAGCGCCGGCTTCGGCAGGGGGTGCCGCATGATGCGCCTGTCCCAGATCCGTGACTGGACCGCCGGCGAGCTGCGCGGCAGCGACCGCACCCTGAGCGCGATCAGCACCGACACCCGCAACCTGGGCCCGGACAGCCTGTTCGTGGCGCTGCGCGGCGAGCGCTTCGACGGCCACGCCTTCCTGGCGCAGGCCCGCGACGCCGGCGCGGTGGCCGCACTTATTGAGTACGACAGCGAAAAGGGCAGTGACACCGGCGTGTTCGACGCCGACGTGCGCGTTGCCGATACCCGTGAGGGTTTGGGGCGCCTGGCCGCCGGCTACGCCGCCCAGTTCCCAGTACCGCGCGTGGCGGTTACCGGCAACGCCGGCAAAACCACCGTCAAAGAGATGATCGCTATCTTGCTGGGCGAAGGCACTCTGGCCACCCACGGTAATCTCAACAACGACATCGGCGTGCCGCTCACCCTGCTGCGCCTGAGCGCCGAGCATCGCCAGGCAGTGATCGAGCTGGGCGCCAACGCCCCCGGCGAAATCGCCTGGACCAGCGGTTTGGTGAGGCCGAACGTGGCGCTGATCACCAATGTCACCGGCGCCCATCTGGAAGGCTTCGGCTCCATGGACGGCATCGCCCGCGCCAAGGCGGAGATCTTCCCGGGCTGTGCCGCCGGCGCCATCGCCGTGATCAACGGCGACGACCACTACGCGGATTTCTTTACCGAGCAGGCGCGCGCTGCCGGTTTGAAGGTCGTCACCGTGGGCCGTGACCAGGGCGACCTGCACGCCGACGCGGTGCGCCTGGACGACCACGGCTGCGAATTCATTCTGCGGCCGCTGGGCCTCACCTTGCGGCTGCCGCTGGTGGGCGCCCATCAGATCAACAATGCGCTGATGGCCCTGGCCGCCGTGCAGGCGCTGGGCGTCGACCTGGCGGAACGGGCGCCGCGCCTGGAGCATCTGCAGCCGGTCCCCGGACGCATGAACGTCATCGACTGCCAGGGCGGCACCCTGGTGGACGACACCTATAACGCCAACCCTGGCTCGGTACGGGCGGCCATCGCCTGGCTGGCCGGGCGGCCGTCACCGCGCACTCTGGTGCTGGGCGCCATGGGGGAGCTGGGCCCCAGCGCCGAGACGCTGGTGACTGAATTGGGCGCCAACGCCCGGGCCGCCGGCGTCGACACGCTGATCACCCTGCCCGGCGCCGAAGCGGCCGCCCGCGGCTTCGGTGACGGCGCCGAGCCGGTGGAACATTTCGATCAGGCCGCCGAGCGGGCAGCGGGAACGCTGGCCCAAGGCGGCACGGTATTGGTCAAGGGGTCGCGCAGTGCCCGCATGGAGCAAGTGGTGCAACGGCTTACCGATAAGGGGAGGGGGCACTGATGTTGCTTTGGCTAGCGGAACAACTGGGCGAGTTCTATAGCGGTTTCCTGGTGGTTCAATACATTACCTTGCGCGCCATTCTGGCGGTGCTGACGGCGCTGTTTCTGGCGTTCTGGATCGGCCCGATCATGATCCGCAAGCTGCAGGAAAAGCAGGTCGGTCAGGCGATCCGCGACGACGGCCCCAAGAGCCATCTCAGCAAAGCCGGCACCCCCACCATGGGCGGCGGCCTGATTCTGATTTCGATCGCCATCTCCACCCTGTTGTGGGCGGATCTCAGCAACCGCTTTGTGTGGATCACCCTGGGCGTGCTGGTGGTGTTCGGCGCGGTGGGCTGGGTCGACGACTGGCGCAAGGTGATCGAAAAGAACCCGCGCGGCCTGCCGGCCCGCTGGAAGTATTTCTGGCAGTCCGTGGGCGCGCTCGGCGCTGGCCTGGCGCTGTTCTGGACCGCCCAGAGCCCGCAGGAAACCCAGTTGATCGTGCCGTTCTTCAAGACCGTGGCAATCAACATGGGCTGGTTCTATGTGGTGCTGACTTATTTCGTGATCAACGGCACCTCCAACGCGGTCAACCTGACCGACGGCCTGGACGGCCTGGCGATCATGCCCACCGTGCTGGTGGCGGCGGCGCTGGGCATTTTCGCCTACGCCAGCGGCCACGCGGAGTTCGCCACCTACCTGCAGATTCCGTACATCGCCGGCGCCGGTGAACTGGTGGTGATCGTCGCCGGCCTGTGCGGCGCCGGGCTCGGTTTTCTGTGGTTCAACGCCTACCCGGCGCAGGTGTTCATGGGCGACGTGGGCGCGCTGGCGCTGGGCGCGGTGCTCGGCGTGATGGCGGTGATCGTCCGCCAGGAAATTGTGCTGTTCATCATGGGCGGCGTGTTCGTCATGGAGACGGTATCGGTGATGCTGCAGGTGGCCTCGTTCAAGCTCACCGGCCGGCGCATTTTCCGCATGGCGCCGATCCATCACCACTTTGAACTCAAGGGCTGGCCGGAGCCGAAGATCATCGTTCGGTTCTGGATCATTACCGTCATTCTTGTACTGGTGGGTCTCGCGACCCTGAAGATTCGCTGAGGGATGCGTAAATAATGGCGAAAGACGCGTTCGATCTGGTTATTGGCCTGGGTGTTTCCGGCCGCTCCGTGATCCGCTACCTGGCGGATCAGGGCATGGCCGTGCGCGCCCTGGATACCCGCGACGCGCCGGCGGGACTGGACGAACTGCGTCAGCAGCATCCCAAGCTCAAGATTCATACCGGCGGCTTCAAGGCGTCGTGGATGAAGCGGGCCCAGCGTCTTATCGTCAGCCCCGGTGTGGCCGTGTCGACGCCGGCCATCGCCGAGCAGATCGCCGAGGGCAAGGAAGTGATTGGCGACATCGAGCTGTTCGCCCGCGCCGCCAGCCGTCCGCTGGTGGGCATCACCGGCTCCAACGCCAAAAGCACCGTGGTTACCCTGCTCGGCGAAGTGGCGAGCGCCTGTGACGCCAAGCCCGGTGTGGGCGGCAACCTGGGTGTGCCGGCGCTGGATCTGCTGCGCGAAGAAGCGGAGCTGTATGTGCTCGAGCTGTCCAGTTTCCAGCTGGAAACCACCTACAGCCTGAACGCCCAGGTGGCCTCGATTCTCAATCTGTCCCAGGACCACCTGGACCGCTACGGCAAGTTCAGCGATTACCTGGCCGCCAAGCAGCGCATTTACGACGGCTGCCAGGTAGCGGTGTGGAACCGCGATGATCTGGCCACCCGCCCGCAGACCCAGGTGCCCCGGGAAATCACCTTCGGCAGCCACCCGGAAGCGCATTACCAGCTGGACACCGACAAGCAGATGCTCTGCCACCAGGGCGAGACTCTGCTGCACGTGGACGAGCTGGCGCTCGCCGGCCATCACAACGCCATGAACGTGCTGGCGGTGCTGGCCATGGCCGACGCCCTGGGCTTCGACCGGGCCACCACCCTGGCCACCGTGAAACGCTTCAAGGGCCTGCCGCACCGCTGCCAGCTGGTGGCGGAGGGCGCCCGCATCCGCTGGATCAACGATTCCAAGGCCACCAACGTGGGCGCCACGCTGGCGGCGCTCACCGGTATTGGTGAAGCCATCGACGGCCGCGTGATCCTGATCGCCGGCGGCCAGGGCAAGGGCCAGGACTTCTCGCCGCTGGGCGAACCGGCGCGCCAGTATCTGCGCGCCGCCCTGGTGCTCGGCCAGGACGCGGACAAAGTGGCGGACGGCCTGTCCGGCGTGCCCTGCGAGCGGGTCGCGGACATGGCGGCGGCGGTCAAGCGTGCCGCGCAACTGGCCCAGCCCGGCGACGCGGTGCTGTTGTCACCGGCGTGCGCGTCCTTCGATATGTATGAGAGCTACGTGGCCCGTGGCGACGATTTCTCCGCCCGCGCCCGGGAGGTGACCCATGGCTAGTGCGCTGGTGGACGTGCGCGACCCGGGGCTCGACCGCCCGCTGCTGTGGACCGTGGCGCTGCTGGCCCTGGCCGGGCTGGTAATCGTCACCTCCGCGTCGCTGCAGATCGCTGAAACGCGTCTGGACAGCCCGTTCTATTACGGGCTGCGGCACGGCGTCTATTTGCTCGCCAGTGTTGGTTTGGGCGTGTTCGTGTATTGCTGCGTGCCGCTGGCGCTGTTGGAAAAACTGCGCTTCGCCATGCTGCCGGTGGCGCTGGCGGCGCTGGTGATGGTGTTCATCCCCGGCCTCGGCCGCGAAGTGAACGGCTCGACCCGTTGGATCGCGCTGCCGGGCATCACCATTCAGGCCTCGGAAATCGTCAAGCTGTGCTTCGTGCTTTATCTGGCCGGCTACATCGCCCAGCACAAGGCGGCGTTGGAAAGCGGTTGGAAGGCGTTTCTGTTGCCGCTGGGCGTGCTCGCCGCACTGACGTTCATGCTGCTGCTGCAGCCGGACTTCGGCGCCGTGGTGGTGTTGGGCATCGCCGCCATGGGCATGCTGTTCCTGGCCGGTGTCCCCACTCTGCGATTCCTGGTTATCGGTCTCGCCGTGGTCGCGCTGGGCGCGGTGATAGCGCTGGCGGAACCCTACCGGGTGGCGCGTCTGATGAGCTTCACCGACCCCTGGGCGGACCAGTACGGCGCCGGCTACCAGCTCACTCAGAGCCTGATCGCTTTCGGGCGCGGCCACTGGCTGGGCGTGGGCCTGGGCAACAGCGTGCAGAAACTGTTTTACCTGCCCGAAGCACACACCGATTTCGTGTTCGCGGTGCTCGCCGAGGAATGGGGCCTGATTGGCACCCTGGCGATGATCGTCGGCTTCGCGGTACTCGGCTGGCGCCTGTTCGTAATCGGCCGCGGCCTGGAACAGCGCGGCTTTCTTTATCACGCCTATCTGGTGTACGGCACCGCGCTGGTGCTGTGCGCCCAGGCGTTCATCAATGTGGGTGTGAACATGGGTGTGTTGCCCACTAAGGGACTGACGCTGCCGTTCGTAAGTTACGGCGGCTCCTCGCTGCTGATCTGCTCGGTGATGATCGCGCTGGTACTGCGCGCCAGCACCGAGCAATCGCGGCTGCAGGCACGCGGGAGGAGCAAACGATGAGCGCCACGGTCCTGATTATGGCCGGCGGTACCGGCGGCCACGTATTCCCCGCCCTGGCGGTGGCCCGGCAACTGCAGGACGCCGGCTACCGGGTGCTGTGGCTGGGCGCCGAAGGCGGCATGGAAACCCGCCTGGTGGAACGCCATGGCTTCGAGATCGTCAGCCTGGCGGTCGGGCGCCTGCGCGGCGGCGGCGTGAAGCGCAAGCTGCTCGGCCCGCTGCAGTTGCTGCGCGCGTTGTGGCAGGCGGTCGCCGTGATTCGCCGCGAGCGGCCGGTGCTGGCGGTGGGCTTTGGCGGTTTTGTCAGTGCCCCGGGCGGCCTGGCCGCCAGGCTGTGCGGCCTGCCGCTGGTGATCCACGAACAAAACGCCGCCCCCGGGCTCACCAACCGCATGCTGTCCCGTTTCGCCAGCGAAACCCTGGAAGGGTTCGAAGGCGCGCTGCCCGGCGGTGTCTGGGTGGGCAATCCGGTGCGGCGCGAGATCGCCGATCTGCCCGACCCGGCGGAGCGCTACGGCGTGCGCCAGGGGTCGCTGCGGATTCTGGTGCTGGGCGGCAGCCAGGGTGCCCTGGCATTGAACCAGGACCTGCCGGAGCTGCTGCTGGCGTCGCTGGGCGCCAATTTGCAGGTGCGCCACCAATGCGGCGCCGGCCGCACCGGCGAAGCGCAGCCGGTGTACCAGGCCTTGGGCCTGGACGCCGAAGTCAGCGAATTTATCGACGACATGGCCGAGGCCTACGCCTGGGCCGACCTGGTGGTGTGCCGCGCCGGCGCCTTGACCGTGGCGGAAGTGGCCGCCGCCGGTGTGGCGGCGCTGTTCGTGCCGCTGCCCAGCGCGGTGGACGACCACCAGACGCTGAACGCCCGCTGGCTGGTGGATCGCGGCGCCGCGCTGATGCTGCCGCAAGCGGAGATGAACGCCGGTGCCCTGGCGCGCAGCCTGGCCGGTATGACCGAACGGGACGCCCTGGCGCAGATCGCCGGGCGTGCCCGCCAGCTGGCGGTGCCCGACAGCGCCGCCCGGGTGGCGAAACTATGCGAGGAGGTCGCCCATGGCGATTAAACATACCGTGCCTGAAATGCGGCGGATTCGCGGTATCCACTTCGTGGGTATCGGCGGCGCCGGCATGTGCGGGATCGCCGAAGTCCTGGCCAACCAGGGCTACGCCATCAGTGGCAGTGACATCAAGGAATCGCCGGTGGTGGACCACCTGCGGGCCCTGGGCGCGCGGGTCGAAATCGGCCACCGGGCGGAAAACATTGGCGACGCCGACGTGGTGGTGACGTCCTCGGCGGTCAACACCGAGAACCTGGAAGTGGCCGAAGCCCACGCCCGCCGGGTGCCGGTGGTGCCGCGCGCGGAAATGCTCGCCGAGCTGATGCGCTTCCGCCACGGCATCGCCGTGGCCGGCACCCACGGCAAGACCACCACCACTTCCATGGTGGCGGCGATTCTCGGCGAAGCGGGGCTGGACCCCACCTTCGTGATCGGCGGCCGCCTGAACAGCGCCGGCACCAACGCGCGCCTGGGGCAAAGCCGCTACCTGGTCGCCGAGGCGGACGAGTCCGACGCCAGCTTCCTGCATCTGCAACCGATGAGCGCCATCGTCACCAACATCGACGCCGACCACATGCACACCTATGGCGGTGACTTCGCGCGCTTGGAAAACACCTTTATCGAGTTCCTGCACAACCTGCCGTTCTACGGCGTGGCGGTGCTGTGCGTGGACGACCCGGTGGTGCGCAAACTGCTGCCGCGGGTTAACCGTCAGGTGATCCGCTACGGCTTCAGCGACGACGCCGACCTGCGCGCCGAGAACGTGCGCCAGAACGGCATGAGCACCGCCTTCCGGGTGGTGCGCACCGAAGGCGAGCCGCTCGAGATCACCCTCAACATGCCGGGCCGGCATAACGTGCTCAACGCCCTGGCGGCGATCGCCGTGGCCGCCGACGAGGGCGCCGACGACGAGGCCATCGTGCGCGGCCTGAACGGCTTCGCCGGAGTAGGGCGCCGCTTCGACGTGCTCGGCGAGTACCCCTGCGCCGGCGGCGGCAGCGCCACCCTGGTGGACGACTACGGCCACCATCCGCGCGAAGTGGCCGCCACCATCGCGGCGATCCGCGACGGCTGGCCCGACCGCCGGCTGGTGATGCTGTTCCAGCCGCACCGCTACACCCGTACCCGCGATCTCTACGAGGACTTCGTGGACGTGCTGGGCGGTGTCGACCAATTGCTGATGCTGGAAGTCTACAGCGCCGGCGAAGACGCGATTCCCGGCGCCGATACCCGCGCCCTGATGCGCAGCCTGCGCCAGCGTGCCCGGGTCGAGCCGGTGTTCGTCGACGACCCGGCCAAGCTGCCCGAACTGCTTGCCAACGTGCTGCAAGACGGCGATTTGCTGGTCACCCAGGGCGCCGGCAACGTCGGCGCCATCGCCCGCGATCTGGCGGCACGCATCGAAGGAGGCGCCGATGGTCGATAACGGCAAGGCGCCCGGCACGGCGCTGACCAGTGAAATGAAACAGCGCCTGGCCCGTATCGGCCGGGTGGCGGTGCTCGCCGGCGGCGATTCCGCGGAACGCTCCGTGTCTCTGAAGAGCGGTGAGGCCGTGCACCAGGCCCTGCGCCAACTGGGCCTGATCGCCGAGCTGGTGGACCCGGCGGAGCGCGGCGTCGACACCCTCAAGGGCTTCGACGTGGCCTTTATCGCGCTGCATGGCCGAGGCGGCGAAGACGGCGTGATTCAAGGGCTGCTGGAGCACCTGAAACTGCCGTACACCGGCTCCGGCGTGATGGCGTCCGCCATCGGCATGGACAAGGTGCGCACCAAACAACTGTGGAAGGGCGCCGGCCTGCCCACGCCGCCGTTCTATGTGGCCGGCCTGGATGACCGCGACATCGGCTTCCCGCTGATGGTGAAGCCGTCCCACGAAGGCTCGTCCATTGGCATGGCCAAAGTGGACAGCGCGGCGGAACTGAACAAGGCCCTGGAAGACGCCCGCGCCTACGACAGCGACGTGCTGGTGGAAGCCTGGGTGAGCGGCCCGGAGTACACCGTGGCGATCGTCGACGGCCACGCCTTGCCGTCGATCCGGTTGAAAACGCCCAACGCTTTTTATGATTTCGAGGCCAAGTACCAGTCCAACAGCACCGAATACCTGTGCCCGGCGGGCCTCGACGACGCCGACGAGCAGGCCCTGCGCGGGCTGGCCCTGAAAGCGTTCGAGGCGGTGGGCTGCCAGGGCTGGGGCCGTGTCGACGTGATGCGCGATGAACACGGCGACTGGCAACTGCTGGAAGTGAACACCGTGCCGGGGATGACCGATCACAGCCTGGTGCCGATGGCCGCCAAGGCCGACGGCGACGATTTCGCCGTATTAGTGGCGCGCATTCTGTTGGAAGCGGTGGACCGGTTTCCGCCGCGCAAAGCGAGCAAAGGGAGCAAGGCCCGTGGCTAAGGCCAGACGCCAAACACCGGACGCCACCCGCCGCACACGCGGCGCGTCCCCCAAGGCCACCCGCGCCAAGCGGCAGGCGCCCGCCGTGCCGATCCGCGAGCGGTTGGCGGCGGCGCTGCCGGGGGCGCTGGCCGGGCTGGTGGCGATCACCGTGGTGGCCGGTGTGATCTGGCTGCCGCGGGTGCTGGATCAGTACCCGATCCGCCAGGTGGGCGTGGACGGCGTCACCGACGTGCGTCGCCAGCAGCAGGTGCAGACCGCGCTGGCCTCGCTGGTGCGCGACGCCAACTACTTCTCGGTGCCGCTGGAGCAAATCTACCAGCGCGCCCGGAGCCTGAGCTGGGTGTCCGAGGTGTCCGTGCGCCGCCAGTGGCCGGACACGGTGAGCCTGGATGTCACCGAGCGCGAGCCGGTGGCGGTGTGGAACGAAGCGGTGCTGGTGGCCCGCGACGGCGAGCCGTTCAAGGCGCTCAAACAATACGACCTGACCGGGTTGCCGCGCTTGAACGGCCCCGATCAGCGCCTGGAGGAAGTGATGAGCTTCTACCACAGCATGGGCAAATTGCTGCGTGACGTGGGCCTGGGCATCGAACGAATGGAAGTGAACGCCCGGCTGACCGCCCGGCTGACTTTGGACAATCAAATGCAGCTGGTGGTGGACCGGGACAATTACGTGGGCAAGTTACGCCGCTTCACGCGCCTGTATCGCGGTGTGCTGAGCACCGACAGCCGTGGCGTGGCGCGGGTCGATTTGCGCTATGCCGATGGCATCGCGGTGACCTGGCGCGACGCGGAAGCGGACAAGAATGCTTAAGCAGAAACAGAGGATGTACCTCTAATGGCGAATGCAACGGACAACATGATCGTGGGCCTGGACATCGGCACCTCCAAGGTCGTGGCCATCGTCGGCCAGATCACCGAGGAAGGCGTTGTGGAGGTAGTGGGTCTGGGCTCCCAGCCTTCGCGGGGCATGAAGAAGGGCGTGGTGGTGGACATCGAAGCCACCGTGCGCTCGATTCAGCGTGCCGTGGAAGAGGCGGAATTGATGGCCGGTTGCCAGATCCATTCGGTCTACGCCGGCATCGCCGGTTCCCATGTGCGCAGCCTTAATTCCCACGGCATTGTCGCGATCCGCGACCGGGAAGTGACCCAGGCGGACATCGACCGGGTGATCGACGCCGCCCAGGCGGTGGCGATCCCGGCCGATCAGAAAACCCTGCACGTGCTGCCGCAGGAATACGTGGTCGACAACCAGGAGGGCGTGCGCGAGCCGGTGGGCATGAGCGGCGTGCGGCTGGAAGCCAAGGTGCACCTGGTGACCTGCGCGGTGAACGCGGCGCAGAACATTGAGAAGTGCGTGCGCCGCTGCGGCCTGGAAGTGGAGGACATCATCCTCGAGCAGCTCGCCAGCGCGCACTCGGTGCTCACCGAGGACGAGCGTGAGTTGGGCGTGTGCATCGTCGACATCGGCGGCGGCACCACCGACATCGCCATCTTCACCGAAGGGGCGATCCGCCACACGGCGAACATTCCCATTGCCGGCGATCAGGTCACCAACGACATCGCCATGGCGCTGCGCACGCCCAAGCAGCATGCCGACGAGATCAAGATCAAGTACGCCTGCGCGCTGACCCAGCTGGCCGGTGCCGACGAGACCATCAAGGTGCCCAGCGTCGGCGACCGGCCGCCGCGCACCCTCAGCCGCCAAAACCTGGCCGAGGTGGTGGAGCCGCGCTACGACGAGCTGTTCACCCTGATCCAGGCGGAAATCCGCCGCTCCGGGTTCGAGGACATGATCCCCGGCGGCATCGTGCTCACCGGCGGCTCCTCGAAGATCGAGGGCGCGGCGGAACTGGCCGAGGAAATTTTCCACATGCCTGTGCGTCTGGGCACGCCGCAGGGCGTGGCCGGCCTCACCGATGTGGTGCGCAACCCGATTTATTCCACCTCCGTGGGCCTGCTGTTGTACGGCCAGCGCATGGAGAAGGAAGGACGCAGCCCCCGTGCCCAGGCCGGCGGCGGCGAAGTGAACTGGATGGAACGCTTCAAGAAGTGGTTCCAGGGCAACTTTTAAAGGTTTCAGAAGCGGTCGGATGGTCCGGCCGGTTTTGGGAAAAGCAGTAAACAGGGAAGCATTAACGGGAGATCAACCATGCAATTCAAACTCGAAGATTCCGTACCCCATGGCGCGGTGATCAAAGTAGTCGGTGTCGGTGGCGGCGGTGGCAACGCCGTGGACCACATGGTGCGTTCCAACGTGGAAGGTGTGGATTTCATCTGCGCCAACACGGACGCCCAGGCGCTGCGCAACTCCTCCGCGAAAACCGTGATTCAGCTCGGCAGCCAGGTCACCAAGGGCCTGGGCGCCGGCGCCAACCCGGACATCGGCCGGCAGTCCGCCATGGAAGACCGTGAGCGCATCGCCGAGCTGCTGGAAGGCGCCGACATGGTGTTCGTGACCGCCGGTATGGGCGGCGGCACCGGCACCGGCGCGGCGCCGGTGGTGGCCGAAGTGGCTAAGGAATTGGGCATCCTCACCGTGGCCGTGGTCACCAAGCCGTTCCCGTTCGAGGGCAAGAAGCGCATGCGCTCCGCCCAGGAAGGGATCGAAGCGCTTAAAGAGCACGTGCACTCGCTGATCACCATCCCCAACGAGAAGCTGCAGTCGGTGCTGGGCGGTTCCACCACCCTGCTGGACGCCTTCAAGGCGGCCAACGAAGTGCTGCAGGGCGCGGTGAAAGGCATCGCCGACCTGATCGTGCGTCCCGGCATGATCAACGTCGACTTCGCCGACGTGCGCACCGTGATGAGCGAGATGGGCACCGCGATGATGGGCACCGGCGTCGCCAGCGGCGACAACCGCGCGGCGGAAGCGGCCCAGGCGGCGATCTCCAGCCCGTTGCTGGAAGACGTGGACCTGCGCGGCGCGCGCGGCATCCTGATCAATATCACCGCCAACGAGTCCATCGCTCTGGATGAGTTCTCCGAAGTGGGCGATATCGTCAGCGAGCTGGCCAGCGAAGACGCCAACGTGATCATCGGCACCGCCATCGACCCGGATATGGGCGACAACATCAGCGTCACCGTGGTGGCCACCGGCCTGGGTGCCCAGCACCAGGAACTGAAAGTGGTGCGCGGACGTCAAACGCCCATGGGCGCCGATGGCCGGGTGGACTATAACGATCTGGATCGTCCGGCGGTGGAGCGCAAGCGCGCCCAGCAGCAAGCCGCAGGCGGTGGTCGACAGGCCGTGAACACCGCGGAAGACCTGGACTTTATCGATATCCCGACGTTCCTGCGCCGTCAGGCTGACTGACGGCGTTGGAAACATGGTGCGAAAAGGGGAGATTTGCTATCATCGCCCCCTTATTTCGCGTTGAGGATACCCGTATCCTCCGGGATACCGACGGATTTGTGACGGATCAATGATCAGACAACGAACTCTCAAAAATGTGATTCGCGCCACCGGCGTGGGTCTTCACACCGGTGAAAAGGTGTACCTGACGGTGCGTCCGGCGCCCGCCAACGCGGGCATCGTGTTCCGACGGGTGGACCTGGACCCGGTGGTGGAAATCCCCGCCGGCGCCGATAAAGTCGGTGAAACCACGCTCTCCACCACGCTGGTTCAAGACGGCGTCAAAGTGGGCACCGTGGAACACCTGCTTTCCGCCATGGCCGGTCTGGGTATCGACAACGCCTACGTGGAGTTGTCGGCGCCGGAAGTGCCGATCATGGACGGCAGTGCCGGTCCTTTTGTGTTCTTGCTGCAGTCCGCGGGCATCAAAGAGCAGGACGCCGCCAAGCAGTTCATCCGGATCAAGAAGGAAGTCACCGTCCGCGAGGACGACAAAGTGGCCACCTTCAAACCGTTTGATGGCTTCAAGGTGACGTTCTCGATCGAGTTCGATCACCCGGTGTTCGAAGACCGCAACCAGGTGGCCAGCATCGACTTTTCCTCCACCTCGTTCGTGAAGGAAGTGGCGCGGGCCCGGACCTTCGGGTTCATGCGCGACATCGAGTTTTTGCGCAGCCAGAACCTGGCGCTGGGCGGCAGCGTGGACAACGCCATCGTGGTGGACGAGTACCGTATCCTCAACGAGGACGGTCTGCGTTATGACGACGAGTTCGTCAAACACAAGATGCTCGACGCCATCGGTGACCTGTACCAGCTCGGCCACAGCCTGATCGGCGAGTTCGTGGGTCATAAATCCGGTCACGCTCTCAATAACGCTCTTCTGCGCGAGCTGCTCAGGCAGGAAGACGCTTGGGAACTGGTGACCTTCGAGGACGCGGAAAACGCACCGATTTCCTACGTGAAGCCGGTGATGGCCGCCGAATAACGGCCCGTCCCGAAAACACCTCGCCGCGTGCCCGCGCGGTGTCGTGCCTCCCTGTGCGCCCTGGCCGTTCTCCCCGGCCGGGGCGCTCTCGTTTTGGGTGCGGTTGAAAAGGTCTCTGGGATCCTGCCGGCCGGTTAAACCGGCCTTTCGCGGGCAGGGCCCGCTCCCACAAGGGCCTCTTCCCACCGGGCTACGAAGCGCTATTTTGTGGGAGCGGGCCCCGCCCGCGAAAGGGAGCGAAGGATCCTGTAGGTCGGGTTAGCGCAGCGTAACCCGACATCGGCGCCTCAAATGTCCGCCCGCCCGGCTAATCGCCGCAACGCTTTCGCCAACTCGTCGTCATCGACGCAATCCGCCGCCTGGCGAATATGCGCGGCGCTGCCGGCATCCAGCGGCGGGCGCTCATTGGCGCGCAGTTTGTCGGCGGTGGCGGCGGGCGCCGCGCGCCGGCCGGTAACCAGGATCTTGATGCTTTTGCCCGGCGCCAGGCTGCGCTCCAGGCGCGGCAGGTGAAACCGCAACAGCTGGGCGGTGGCGCTGGTTTCCACCATCGCCAGCCAGCGGTTGTCTTCCTCCACCAGCGTCACCCGGTCGCGCAGCGCCGGCGGCAGACAGTCCTCGGGCGGGGCGGCGGCGCCTTTCGGGGCCGCCGCCTGGTGGCCGCGGGCGGCCTTCGCCAGCGGCGCCAGGGCGCTATTTTGGCGCAATAGACCCTGCAATTCCTTGGGTAGGGATGGCTTGCTCATACCTTTTCCTTGGGCTACCCTGCGAATGTAAAAAAATTATAAAGCTTGCCAGGCGAGAGCACACGGGGAAGGCGCTCGCTATCTCATCCACGGAAGCTCATTCACGGAAGAAAGGAACCCTTTGCCCCGCCGGGCGGTCTCGCCTCCGGCCAGGGTACGTTTTTATTTGCGACAGCTGATTTGAGACAGGCGCGATACAACGATGAACATCATATTGTTGAACAGCAAGCGCGGCCACTCCCGCACCCTTTCTTTGCCGCGTTTTTTGCCCGCGCTGGTGCTGGCGGTGCTGGTATTGATCCCCATGGTGGCCGGCGTCGGCGCCTACTGGATCAGCTACCGGGTCGCGCCGCCCTCCTATAGTGAGGCAGTGGCGAAACGGTTCCAGTCCTCCCTGGAGCGACAAAGCGACGAAGTGGCGAGCCTCAAGCAGCTCAGTGAAGAGCAGTTCCGCGCCCTGACCCTGAAGCTGGCCGACGCCCAGGCCCGCCTGGTGCGGCTGGACGCCCTTGGCGAGCGGCTGGTGGACGTGGCCGGCATTGAAAGCGACGAATTCGATTTCGGCGGCGGCGAGTTGGCCATGGGCGGCCCCGAGCCCCAGGACAGCAGCGCCTTCGCGCCGCCGTCGTTTCTTGACGAACTCGACGGTCTCACCGAGACCCTGGAACGCCGCGAACAGCAGCTGAATATCCTTGAGAATCTGCTCGCCAACCGTAATCTGGAAAACCAGACCTTCCTGTCCGGCCGCCCGATCACCCAGGGCTGGATGTCGAGCCGCTTCGGCCGTCGCACCGACCCGTTCTCCGGCAAGGTGGCGTGGCACGAAGGGGTGGATTTCGCCGGTAAGGACGGTTCCGACGTGGTCGCCACCGCCGCCGGTGTGGTCACCTACGCGAGCGAACGTTCCGGCTACGGCCTGCTGGTGGAGATCAACCACGGCAACGGCATCAGCACCCGCTATGGTCACGCCAAGACCGTCGAGGCAAAGGTCGGCGATATCGTGCGCACCGGCGATGTGATCGCCAAGATGGGTTCCAGCGGCCGTTCCACCGGCCCGCACGTGCACTACGAAGTGCTCAAGAACGGCCGCCAGGTCAATCCGCACCCCTATATCTACCGCGCCCGCCGTTAATAACACTTGTGGGAGCGGGCCTTGCCCGCGAAAGGGCGGTGCCACACCGCCCGGCAGGATGCCAGAGACCTGTTTCCCAGCCCCGCAGGTCTTGAATAGTCGCCCCCCGCACCTTATCTCCTTGGTCTATTGTGTTTAGAATGGCTCTTTTTCGCCCCACCCATTGAGAATAAACGGACGTTTCATGCTGGCTACCATCGTCAAAAAAGTCTTCGGGACCAAGAATGACCGCGAGCTCAAGCGGATCAGCCGTCTGGTGGCCGGGGTCAACACCCATGGCGACGCCATGGCGGAATTGGATGACGGCGCTTTGCAGGCCAAGACCGCCGAGTTGAAGGCCGCGTTGGCCGACGGCAAGACTCTTGACGAGATACTCCCGGAAGCGTTCGCGGTGGTCCGTGAGGCGGCCACCCGGGTAATGGGCATGCGCCACTTCGACGTTCAGTTGATGGGCGGCATCGCGCTGCACGAGGGCCGCATCGCGGAGATGCGCACCGGTGAGGGCAAAACCCTGACCGCCACCCTGGCGGCGTACCTGAACGCCCTGGCCGGCGAGGGCGTGCACGTGGTCACGGTGAACGACTACTTGGCGGAACGGGACGCCAACTGGATGCGTCCGCTGTACGAATTCCTGGGCCTGAGCGTGGGCGTGATCTTTTCCCAGCAGCCGCAGCCGGAAAAGCGCGAGGCCTATGGCTGCGACATTACCTACGGCACCAACAACGAATACGGCTTCGACTACCTGCGCGACAACATGGCGTTCCGCCTTGAAGACCGGGTGCAGCGCGGCCTGTTCTACGCCATCGTCGACGAAGTGGACTCGATTCTCATTGATGAGGCGCGCACGCCGCTGATCATCTCCGGCCCGGCGGCGGATTCTTCCGAGCTGTACCGGCAGATGAACACCCTGATTCCCAAGCTGCAGCCGCAGCGCGAGGAGGAAGGCGACGACGGCCAGCCGGCCGAAGGCCACTATTACATCGACGAAAAGCAGCGCCAGGTGGAACTCACCGAAGACGGCCACCAGCTGATCGAGTCGATGCTGGTGGACAACAACCTGCTGGAAGCCGGGGAAAGCCTCTACGCCGCCCACAACCTGACCCTGCTGCACCACGTGCACGCGGCGCTCAAGGCCCACGCCTTGTTCCACAAGGACCGCCAGTACGTGGTGCAGAACGATCAGATCGTGATCGTCGACGAGCACACCGGCCGCACCATGCCGGGCCGCCGCTGGTCCGAGGGCATCCACCAGGCGGTGGAAGCGAAAGAGGGCGTGCGCATCCAGCAAGAAAACCAGACCCTGGCGTCGACCACCTTCCAGAACTATTTCCGTCTCTACGACAAGCTCTCCGGCATGACCGGCACCGCCGACACCGAGGCGATGGAGTTCCGGCAGATCTACGGCATGGACGTGGTGGTGGTGCCCACCAACCGGCCGATGGTGCGTAAAGACGCCAACGATCTGATCTACCTGACCCTGCAGGAAAAATTCGACGCCATCGTCGAGGAAGTGCGCGACTGCGTGGAACGCGGCGCGCCGGTGCTGGTGGGCACCGCCACCATCGAGGCCTCCGAATACCTGGCCCAGCGGCTCACCAAGGAAAAGATCAAACACCAAGTGCTCAACGCCAAGCAGCACCAGCGCGAGGCGCAGGTGATCGCCCAGGCCGGCCGCCCAGGCACCGTGACCATCGCCACCAACATGGCCGGCCGCGGTACCGACATCGTGCTTGGCGGCAACGCCGAGGAAGAGATCAAGCACATGGATGAGCCTTCCGAGGAGAAGGCCGAGAAGATCCGCGCCGAGTGGGAAGCCAACCACAACACCGTGCTGGAGGCCGGCGGCCTGCACATCATCGGCACCGAGCGCCACGAATCCCGGCGTATCGACAACCAGTTGCGCGGCCGGGCCGGCCGTCAGGGCGACCCGGGCTACACCCGCTTCTTCCTGTCCATGGAAGACGACCTGATGCGCATCTTCGCCTCTGACCGGGTGCGCAACATGATGCGTTCACTGGGCCTCAAGGACGGCGAAGCCATTGAGCACCGCTGGGTGACGCGCGCCATCGAAAACGCCCAGCGCAAGGTGGAAACCCGCAACTTCGACATCCGTAAGAACCTGCTGGAATACGACAACGTGGCCAACGACCAGCGCCGCGTGGTGTACAGCCAGCGCGAACAGATTCTCGAATCCGAGAGCCTGGCGTCCTCGGTGGAAAGCATCCGCCGTGACGTGATTCCCGAGATGGTGCACAGCTACATGCCGCCGGGTTCGGTGGAAGACCAGTGGGATGTGGAAGGGCTGGAGAAGAGCCTGCACGCCGAGTACAGCAGCGATATCCCGGTGAGCCAGTGGCTGGACGAAGACAACGGCCTGCACATCGAGGGCGTCACCGAGCGCATCATCAAGCAGCTGGAAGCGGACTACGTCCGCAAAGAAGAGGAGATCGGCACCGAGACCCTGCGTCCGATCGAAAAGCACCTGATGCTGCAGATTCTCGACCGCCACTGGAAAGAACACCTGGCCAATATGGACCACCTGCGCCAGGGCATTCATCTGCGCGGCTACGCCCAGAAGAACCCCAAGCAGGAATACAAAAAAGAAGCCTTCGAGCTGTTCCAGACCATGCTCAACCAGATCCAACATGAGCTGGTGCGCGTGCTGCACAACTTCGAAGTGCGCCGCGAGGACGAAGTAGAACGCCTCGAGGCGCAGCGTCAGGAAGAAGCCCGCCAGCAGGCCGAGAAGATGAAGGCGGAGCAGGAAGAGGTGGCCGCGCCCACCGCCCAGGGCGACGGCACCGGCCAGACCCAGGGGCCGCCGGAGAAGCCGCGCACCGTGGTTCGCGAAGGCCGCAAAGTAGGCCGCAACGAACCCTGCCCGTGCGGCTCCGGCAAGAAATACAAGCAGTGTCACGGAAAGCTGGAGTCCTGACCATTGTAGGAGCGGGCCCAGCCCGCGAAAGGGCGACTTGTCGCCCGGCAGGATTCCAGAGACACCGCTAATCGGTCCCGCTGTTATCCTGCCGGGTGGCTTCGCCACCCTTTCGCGAGCAGGCTCGCTCCCACAAGCTCGCGCTTACAGACGCCTGAAGGAAAAGGTATGACACAGACAGAATGGTTCCCGGTGGCCGGCGTTAAACTCGCCGCCATCGAAGCGGGCATCAAGAAGCCCAACAAAAAGGACTTGGTGGTCATTGAGCTGGCCGAGGGCAGCCGCGCCGCCGGCGTGTTCACCACCAACCGCTTCCAGGCGGCGCCGGTGCAGGTGGCACGCCGTAACCTGGCCGAAAAAGCGCCCCGCTACCTGATGATCAACACCGGCTACGCCAACGCCGGCACCGGCGACAAGGGCCACGCCTACTGCGAGGAAACCTGCCTGCTGCTGTCCGAGCTGGCGCACTGCGCCCCCTCGGAAGTGCTGCCGTTCTCCACCGGCGTCATTGGCGCCACCTTCCCCATGGAACCGTTCGAGGAAGGCCTGCCGCTGGCCCTGGACGACCTCAGCGAGCATCACTGGGGCCGGGCCGCCGAAGGCATCATGACCACCGACACCGTGCCCAAGGTGGCCAGCCGCCGCATCGAGCTGGACGGCGATACCATCACCATCACCGGCATCGCCAAGGGCGCCGGCATGATCAAGCCCAACATGGCCACCATGCTGGGTTTCATCGCCACCGACGCCAACATCGCGCAGCCGCTGCTCGATCAGTGGGTGAAAACGCTGGCGGACCGTTCCTTCAACCGCATCACCGTGGACGGCGACACCTCCACCAACGACGCCTGCATGCTGATCGCCAGCGGCCAGGTGGGTGCGGAAATCAGTGACCCCGCCGACCGCAATACCGCGCTGTTGTTCCAGGCCCTGGAAGCCGTGTTCGTGGAGCTGGCCCAGGCGCTGATCCGCGACGCCGAAGGCGCCACCAAGTTCGTCTCCATCGAAGTGTCCGGCGCGCGCAGCGACCGGGACGCGCAGACCGTCGCCGAGACCATCGGCCACTCACCGCTGGTGAAAACCGCGCTGTTCGCCTCCGACCCCAACTGGGGGCGCATCCTGG
Organism: Alcanivorax sp.; assembly: GCA_042090255.1. Lineage (GTDB taxonomy): Bacteria > Pseudomonadota > Gammaproteobacteria > Pseudomonadales > Alcanivoracaceae > Alloalcanivorax. The sequence goes on along the minus strand of JBELJS010000007.1, from coordinate 62,709 downwards.
CCGCCGTGGGCCGCGCGCCCATCGAAACCCTGGACGTGAACAAAGTGGCGGTGTGGCTGGGTGAAGTGGAACTGGTGCGCGAAGGCGGCGTCGCCGACAGCTACACCGAAGAGCAGGGCGCCGCGGTGATGGCCCGCCCGGAAATCACCATCCGCGTCGACCTGGGCGCCGGCGACGGCACCGGCCAGGTGTGGACCTGCGACTTCAGCTACGACTACGTCAAGATTAACGCCGAATACCGTACCTGACCTTGTAGGAGCGGGCCTTGTGGGAGCGGGCCCCGCCCGCGAAAGGGCGCGAAGCGCCCGGCAAAGGTTGCCCCGCAGGATCCCAGAGCCCTGCCTAATGCCACAAGAAAGGTCTCTGGCATCCCGCCGATTGGCTAAAGCCACTCTTTCGCGGGCGGGGCCCGCTCCCACAACCCGCAGCCCACAAGCCACAAGCCGACACCAGCCTATGTCTGAATCTCTTCCCGAAATCACCGTCGCCGCCGCCATCATCCGCGACCGCGACAACCGCCTCTGCCTCAGCCGCCGCCCCGAACACAAACACCAGGGCGGCTTGTGGGAATTCCCCGGCGGCAAGGTGGAAGAGGGCGAACCCGTGGACCAGGCGCTGGCGCGGGAACTGGACGAAGAACTGGGCATGAAAGCGGTACGCTCGCAGCCCTTCATGACCGTACGGCACCGCTACCCGGACCTGCGCGTGACGCTGCATTTCCGCGAAGTAACCGCTTACACCGGCGAACCCCATGGCCGCGAGGGCCAGCCGGTGGAGTGGGTGCCGCTGCAGGAACTCAGCAGCCGCCAGTTCCCCGCCGCCAACCAGCCGGTGGTCACCGCCCTCAAGCTGCCCCGGCAACTGGTGATTCCCCCCGAAGGGCTCAGCCAGCGGGACGTGCTCGCCGGCATCGACCGACTCGACCCCAACACTCAGGGCTTCTACCTGCGCCAATGGTCGCAAAGCGACGCGCTCCCCGAACTGGCCGCCCGCTGCCGCGAGCGCGGCCTCCGCTTCTGGATCCGCGACGACGTCCACCTCGCCACCCGCGAACACGCCTTCGGCCTCCACCTCACGGCTCTTGATGCGAGGGGGGCCGGTGAAGGTGACTCTTGTGCGAGCGGGCCCAGCCCGCGAAAGGCCGGCGCAGCCGGCCGGCAGGATCCCAGAGACCTTAAAGAGGCCCTCCAAACCTACCCAGGCATCCTCTCCGCCTCTTGCCACAACGAAGCCGAAATCACCCAGGCGGTAAAATGGGGCGCGCAAATGGCCACCCTCTCCCCGGTCCACGCCACCCCCACGCACCCGGACGCCCAACCCCTCGGCTGGGATCGCTTCCGCGCCCTGGTGGAAGGCACACCGCTGGTGTTCTACGCCCTCGGCGGCGTCACCCCCCAAGACCTGGACACAGCGCGCCATCACGGCGCCTTCGGCACCGCCGGTATCCGCGCGTTCTGGTAGGCAACCGGTTTGTGGGCGCGGCCCTTGTGGGAGCGGACCCAGCCCGCGAAAGGCCGGCAAAGCCGGCCGGCAGGATCCCAGAGTCTATCCGGCTCTCTCAGCTCAGGTCGTCGAAATCATCCATCGGATCGGTGGGCTGGCCGGGAATCGCGTGGCGCTCCGACGCCCAGTCGCCCAGGTCGATCAGCTTGCAGCGTTCCGAGCAGAATGGCCGCCAGGGGTTATCGTCCCAGCGTGAGGGTTTCCGGCATTGCGGGCAGGGGTAAATACGGGTGGGCTGTTCGTTATCCGCCATGTCGTTGCGCGAGTTCCAAATACGTTTCATGTAAGGCGTCGAGCCGCTCATGCAGGTGACGCAGCGGGCCGTGGTTCTCGACCACGTCGTGGGCGGCCGCCAGGCGGCGCTGGCGGTCCATCTGGGCGCGCATGATCGCCTGCACCTGCGCTTCGGGCACGGTGTCCCGCGCCACGGTGCGCGCCACCTGAACGTCCGGCGGCACGTCGATCACCAGGATACGGTGCACCATTTCCTTTTGGCTACCCTCAAGCAGCAGCGGCGACACCAGCACCGTGTAAGGTGAATCGCTGGTGTGGATCTGCCGGTACAGCTCGCGGCCGATCGCCGGATGGGTGATCGCCTCCAGGTCGCGGCGCGCCTGCTCGTCACTGAACACGATATCGCGCAGCGCGCGGCGGTCCAGGCTGCCGTCGTCCTGCAGCACCGCGCCGAACCGGTCGACAATGGCATCCAGCGCCGGCTCACCCGGCGCCACCACTGCCCGCGACGCCAGGTCCGCATCGACAATGGTTACGCCGCGCCGCGCCAGATGATCCGTGGCCGCGGTCTTGCCGCTGCCGATACCGCCGGTCAGACCGACTACGAACATAGGGGGCTCCAAGAATTCGGTCAGCGGGGAAAGTACCGGTGCGGGCGGGAAAAATCCAGGGATTGTAGGTCGGGTTAGCAACGCGTAACCCGACAACCTACCCGAGATTAAACAACCCCAGATACGAACTCACGATCACCTCACCCCAAAGCAACGCGATCCACCCGGCAATCGCCAGATAAGGCCCGAACGGAATCCCCTGATCACGCTTCACGCTGCCGCTGGCCATCATCGACACCGCGAACACCAGCCCCACCACCGACGACAGCAGCACCACCACCGGCAGATACTGCCAGCCCAGCCAGGCGCCCAGGGCGGCGAGCAGCTTGAAGTCGCCGTAGCCCATGCCTTCCTTGCCGGTGAGCAGCTTGAACACCCAGTACAGGCTCCACAGCGCCAGATAGCCGGCCATGGCCCCGATCACCGCATCCGGCAGGCTGACCGGCGAGATGCCCAGCACCGACGCCAGCAGGCCCGCCCACAGCAGCGGGTAGGTGAGATCGTCCGGCAACAGGGTGGTGTCCAGATCGATCACCGCCAGCGCCAGCAGCGTAAAGCTGCCGTACAGCATGAAGATCAACCAGGGATCGTAACCGAAGCGCCAGGCACACAAGCCGGCCACCAGCGCGGTAAGCAGCTCGATAATCGGGTAACGCTTGCTGATCGCCGCCTTACAGCCACTGCAGCGGCCCTTCAGCAGCGCCCAGCTCACCACCGGCACGTTCTCGTACCAGCGGATGCGGTGGTTGCAGTGCGGGCAGTGGGAACCGGGCGTGACCAGATTGAAGATCGGTGGCGTTTTTTCCCCTTTGGGGGCGGGCTGCTCCAGAAGCTCACGGGCCTCTTGGCGCCAGGTGGCCTCCATCATCTTGGGAATACGGTGGATCACCACATTCAGAAAGCTGCCCACCAGCAGGCCGAACAGCACGCAAACCAGGATCAGGGCGGCCGGGCTGGCCGCCAGGTAGTCTAGAATCAGCACCGTTAAACCACCGCGCCGAGCTGGAAGATGGGGAGGTACATCGCGATGATGAGGCCGCCGATCAGTACGCCGAGAACAGCCATGATGAGGGGTTCGAGCATGCTGGTCAGGCCATCCACCATATTGTCCACCTCATCTTCGTAGTAGGTGGCAACCTTCGCAAGCATGGCGTCTAGAGCGCCGGACTCTTCACCGATAGCGGTCATTTGCAGGGCCATGGCGGGAAAAACACCGGTGGATCGCATGGCGAACTGGAGCTGTTGGCCTGTTGCTACGTCCTCTTTCACTTGAAGCACGGCCTTGCGATATACCACGTTGCCGGTGGCGCCGGCGCAGGCATCGAGTGCCTCGATTAGCGGGACGCCAGCTGCAAACGTGGTGGAAAGTGTACGAGCAAAGCGGGCCACAGTGGCTTTATGAGTGATCGGCCCTACGACAGGGATACGCAGCAACAGCCTGTCCACGGCATCGTGAAAGCCCTGAGACCGCTTACGCGCTTCCGTGAAGCCGATGACCAAAGCCGCACCAACTAGCAGGACCATCAGGAAATTGGCTTGTAGGCCTTCCGACAAGTTGATAACGAACTGCGTGAATGCGGGAAGCTCGGCGCCAAACCCTTCAAAGAGTTCTTGGAAAGTTGGGACCACCTTGACCAGCAAAATACCTGTAACAATCACCGCCACGCAGACTACGGCGATGGGGTACTTCACCGCTTTTTTGATCTTTTGCTTCAACGCTTCGGTTTTCTCTTTATACAGAGCCACCCTGTCCAGCATGGTCTCCAGTGAGCCCGAAGCTTCGCCGGATTCGATCAGGCTGCAGTAAAGGTCATCGAACAGGCGCGGGTGCTGACGCAGTGCGCCGGCAAAGTTATTGCCGCTTTCCACATCGACTTTTAGCTTGAGAACCACATCACGCATGGATGGGTTTTCCAGACCATCAGAAACGATCTCAAACGCCTGCACCAGCGGCACGCCGGCTTTCATCATGGTGGCCATCTGGCGGGTGAAAAGAGCGATGTCCATGGGCTTGATTTTCTTCTTCCCACCCAGGGATATCTCACGCTTCTTGACCACCTTCTTGGCCTGAATGCCCTGCTTGCGCAGCTCGGCACGGACCAGAGCCGGCCCCTTGCCGGTGATTTCCCCCTTTACCTTACTGCCTTTGCGGTCGATGCCTTCATAAGTGAAGGTCGCCGGTTTTTGTGCTGTCGCTGTTTTTGCCATAGTCAAAACCCTGACCCACCGAAACCTATAATAATTTAGTGCCCGCTAGTCACCCGGCTCACCTCTTCAAGACTGGTGACGCCGTGCATGACCTTGATCAGGCCGGAACGGTACAGATCGTTGAACCCCTCTTTGCGGCACTGGTCGGCGATCTGGATGGAATTGCCTTCCTCCATGATGATGCGCGCAATGCCGTCGGTGATGCGGACTACCTCGTAAACCCCCACGCGCCCCTTGTAGCCGCCTTTGCACTTCTCGCAGCCTTTGCCACTGGGGCCGTACACAGTAAACCCGGATTGAATGTCCTCTTCCGTGAAACCCATCTCAACCAGCGATTGCCTGGGCACATCCACCGGCTCCTTGCAGTGCTCGCACAGCCGCCGTGCCAGCCGCTGGGCGATAATCAGAATCACGGAAGTGGCGATATTGAATGAGGGCACGCCCATATTGCGCAGTCGGGTGAGCGTTTCCGGCGCGCTGTTGGTGTGCAAGGTGGAAAGAACCAGGTGACCGGTCTGCGCCGCTTTCACGGCGATCTCGGCGGTTTCCAGGTCCCGAATCTCCCCCACCAGGATGATATCCGGGTCCTGGCGCAAAAAGGCGCGCAAAGCGGTGGAGAATTCCATGCCCTGCTTGGGGTTCACGTTGACCTGGTTAACCCCTTCCAGGTTGATCTCCACCGGGTCTTCCGCCGTGGAAATATTGCGCTCCGGCGTATTGAGAATGTTAACCCCGGTATAGAGAGACACCGTCTTGCCCGAGCCGGTGGGTCCAGTAACCAGAATCATGCCCTGGGGCTTGCTCAGGGCGTCCATGTACATCTTTTTCTGGTCTTCATCGTAGCCAAGGTGATCGATACCCATCTTGGCGCTTTCCGCGTCCAGGATCCGCAGCACGATCTTCTCGCCGTAGAGAGTAGGGCAGGTATTGACCCGGAAATCGATGGCCCGGGTCTTGGAAATCTTCAGCTTGATCCGGCCGTCCTGCGGCACTCGGCGCTCGGAGATGTCCATGCGCGCCATCACTTTGAGGCGTGCGGCCAACTTGCTGGCGGTGGTGATTGGCGGCTTGGCCACGGTCTCCAGAATGCCGTCCTGACGAAATCGCACACGGTAGGTCTTCTCATAAGGCTCGAAGTGTAAGTCCGAGGCGCCGCCTTTAATGGCGTCCAGCAGAAGCTTGTTGACGAAGCGCACGATAGGGGCGTCGTCAGAGCCTGCCGCCGCGTCCTCCCCACTGGGTGTGGCGTCGGTATCCGCCGTCTCGAGATTGTCCAGATCGTCATCAAGGTTATCGAACGCCTTGCCTTCCTGCTCCGACTCCAGCTGGTCGATCCAGCGCCGCAGCTTGTCGTCCTCAGCGATCACCGTTTCTACGTTGAGGCCGGTATTAAAGCGTATCTCTTCCAGCGCGGGCAGATTCGTTGGGTCGGACACCGCCACGAACAAGCGGCTACCGCGCCGCAATAGCGGCAGAATCGTATGTTTGGTGATCAGCTTGGGATCGACCAGATCCTTGACCATCATTTCCTTGGAGAAGGCGTTGAGGTCGATCAATGGATCCCCGAACTCCTCCGCCGCGCAGCGCGCCACCACGCCGGCACCGACATGCCCACCCGCCACCAAATGATGAACCAGCGCTACCCGCGCCTGCCGCGCTTCGGCGGCGGCGGTCTGCGCTGCTTCCATGGAGAGATGGCCTTCCTTTACCAGACGGCGGGCCAGGCCGCTTAAAGACGCTGCGGAACTATTCATAAGAAGTGGTCATGGTTATTTATACTTACCCCCAAAGCAGATTGGCAGCCTTCCCGCCGGCTGTAAAGGGCGCACGATCAAGGGGTTGGCCGCCTTACTTGCTTCGGAGTCTTAACTGACGCAATAGGTCATAGAGGGTGACATTTATTGTCATGGGCTGACAAAAAACGGCAGCTTTCTGGTGCCGGAAGTGACACGGAAAGCCGCAAACCCGGCGCGTGAAAGTTGGCCCAATAGCTGCATAGTCTCAGTGCAGGCGCTCGCCTCGGGGGTGAGCACATAATAAAGTTTCGAGTCTGGAGATGCTGAAATGAAACAAGTGCAGAAGGGTTTTACTCTTATCGAACTGATGATCGTCGTAGCGATCATCGGTATTCTGGCGGCCGTAGCAATTCCGGCGTATCAAGACTATACGGTACGGGCTCAGGTGTCCGAAGGTTTGAATTTGGCTGCCGGAGCCAAGACGTCTATCGCAGAATTTTACACGCAGCGTGGAACTTTCCCGCAAACAAACGGCGAAGCTGGATTGGCAGCGGCTGCCGACATCACTGGTAACTACGTTTCTTCTGTGACCGTTAGCGGTGGCCTTGTTATCGTCGAATACGGCAACGATGCCAATACAGATATTGCTGCTGAGACCATTCAGCTGTCGCCGAGTACAAATGCCGGCTCTATGGCTTGGAACTGCCTGCCCGGTTCAGTAGATCCAAAATATCTGCCAACCGACTGCCGGTAATAAAAACCAGAATATAGGTAAGCATGAAAGCAGGCTCGTGAAGACGAGCCTGCTTTTTTTTTGGGGAGAATAGAGAGTGAATGCTACGAAGCTGGCTTCTAAGACAGCTATTATATTTTTCTCTGTTTTGATTTTGGCCCTGTTTGTGTACTGGCCTGGTCTTTCTGGTAGGTTTTATTTTGACGATTACGGTAATCTGAGTGCTTTATCTGCTCATGGTGGTGTTAAAAATATAGATACATTTCTTTTGTTTATTCTTGGAGGTACATCCGGGCCTTCAGGCCGGCCCTTGTCACTGCTTTCTTTTTTAATAAATGATAACAGTTGGCCGAGCTCACCGTTCTCGTTTAAATATACGAATTTACTAATACATCTCATGATTGGCTGTCTGCTTTTTTGGGCCTCTCTCCTTATTAGTGAAACGCAGAAAAGTACCTGGGATGAGCGAAAAAGGTTTCTGGTTTCGGTCTTTGTTCTGATGTTTTGGATTCTGAATCCAATGCACACCTCGACTGTCTTCTATGCCGTGCAAAGAATGGCGCAGCTATCGACTTTATTTGTGGTTTTAGGGCTTGTATTTTATCTAAAAGGCCGACTTTGTTTAGAATATAGTAAACGAAGAGCCTACGCTCTAATGTTAACGGGCGTCTGTGTCTGTACAGTATTAGCGGTCTTATCCAAAGAGAATGGAGCGTTACTGCCATCCTTAATTCTTGTGCTGGAGGCTGCCTTTTTTTCAGGTAGTGTAAGAGCCCCGTTAAATAGGGGGTTCAAGTACATATTTCTCTGGGTGCCTACGGCAATCATAATATTATTAGTTTCATATAAAGTTTTTGAAAATGGAATGTTCAACATATATGCAACCAGAGACTTCTCGCCATGGCAGCGTTTAATTACAGAGCCGTGGATTGTGATTGTTTATCTAAAAGAGTACTTCTTACCCTCTCTTTATACGCCAGGGTTGTACTTTGACCAAATAAGACATTTCGAAAGCGTCGTGAGCGCGAAGGCCATAATGTCGTCGGCTTTCGTTTTTTTTGTTTCGGCGATGACTTTCGTCTTCTTGAAAAAGAAGCCTCTGATTTTATTTCCTATAGCTTTCTTTCTTGTTGGCCATTTGATTGAATCAACAGCTTTGAATCTCGAACTATACTTCGAGCACCGTAACTATTTGCCGAGTATTTTTTTAGGGTTCTTCGCTTTCTCTATGATAGAAAAGGTAATAAAAAAACGGAAAGAGTTAGGCGGCGCTTTAATCGTAATTTTGCTCAGCGCTTATAGTGCGATTGCATATCAAAGGTCGGATCTCTGGGGTAAACCCGTGGAGCACGCGGCATATATTGCTGAGTCGAACCCATATTCTGACCGTGCTCAGATTGAAAGAGCTAACGCGTTAGTTCGAACGGGTATGCAGGCTGAGGCGATGGGCTTTTTGAGTGACGCCGTGGAAAGAAAACCGGAGTCCATCCCGTTAGCTATGCAAGCAGTCCTTGTTGATTGCATCGACGGTGATTTGCAAGAGAAGCGTTCGAACCATCTTTTGTCGCTGGCGGAAAAGAATACATTCGATGCTAGAATGAGCCTTGTTATGGAGGAAATATGGAGGCATATGGAAAGGGGAACTTGCGCGGGCCTTTCACCTTTCTATGTTAAGAAGCTTTTGAGTGGCTTTAGTATGGGTGAGAGTCTAGGTCGAGATGAAGGTTTGCAATCGAAGAAAGCCTTGGATATGTACAGCTATCGGTGGGAGATACAATTTTCTCAAGATAAAGGTTTTCGTGACAGGATCTTAAAAGATCTGCTGCTGTATGAAGATCCAGAGGCTCATATGCGAAACGCAAGTTTATTTGCTTCGATGGGCTATTATGAATCAGCGTTAAAGCTAGCATATAAAGCAAAAGCGCTTGTCGAAAACGGAAATCTTGGGGATTCTAGCCGCACGGCTAAGAACTTTAAATATGAAATTGATGTCTTTATTGAAACTGTCAAGAGCGACCTGAGGGAGTCGAGCGAGCATGAGAGTATCAGTGATTCTTCCCGCAAAGAATGAGGCTTCAGGGTTGGCTGGCGTTCTTGAAGGGCTAATGACGTTAGAATATGTTTGTGAAGTTATCGTTGTGGACGACGGTTCAGAAGACTCAACGGGAGAAATAGCCCAACAATTTGGAGCAAAAGTTGTTAGGCATCATCGTAGTAGAGGCAATGGTGCCGCTATTAAATCTGGTGCCCGCAATGCCGTGGGCGACTGGATTCTATTCATGGATGCGGATGGACAACATCAACCTTCGGAGATTCCTCTTTTGATAAACCGGCAGCTTGAGACCGGAGCGGAGATGGTGGTTGGTGCTAGAGATCGCGCGGGCCAATCAGGAGTTCCTAGGTTGCTGGCGAATAGTGTCTATAATAAACTGGCGTCAGCCGTCACTGGTTCGGCTATACTCGATTTAACTTCTGGGTTTCGTCTTGTCGAAAAAGCTAAGTTTATGGAGTTTATACATCTCCTGCCCAATAAATTTTCATATCCTACAACTAGCACAATGGCGTTTTTTAGAGCTGGCTATGCCGTAGAATATGTCAGTGTTAATGTTAAAAAAAGGATTGGAGAAAGCCACGTCAAGCCGGTTAGGGACGGTTTGAAGTTTCTGCTTATAATATTCAAGATCGCAACCCTGTATTCGCCGTTGAAGGTCTTTGTTCCTTTCTCTGTGTTTTTCTTCGTCCTTGGTTTGGCTCGTTACGCTTATACCTATATAAGCGAAGGTACGTTTACAAATATGTCCGCGCTCTTAATGGTAACGGCGGTGCAGGTTTTCCTGATAGGATTGGTCTCAGAGCAAGTTAGTGCTATCGGATATAAAAAACCTAACTAGAAAAAAGGTGTGCTCAGTGAAATTTGGGGAATCATCCTCTCGTATAATTAACTTTCTAATAAATGATTTTTGCCCTCCTGTCCTCAGAGATTCCTTTCTGATGAAGCCTCTTTTTTTCCTCGCTTTCGGTCTAAGAAAGTGGCGCCAGTTCTGGGGTTTTAGAGATAAAATCTATTCTCTTTCTAATGAAGATATGGCAAAAATATATCACGATACTTCAAACAGTGATCTTAAAAAGCATGCGGATATATCTAATGCAGTTATAGAGAGGATAACAGAAGCCTGTGAGGGCTCCTCAAAAGTATTGGATGTCGGTTGCGGAAGGGGGCTTCTTGCCAATAGTCTGCAACGCTTAGGGGTTGATGTATTTGGCTGTGATGTAGGGTACCGTTGCCCAGGAAGCCTTCGTGGGCGCTATTCGGTAGCTAGGGCCGAGTCTTTACCTTTTCCCGACGCTTATTTCGACGTCGTAATATGTTCTCATGTCTTGGAGCACATACCAGATATTTTTCTGGCTTTATCCGAGTTACGTCGAGTCGCGTCCAAAAAAGTTATTATAGTGTTGCCGATAGAAAGGCCATACATTCGTGGCTTTAATCTCCACGTATGGTTTTTCCCTTATAGATATAGCGTGATGCAAATTATCCGTTATGGAAAAAAAGGGAGCGGTGATTTTAGGTTGATTAAGATGAGAAACGAATGGTTCTATCTGGAGCACTTTGGTGGCTGAAAATAAGTCTCGTGCTTTTCCTTGGTTGCGGTTTCTCCTGGTTTTTTCTGTTACCGCTTTAACGTTGGTTTTGTTCTTTGGTTTTTACGATTATAGGAAAGCGTTTGATATATTGAGAGGCGCTGACTTTAATGCATGGGCGATTGCAGTTTTTTTCTTCTTTTTAGGGCACTTTTTAAGGTTGCTACGTTATAATGTTGTGATGGGGTGGGGGGTATCTCTCAAAAGTTTTGCCATTGTTTCTGGCCACGGTTTTTGGTCTTATTTTATGCCCTTAAGGCTCGGCGAGCTAGTGTTTCCGTATTTTTCAAGAATGGCCGGCCTCTCAACTTTTTCTAATGCGTTGACCAGCCTTTTTTGGACTAGAGTCGCTGATGCTTTTCTTGTCTTTTTTCTTGGGTTTTCTTTGGTTCTTTATACTGTATTTTCGGAAACAAATCATTTGATTTATTTTAGATGGATTCACAGTGAAGTGACTATTTTGTTTTTTTTGTTTGCTTTTGGTTTGGTTTTGTTTTTTGTATCACGAAATAAAAATTTAGAATTGGCCTATTTTTCCCCTTCGTTTTTGATCTTTACTGTCTCCATATGGCTCTGCGTTCTTATATATAATTATTATATTGCTCTGAGTATTGGCATAGATATGGGATTGGGCCAGTTAATTATTCTGGTTTTGCTTCTTACATTTGGATATTTTTTGCCTCTTCAGGGTGTCGCCGGGGCTGGCGTTCATGAAGTTGCGTGGCTCTCTGTAATTGCAGTGGGGTCAGTGAATAAGGAAGATGCCTTTGTGTATGCCGTTGCTTCTCATTTCCTAGTGGCGCTTATGGTTGTTGTGCTTGGCCTTTGGTCTTTGTTGCTCATCATGCTCAGCCGTTATCGTACATAAAGACCTTTGCCGCTAAGTGTTCGCAAAATTAAAAAATCTATGTCATGGCGGCAAGATATCTTTTTGAGTTTCTGAACTCGTTTTAGAATGAGAATTAATTCGGGATTGTGATCTAATTCAAAACCTGATAACCCCGCCCCGGCATACAGTTCTTAACCACCTGGCTTTTCTCCTGCTCCGCGTCCCCGGCTTTGACGGCGGCCCCGATCACTGCGCCGGCTGCACCTTCGGCGGCGCCGCGGCCGGTTGTGAGCAGGGCGGCGAGGGTGCTCTGGTGGAGATGGAGGGTCGGATTACGCTGCGCTAATCCGACCTACCGGGTAGACGTAGGCCTACTTGTTGTCGAAAACCTGGTCCAGCGAGTCGGCTTCCAGTACCCGGTCGGCCCAGACGTCTATTTCCTCGGTGGTGGCCTGCTCCAGGCGCTGATGTATGTCGTCCGGCAAGGGGCCGAAGCGGTGAGTGAGCAGACGGATTAGTAGCTTGGCCTGGCCCTGCTGCACCCCCTGCTGAACGCCCTGCTGAACGCCCTGTTGAACACCTTGCTGCATACCTTGCTGTACGCCTTCTTCGCGGGCGAGGCGCTCGAAACTGGTGATGTATTGCATGTGTTTCTCTCCTTCGATGGCGGTTAGGCGTTGCCCAAGATCTTTCTCCAGGTTGGGCGGCAGCGCCATCAGCCAGTCGATGATGCGTAATAGTTGAATAATACGATGTTTTTCCCGGCGCTGGCCATAGAGCAGCCGGATCAGGCGATATTTGGCGTGATAGCGCTGAGCGCTCTGGTTGCGTGTGCGCTGAGTCTGCAGGTGCGCCAGGGTGACCAGCCCGAAGGGATTGTCGCTACCGGCCAAAGTCTTTTCCCGGGAACGGAAATCAAGCAGCTTCACACTGGGGAAATCCAGCGTCCAATGGCAACCAAGCACTGATTGCCGGTAAGGACCGGGACGCCAGCCGCGTCGACGGTCGGCCAGCATGGCCAGGCTAGCCACCGGCCGGCGAAAGCGGTCGAAGATGCGGTAGTGGTAGATCATCATGCGCTCGGCGAAGTCGGCTTCCGGGCTGCTTTGGATCTCGATGTGCAAGTGAATCCATTGATCGCCACCGTCTACGAGCGCCACTTCCACGAGCTTGTCCACCACACGCCGGCCGGTGTCGGACTCCGGTAAAATCTTCTGCAGTTCCTGATCCAGAAAGCGGTGAGGTTGTTGCCAGTCGATGGCTTTCCAGGCATCAGGGAAATAGAACGCCATGAAATCCGCCAACATAATTTCGATGGCTTCTTTCCAAGGTGAGTCGTAGTCGTCTTGCTGGGATTCTTCCGTTGTTGTCACTGTCTGCCTCCATGCATTGAGGAGGCAGAGTGTCATTAAGAGGGTTGGATTGGCTGTCAGCCGTCTCTGAAAAAGGCGTCAGTGATTTCAGGTCATGGTGGTCAGTTCAAAACCCGATAACCCCGTCCCCGCATACAGTTCCTGACCACTTGGCCCTTCTCCTGCTCCGCGTCCCCGGCTTTGCCGGCGGCTCCGATCACGGCGCCGCCGCCGGCCATGCGTCCGGCGGTGCCGGAGTTGCCGAAGATGGCGCCCAGGATGCCGCCGATCACGGCACCGCCGGCGGCGCCTTCGGCGGCGTCGCGGCCGGTGCTGACTTCGTCGGCGACGGTGCGGCAGTCACTCAAGTCTTGCTGATACTGGGCTTCGTCGATGCCTTGCTTGTCCACCACCACGCGCTTGGACGAGGCGCAGGCGGTGGTGAGCAGGGCAGCGAGGGTAATCAGGGCGATGCGGTGCATGGTGCCTCCTTGCCGGGTTGGCCGGTGTGTCACTGCGTTGGATCTTTTATAGCACGGCTTGGTTCGGAAGGTCAGGCTTTGCTCACCGCCAGTGACGCAAATCGATCCAGGTCGTCCAGGTGGCGTTCTATGATGGCTACCAGAATGGGCAGGTACATTTTTTGATAGTTGTGCACGGCGGTGTTCCGGAAGCCAACCATCTTCTTGAGCACCTGGCTCATCGATTCCTGGATGTAGTTGGACGCGTATAGCAGTTCGAACAGTTCGCGGGAGCTTTGCGGTATGCCAAGTTGATCACGCTTTACCAGGTAGGTGGCCAGGTCAATGGCGGCCTCGCAGGCGCGCTGGATGTTGAGTATCGCGGCATCCTGGTGGGTGAAATCCTGGTCGAATCGTTCGCCGGCGTTCCGATATTCTTCTCTGGCTCGATTACAACAACGTTCAATGGTTGCCGCTTTATTGATGATGACGTCATCGACCATAGACGGTGCCTGTTTCCTGAATGCGCTCGATGATCGGCCGGCGAGTGATCTCCCAGTCCCAGTATTCCTGCAATGCGGCACAGGCAAAGAGATCTCCGGCGTGGTCTTTTTGCCAGAGGATGTCGCCCTTGGTGGCGATTTGGAACTTCATCACGGTGCTGGCGGCGGATGCGTCCAGTAAGTCCACGTCGCGGTGGACGCGGCTGGCGAGCTCAGCGGCTGTGTCCCACAGCGTTACGGCGTCGAGCGGGTGATTGCTGAGTAGAGCAATATCCAGATCGCTATTGGCATCGGCGGTACCTTCGGCTTCACTGCCGAAAAGAAAAACGGCTTCGATATCCGGCAGAGCCTCCCGGAGATAGGTAATGATGGTTTCGGCAGGCTCACTCATAGTCGATGTCCGGTGATTATTCGATATATCGAACCTCTTGATGCTACCCGTTACGAGTTTGGCGTCAACTCGTTTAGGGGGGCGTGTAGACCCTCAGCCGAGGCGCAGCGACAGATCGATGGCCTGCACATGCTTGGTGAGCGCGCCGGCGGAGAGGAACAGGTCGCGCGCGCCGGGCAGGTTTTTGACGTCGTCCAGGGTGCGGTTGCCGGACACTTCCAGGGCGCTTTGGCCGGCCAGGTCGAGGGCGGTCTCCAGCATTTCCGGGGTGAAGTTATCCAGCATGATCTGGTCCGGGGCGAGGGCGGCGGCTTCGCGCAGTTCGTCCAGGTTTTCCACTTCGATAATGATCTTTTTGCCGGGGCCCTGTTCGCGGGCGGCGCGGATGGCGGCGGTGATAGAGCCGCAGGCGGTGATGTGGTTTTCCTTGATCAGGAAGGCGTCGTACAGGCCCACCCGGTGGTTCTGGCAGCCGCCGCAGAGCACCGCGTATTTCTGCGCGGCGCGCAGGCCGGGCAGGGTTTTGCGGGTGTCGAGCACGGTCACGCGGGTGCCGGCGACGGCGTCGGCGTAGCGGCGGGCGGTGGTGGCGGTGGCCATCAGGGTCTGCAGGAAGTTCAGGGCGGTGCGTTCGCCGGTGAGGATGCGCCGGGTGTTGCCGGTGAGCGTGCAGAACACGTCGCCGGCGGCCAGCCGGTCGCCGTCCCGGGCGTGCCATTCCAGGCTCACGCCGCCGAGCTGGTGGAACACTGCCTCGGCCCAGGCGGTGCCGCACAGCACCGCGTCTTCGCGGGTGAGGATGGTGGCGGTGGCGGTGTCGTCCGCGGCGATCAGCCCGGCGGTGAGGTCGCCGTCGCCCAGGTCTTCTTCCAGGGCGAAGGCGACTGTGCGGGTCAAGTGGTCGCCGACGTAGTCGGGCAGAGCGCTTGAGGGAGAGGTGTCTTTATCCATTCGTTTTGAAAAACTCGTTGCTCAGACGGACCACCACCGGCGCCAGCAGCAGCAGCGCGATCAGGTTGGGAACCGCCATTAGAATGTTCATGATGTCCGCCAGGGCCCACACCAGGTCCAGCCCGACGATAGCGCCCACCGGCACCACCAGCACCCACACCACCCGGAAGGGCAGCAGGGCTTTGTCGCCGAACAAATACTGGGTGCAGCGCTCGCTGTAGAGGCTCCAACCCAGCAGGGTGGTGAAGGCGAACACCGCCAGGCCGCCGGCCACGACGACGTTGCCGAAGGTGCCGAAGGTGCTGGAAAACGCCAGCGCGGAGAGCGGCGCGCCTTCCTCGCCGCTGGTCCAGGCGCCGGTGGCGACGATGGCCAAACCGGTGACGGAGCATACCACGATGGTGTCGATAAAGGTGCCGAGCATGGCGATGCTGCCTTGGCGGGCAGGGTGGTCGGTATGCGCGGAGGCGTGGGCGATGGGCGCGCTGCCCAGGCCCGCTTCGTTGGAGAAGATGCCCCGCGCCATGCCGAAGCGGATCGCTTCTTTCACGGCGGCGCCGGCGAAGCCCCCGGCGGCGGCGGTGCCGGTGAAGGCGTCGTTGAAGCACAGCGCGATGGCGGCGGGCAGGGCGCTGGCGTGGTCGGCGAGCACCACCAGGCCGGCCAGCAGGTAGGCGAGCGCCATGAAGGGCACAATGAAGGTGGCCACCTTGGCGATGCGCTTCATGCCGCCCAGCACCACCAGGCCCACCAGCACCGCCAGGGTCAGGCCGGTGGCCCAGGTGGGCACGCCGAAGCTGTCGTTGAGGCCGTGGGCCACGGAGTTGGCCTGCACGGTGTTGCCGATGCCGAAGCCGGCGATCATGCCGAATACCGCGAACAGCAGCGCCAGCCAGGCCCAGTTCTCACCCAGGCCCTTGCGGATGTAGTACATCGGGCCGCCCACATACTGGCCGAGGCTGTCTTTTTCCCGGTAGTGCACGGCGAGCACCGCCTCGGCGTATTTGGTGGCCATGCCGACCAGGGCGATCAGCCACATCCACACCAGCGCGCCGGGCCCGCCGGAGTGGATCGCGGTGGCCACGCCGACGATGTTGCCGGTGCCGATGGTGGCGGACAGCGAGGTGGCCAGGGCCGCGCCGGCGCCGATGGTGCCCGCCCCGGTGGCCGGGGCCAGGATTTGCTTGAAGCCGAAGCCCAGCCGCCGAATCGGCAGGAACGCCAGGCGCACGGTGAGGTAAATGCCGGTGCCGGCAATCAGGATCAGCGCCGGCCAGCCCCACAGCAGGCCGCTGATCTGTTTCAAGAGCTCAACAAATTCGGTCATCGCCGGTCTATCCTTTTCAGGTGTCCCCGATTAGCGTTCCTTCACGGCCCCTCCCTTCACGGCTCCTCAACCGCGAAGGAGCCAGAGTAGGCAAATTGACCGGTCAGGGGAAGCGGTTGAAATTGAGTCTGATCGCGCTTTTTTGTACGGTGTTACCAGATATTCCCCGAATCGCAGACTGGTTCAAACTTCTCGGCACAGGGCGGTGCTAAGGTACTATCCGTAGGGATTTGAAGTCGCTAGAAGAACGTCGTACTTAAAGTCGTAGCCGGCTTCGTAGTTACGTTTGTCGCCGCCAAGGTGTGTGCCATGTCCAAGGTAACCCGTCTAAAGCCGCTGGAAGGCGGTAAAGCCCGCGCGCTGAGCCTGCCCAAGCCGCTCGAGCGGGTGCGCGACCGCATTGTCGAGCGTGCCGGCGGGTTGCTGGCCGATATGCTCGACGGCGCCGACGACACCCTGTTCGATCTGGCGGAGAAAGAGACCGACAGCGAGCGCGACCGCTACTTCGACGCGATGCGTGAACTGCGCTTGCAGCGCGGCGCCCTGGAGACCGGCTTCCGCCAGGCGCTGGGCAATCTGTTCCAGGACAGCACCCGCACCCCGGACGACCGGGAGCGCGCCACCGGCAAGGTGGCGGTGGAAGATCTGGCGCTGGTCAAGCACGAAGAGCTGGAAACCACGGTGGCCCTGGACAACCTGGCCCGCCGCGCGCGCAAGGGCCACGATGAGGCCCTGCGCGCCTTCCAGCACCGCCTCGAGTACCTGTTCGAAAGCAAGGTCGACGTCACCGAGAGCAACAACCCCCTGGAACCGCGCAATCTGGCGGCGTGTTTTTCCGCCTGCCTGGAGCGCTTGTCCCTGGATATCCGCGCCCGCCTGATTGTGCTCAAACTGTTCGAGCGGGTGGTGATGGACGAAGCCGGCGCCATGGTCGACGAGGCCAACCAGCTGCTGGCGGACGCTGGCGTGTTGCCGGACATGAAAACCGTGCCGGTACCCCGTGGCCGCCCGGCGGGCGGGGGCGGTGGTGGTGGGTCTGCCGGCGCCGCGCAACCCTTGGAGGACCCCCGCGCCACCGGCGGTTCGCCGGCCGCTGACGTGCCGTCGGGGCCGCCCGCGGACAACGCCATGTTCGGGCTGCTGCAGGAATTGCTCACCACCCTGCGCGGGCTGGGGCCCGCCGACGGTGCGCCGGGGCCGGCTTCAGCCGCACCCGCGGCGCCCGCCGCTGCCGGCACGCCCGTGGGTGGTGGGGGCCCGGCGCTGACCTCCGGCATGGCGATCATGCATAACGGCGTGGCCCATCTGAATGGGGCTCCGCTCACCGCCGACGCGCCGGTGCAGGCGGTCAGCAGCCAGGACCTGTTCGGCCTGCTCACCCGCCTGCAGCGCCTTGAGCACGCCCTGGAGGGAGGAGGTGGCGCCGAGTCGCCGGATCGCAGCGTCAAGGACGAGCTCTCCGAACTGCTCGAGAGCGAGAACAGCGAGGCCATCCACGCCCTGGATCAGGCCGACGACGACGTCATCAACCTGGTTGCCATGTTGTTCGACTTCATCCTCGACGACGAAGGCTTGCCCTCGGAAATCAAGGCGTTGATCGGGCGGCTGCAGATTCCCCTGCTGAAGGTGGCGATCGCCGATAAGACCTTCTTCAGCAATGAAGAACACGATGCCCGTCTGCTGCTTAATACCCTGGCCCGCGCCGGCTGCCAGTGGGACCCGCAGCAGGGTCATGACGATGAAACCTACCAGCGCATCGACCGGGCGGTGCACGCCATCATCGACGATTACGACGAAGACCCGGCCCTGTTCAGTGAACTGCTGGCGGAATTCGATACCTTCTTCAGCGACCAGCGGGCCCGTGCCGAACGTGTCGCCGAGCGGGTGCGTGAAGCCGAGGAGGGCAAGGCCCGCGCCGAGCAGGCCGGCGACGCGGCGCGCCTGTACATCGATGCCCGTCTGGCCGGCCGCCAGGTACCGGACGTGGCGGTGCGTCTGCTGCGCCAGGGCTGGCAGCAAGTGCTCTACCTCACCTGGCTGCGCCAGGGCGAAGACAGCGACGCCTGGCGCCGCTACACCAAGGTGGTGGACGCGCTGGTGTGGAGCGTGATGCCCCACCGCGACCCGGCGGACCTGGACAAGCTGCGCGACCTGAGCCCGAAGGTGGCGCGCGCCCTGGAGCACGGCCTGGATTCGATCCAGTACGACGCTGGCGAAACCCGTGCCCTGCTGGACGACCTTCTGGCCGTCCACCACAGCCTGATCCAGGGGCTGGAGACCGAGCGGGTGGCGGTGCCCAAGGCGCCCGAGCCAGAGCCGCCGGCACCGTCGGCGCTGCCCGGCGACCATGAACTGGTGGTGCGGGCCCGCGGCTTGCGCGCCGGCCAGTGGCTGGAAATCGGCGAAGGCGAGGACGCCCAGCGTGCCAAGCTGGCCGCCAACATCCGCGACGGCGCCAAGCTGGTGTTCATCAACCGGCGCGGCATCAAAGTGTGTGAGTACGACGCCGCGGGCCTGGCACAGGCACTCCACGACGGCGACGTCAAACTGATCGAGGACGGCGCCCTGTTCGACCGTGCCCTGGAAGCCGTGATCAGCGACCTGCGCCGCCTGCAGACCGCCTGACTTCTTGTGCGAGCGGGCCCTTGTGGGAGCGGGCCCAGCCCGCGAAAGGCAAGCAAAGCTTGCCGGCAGGATCCCAGAAACCGTCTTTGTGCTGCTGTTAGAAAAGCCTCTGGCATCCCGCCGGGTGGCTAAAGCCACCCTTTCGCGGGCGGGGCCCGCTCCCACAACTTCAGCGCCCTTCCGCTTGGGGGCTAGGTCCGCCAGAATGCCCCCATGCTGACTCTCACCGATCATTGGGTGGACCAGGCGCGCACAGTGCCGTCGCCCAACTTCAACGCCCGCCCGGACCCGGAAGACATCGCCCTGGTGGTGATCCACAACATCAGCCTGCCGCCGGACGTGTTCGGCGGCCCCTATGTGGAAGCCTTTTTCCAGAATCGACTGGACTCGTCGGAGCACCCGTACTTTGAAGAGATCCGCGACCTGAAGGTGTCCTCCCATTTCCTGATCCGCCGCGACGGCGAACTGGTGCAGTTCGTGGCCTGCGACCAGCGCGCCTGGCACGCCGGCGTGTCCCGCTGGCGCGGCCGCGACAACTGCAACGACTTCGCCCTCGGCATCGAGCTGGAAGGCGCCGACCACGTCCCCTTCGAGGACGCCCAGTACCACAGCCTGCGCACTTTGCTCGACACCCTGATCGCCCATTACCCGCGCCTCTCCAACGACACCGTCACCGGCCACGAGCACATCGCCCCCGGCCGCAAAACCGACCCCGGCCCCGCCTTCGACTGGACCCGGCTCTAACGGTCTTCTGGGAGCGAGCGCTTGTGGGAGCGGCCCCCGCCCGCGAAAGGCAAGCTCTGCTTGCCGGCAGGATCCCAGAGACGCTGTTTGTGCGACCGTTAGACACCTCTCTGGAATCCTGCGGGGCAACCTTTGCCGGGAGCTTCGCGCCCTTTCGCGGGCGGGGCCCGCTCCTACAATTCTCTGGGCAACATGGTATAAACGGGGCTATGAAACTACTCGTCATTCTTCTTGTGCTCGCCCTGCGCCGCCGCGACGGCGGCTGGCCCCTATGGTTGGCCAGCGAGGAGCGCCATCAGCGCTTTATCGACCGGCTGTCGCCGGGCGGCGGCGCGCTGGCCTGGTGGTTGGCGGTGGCGCTGCCGACGCTGCTGGTGGCGCTGCTGTTCAGTTGGCTGTGTGGCCTGGCGGGCGCGCTGCTGACGCTGCTGCTGGGTGGCGTGCTGCTGCTTTGGCTGATCGGCGTGGAGAGCGAGTTCCGCCGCATGGACACCCTGCTGGTGCGCGGGCGCATGAACGACCGCGACGCCCTGGCCGGCAGCGCTGCCCAGGCGTTCGACACCAGGCCGCTGGATGATGGCCCGGACAGCGAACGGGCCTGGTTCAATGATCTGGCGGACCGTTTCGTGGTGCGCGCCGGTGATCTGTTCGCGGTGTTGTTCTGGGTCACGGTGCTGGGGTTCGGCGCGGCGCTGTTGTTCGTGCTCAACCGCGCCTGGCTGCGGCGCCATCCCGACGACAGCGATTGGGCCCGCAGCCTGGACATCGCCCTGGCCTGGATTCCGGCGCGCCTGACCACGCTGGCGCTGGCACTGGTGGGGCATTTCGGCATGGTCACCCAGGCCGTGAGCGGGCGCCTCTGGCGGCTCGACGACAGCCGCGGCCTGCTGACCCTGGCCGCCGACGCCGCGCTTGGCGGCGACGCCGACAGCAACGAGCCCGCCTTCCAGGCCGGCGTTAACCGCCTGGAAGCTCTGCAAGAGCTGATGCTGCGCGCGCTCGCCGTCTGGCTGATCTTCGCCGCGCTGTGGGCTGTATTGCCCACCTGAGACAGTTCTGATCACGCCTCTACGAAGCCATATTTGTGCGAGCGGGCCCCGCCCGCGAAAGGCAAGCTACGCTTGCCGGCAGGATCCCAGAGACCATTCTAACGACAGCACAAACAGCCCCTCTGGAATCCTGCGGGGCAACCTTTGCCGGGAGGCTAAAGCCTCCCTTTCGCGGGCGAGGCCCGCTCCCACAAGCGACCGGCACCTACCGTTCGAACACGCGACCTTCATGGACATGAACCCAACTTATCTTGCTGCTATGATCGGGTGACGAGACGGCCTATATACCCCGCGCCGTTTCCGTCGTTTACCCGCCGTCGCGGCGATCCCGCGCCGGCCTGGCACTGCGAAAAAGGACGCGCGCCCATGCACAACAGAAACTTCTTCGAAGACGTGGACCCGGAAGAAACCCGGGAATGGCTCGAGGCACTGGAATCGGTGCTGGAACGTGAGGGCCCCGAACGCGCCGGCTGGCTGCTGGAAACCCTCACCAACGAAGCCCAGGAACAGGGCGTTATCCGCACCCACCTCGACACGCCTTACCTGAACACCATCCGCCCCAAAGACGAAGCCCCGATCCCCGGCGACATCTACATGGAACGACGCATTCGTTCCCTGGTGCGCTGGAACGCGCTGGCGATGGTGATCCGGGCCAACAAGGACAACGACGACGAACTGGGTGGCCACATCGCCACCTTCGCGTCGTCCGCCACGCTTTACGACGTCGGCTTCAACCACTTTTTCAAAGCTCCCCATGAAGACAACCCCGGTGACCTGGTGTATTTCCAGGGCCACTCGGCGCCGGGCATCTACGCCCGTTCCTACCTGGAGGGGCGCGTCACCGAACAGCAAATGGATAACTTCCGCCGCGAAGTGGACGGCGAGGGTCTGTCGTCCTATCCGCACCCCTGGCTAATGCCGGATTACTGGCAGTTTCCCACCGTGTCCATGGGCTTGGGCGCCATGCAGGCGATCTACCAGGCGCACATCATGAAATACCTGCAGAACCGGGAGCTTATTCCGGATCGCAAACGCAAGGTGTGGGCGTTCCTCGGCGACGGCGAAATGGACGAGCCGGAATCCCTGGGCGCGCTGTCCATGGCCGGCCGCGAACAGCTGGACAACCTGATCTTCGTGGTCAACTGCAACCTGCAGCGCCTGGATGGGCCGGTGCGCGGCAACGGCAAGATTATCCAAGAGTTGGAAAGCCTGTTCCGCGGCGCCGGCTGGAACGTGATCAAGGTCGTGTGGGGCCGGCTCTGGGACCCGCTGCTGGAGAAGGATTCCGAAGGCCTGTTGCGCCGCCGTATGGATGAAGCGGTGGACGGCGAGTACCAGGCCTACAAGAAAAACGGCGGCGCCTATACCCGCGAGCATTTCTTCGGCAAGTACCCGGAGCTGAAGAAAATGGTCGAGCACATGAGCGACGAAGACGTCTATCGTCTTAATCGCGGTGGCCACGATCCGTTCAAGGTGTACGCGGCCTACCACGAGGCGGTGAACCACACCGGCCAGCCCACGGTGATTCTGGCGAAAACCGTGAAGGGTTACGCCACCGGCGCCGGCGAGGCGGTCAACAAGACCCACCAGATGAAGAAGATGGATCTGGAAAGCCTCAAGGAATTCCGCGACCGCTTCGACATGCCGTTCACCGACAAACAACTGGAAACGGTGCCCTACTACCGGCCGGAAGAAGACTCCGCCGAACTGCGCTACATGCGCGAGCAGCGCGAAAAACTGGGTGGGTCCATGCCGGTGCGCCGCCGCCACGCCAGCCAGAAGCTGACGATCCCCAAGCTGGATCTCTTCGAATCTTTCCTGGAAGGCAGCGGCGACCGTGAAATTTCCACCACCATGGCGTTCGTGCGCATGCTCAGCACCCTGGTGAAGGACAAGAGCATTGGCGACCGGGTGGTGCCGATCGTCCCCGACGAGGCGCGCACTTTCGGCATGGAAGGCCTGTTCCGCCAGCTCGGTATTTATTCGTCCAAGGGCCAGAAGTACGAGCCCGAGGACGCCGGCCAGGTAATGTATTACCGCGAAGACAAAAAAGGCCGCATCATGGAGGAGGGCATCAACGAGGCCGGCTCCATGTCCGGCTGGATCGCCGCCGCCACCAGTTACAGCGTGCACGACTTCACGCTGATCCCGTTCTTTATCTACTACTCGATGTTCGGTTTCCAGCGTACCGGTGATTTCTGGTGGGCCGCCGGCGACAGCCAGGCGCGCGGCTTCTTGCTCGGCGGCACCGCCGGGCGCACCACCCTCAACGGCGAGGGCCTGCAGCACCAGGACGGCCACAGCCACGTGCTCACCAGCACCGTGCCCAACTGCGTCAGTTACGACCCCACCTACGCTTACGAGCTGGCGGTGATTCTGCAGGACGGCCTGCGCCGCATGTACGAGGAAGAAGAGAGCGTCTTCTACTACCTGACGCTGATGAACGAGAACTACCTGCACGGCGCCATGCCCAAGGGCGCCGAGGAAGGCATCCGCAAGGGCATGTATTTGCTGCGCGAAGGCAAGGGCAAGCGCGGCAAGAAAGCCAAGCGCGTTCAGCTGCTGGGTGCCGGCACCATTCTGCGCGAAGTGGAAGCGGCGGCGGAGCTGCTGCGCGAGGACTTCGGCGTGGCCGCCGATGTGTGGAGCGTCACCAGCTTTAACGAACTGCGCCGTGAAGGCCTGCGCGCCGACCGCGACCGCATGCTCAAGCCGGATCTGAAAGTGGCGCCCACCTGGGTGGAACAATGCCTGGACAAACGCCAGGGCCCGGTGATCGCCTCCACGGATTACATCAAGGCCTACGCCGATCAGATCCGCCCCTGGGTGAAAGCGCCCTTCAAGGTGCTGGGCACCGACGGCTACGGCCGCAGTGACTCGCGCGGCAAGCTGCGCCACTTCTTCGAAGTGGATCGTTACTTCGTGGCCCTGGCGGCGCTCAGCGCGTTGAAGGACGAAGGCGAAGTGGACGCCGCCACCGTCAAGGAAGCAATCAAGAAATACGGCATCGACTCGGAAAAACCTTACCCGGTGATCTCATAAGGAGCCTGGCATGAGCAAGGAAACCATCCGGGTACCCGATGTGGGCAGCAGTGATCCTGTTGACGTCATCGAGGTGTCCGTCAAAAAAGGCGATAGCGTCGAAGCCGAAGACACCATTGTGGTGTTGGAGTCCGACAAAGCGTCCGTGGAAGTGCCCTGTCCCAAGGCGGGTACGGTTCTGGAACTGCTGGTGAAAGCCGGCGACCGGGTTAAGGAAGGCGACCCTCTGTTGGAGCTGGACACCGAAGCCGGCGCCGACTCTCGTGGGAGCGGGCCTGCCCGCGAAGAGTCAGCCGATTACGAGAATGGTGAAAAGGACGCCGACGACAAAGAGGAAAGGGACGATTCAGGATCCAGGATTCAGGATACAGCGGAGAGCGCCGGGGAAGCCCCCAAGGGCGACGGCGAAACCCGCGAACAAACCATCCCCACCCCGGACCTGGGCGACATCGACGAAGCGGAGATCATCGAGCTGTCGGTGAGCGAAGGCGACACCGTGGAAGCGGAACAGACCATCCTGGTGCTGGAATCCGACAAGGCGTCCCTGGAAATCCCCAGCCCGGCCGCCGGCACGGTGAAGAAGTTGCTGGTAAAGGCCGGCGATAAGATCACCTCCGGCAGCGACCTGATGGTGCTCGAAACCACCGGCGGCGACGGCGAAAAATCCGGTGAACAGACGTCCGGTGAAGACCCGTCCGCCGAAGGCACGTCGGACGACAGTCAGTCCGGTGGGAAAAAGTCTGAAGCGGCTGAGTCTGGTGAAAGTAAGTCTGGTGACAGCAAGTCCGGTGAGGGCGAGGCTGGTGAGAGCAAATCTGGTGGGAGCGGGCCTGCCCGCGAAGACTCGGGCAAAGAGACCGGAGGCATCGGCGAACACCCGGCCAAATCCGGCGCCGCCGCGGCCAGCCGCCCGTCCAAGGACGTGCACGCCGGCCCGGCGGTGCGCAAGCTGGCCCGGGAAACCGGCGTCGACCTCGGCACGGTACCGCCCAGTGGCCCCAAGGACCGGATCCTCAAGGAAGACGTGCACTCGCACATCAAGCAGCGCATGGAACAACCGGCCGCCGCTGGCGGTGCCGCGGCGGCGGACCTGCCGGAAATCGACTTCAGCGAATTCGGCCCGGTGGAACGCGACGAGCTCAACAAGTTGCGCAAGGTGGCGGCCAAAAATCTGCACCGCAGTTGGGTGACTATTCCCCACGTCACTCAGTTCGACGAAGCGGATATCACTGAGCTGGAAGCGTTCCGAAAGAGCCAGAACAAGGCCCTCGAGAAAGAGGGCGTCAAGCTCACCGTGCTGGCGTTTCTGGTGCAGGCCTGCGCGCGGGCGTTGCGCAAATTCCCGAGGGCGAACAGCTCGCTGGAACCGTCCGGTGAGGCGTTGATCCTGAAAGATTACGTGCACATCGGCATTGCCGTGGACACGCCCAATGGCCTGGTGGTACCGGTGCTGCGCGATGCCGACAAAAAAGGCTTGAGTCAGATCGCCACGGAAATCGGCGAGCTGGCCGCCAAGGCCCGCGACCGCAAACTGTCACCGGCGGACATGAAGGGCGCCAGCTTCAGTATCTCGTCGCTGGGGGGGATCGGCGGCACCGCCTTTACGCCCATCGTCAACTGGCCGGAGGTGGCGATCCTCGGGGTCAGCCGTTCCGACACCAAGCCGGTGTGGGACGGCAACGCCTTCCAACCCCGGTTAATGCTGCCGCTGTCGTTCTCTTACGACCACCGGGTGATCGACGGCGCCGACGCGGCGCGTTTCACCACCTACCTCAGTGGCCTGCTCGGCGATATGCGACTCGCCCTGTTGTAGGAGCGGGCCTAGCCCGCGAAAGGCCGGCAAAGCCGGCCGGCAGGATCCCAGAGAGGTGGTTTGTGCTGCCTTTAGAAAAGCCTCTGGAATCCTGCCGGGGCTTCGCCCCTTTCGCGGGCGGGGCCAGCCCCCACAAGGCAAGCTCCTACAATCGCGAAAGGGTGGCCCCGCCACCCGGCAGGCCCCACCGCTACGCCACCAACCCCAGCCCCGCCAGCAGTCGCTCCAGCTCGCTACGCGCCTCTCCATCCAACCCCGTTAGCGGCAGCGGAAGGCTGTTATGACCGGCGAGGCCCAGAATCGCCGCCGCCGTCGCGATCACTCGAATGCTGCCTCCGTGTTGCTCGAAGGCTCGCCACAGCGGTTGCAGATGCTGCGAGAGACGGACCGCCTCGGCGGCATCGCCACGCTGGGCGGCACGGGTGATGGCCAGCGCCGTCTCAGGAAATAAGCCGCCGATCACGGAATACCAGGCGTCGCAGCCTGCGTTCAGGCCGGTGGCGGCGTGGGCGTCGCCACTCACGCCGATGCTTACCCGGGAAGGCAGCAAGGCGCGCAGACGTTTAATCCGTGAGCTGGCGGCGTCGGAATCAGTCGGCACCCCGGGAATCTTTATCGACGCCACCTGCGGTAGCTCGGCGATAGCGCCGTATAATTCGTCATCGAATTGGAAGTGCGTCGTTCTGGGGTTGTCATAAACACACAACGGCACCGAAAGATGTTTCACCACTGTCGTGTAAAGACCGTAGACCTCATCGCGGGTGAGTGGCTGGTACGACATGGGGGCTAGCAGCACCGCGCTCGCGCCGGCCGTCTGCGCGTCCTCGGCATGGTG
This sequence comes from Alcanivorax sp., assembly GCA_042090255.1. Classification (GTDB taxonomy): domain Bacteria; phylum Pseudomonadota; class Gammaproteobacteria; order Pseudomonadales; family Alcanivoracaceae; genus Alloalcanivorax. Next base: position 36,120 of record JBELJS010000007.1, on the reverse strand, counting down.
GAGTACATCCCGCGTTCGCAGCGCCCCGATGCCAGCCATCACGGGAATGCCGCCCGCGTGCTGAACGGCCAGCTCCGCGACGCGCTTACGCTCGTTCCGGTCGAGGTACGCGTAGCTGCCTGTCGAGCCTAACGCCCCGATGGAATCCACGTGGGCGCTGGCGAGGCGTTTAATAAGTGTCGTGAACGCCGTCTCATCGACGCCCGTCTCGTTCATGGGGGTAAGCGGGAAAGCGCTGAGACCGGAAAGCATGCTGGAACCTCATAAACCAAAGAGAGCCGGTCTTGTCTTTTGCCCGACGTTGGCAAAAAAGGCAAGGCCCGCTCCTACAATCGCCGCTTCCGTGAATAAAAAAACCCGGCCGAAGCCGGGTTTTTATTCAGACGATCGGTTTAACCGTCGTGGTTTTCTTTCCAGCGGGATTTCTTCTCTTCCCACTTTTCCATGCGATCCTTCTGGTGCTGCTCGTACTGGGCGCGCTGCTCATCGTTCAGCACGTCGCGGATCTCTTCCTGGGTTTCCTTGTGCAGTTCGCGCATATCTTCGCCTTTCTCGCGGTAGATTTCGCGCACTTCCTGCTGCTGTTCTTCGGTCAGGTTCAGCTCCTGGGTCATCTTCTGAACGTGACGGTCGGCGCCTTTTTCCATCGGCGAGCCGGCGAAAGCCACGGTGGAGAACAGCGTCAGCGTAACAAGCATCAGTTTTTTCATCGTCTTGCTCCTTGGTTACCGCTCCGGAGTATCCGGATTCCTTTATAGATTGGTCTTACATTGTGCAGCTACTGTGCAGCGAATGTGGAAACAAACGCCGCAATTCACGTAGGTCGGGTTAGCGAAGCGTAACCCGACACGGTCTGTCGGATTACGGCCTTGCGGCCTAATCCGACCTACGAGTCCGCACGCTTCACACTGGCGCCGGGAGGCGAGGAGTTTCAAGCCTCTTCATCAGGATTTTGCAATCGGTAGCCGACGCCGTAGACGCTGCCTATCCAGTCGTGGTCACCGGTCAGGCCTTCGCTGAGTTTTCGCCGCAGTTTACGAATGTGGCTGTCGATAGTGCGATCGGACACCACCCGGTGGTCGGAATAGATCACATCCATCAGTTGGTCACGGGTCCAGATGCGCCCGGCCTGGCGGGACAGCGCAGCCAGCAGCTCGAACTCAATCGCGGTAAGCGCCACCCGGGCGCCGTCGTGCACCGCCTCGAAGCGGTGCCGGTCAAGCGCCAGGCCCCCTTCGGCGATGGGCTGGGCGGCGTTGCCGGCGCGGCGCAGCACCGCTTTCACCCGTGCGACGACTTCCCGCGGGCTGAACGGTTTGCAAATGTAGTCGTCGGCGCCGATCTCCAGGCCCAGCAGGCGGTCCACCTCTTCGACTCGGGCGGTGATCATCAGAATCGGTACTTGGGAGAAGCGACGGATCGCTTTGCACACTTCCATGCCGTCGCCGTCGGGCAGCATCAGGTCCAGCAGCACGGCGTCGAAATCACCGTCGCGCACACGCTGTTCGGCGTCGGCGGCGCTGGCGGTTTGCTCCGGCTCAAAATGGCTGTGGCGCAGATAGTCCGCCAGCAATCGGGCCAGCCGCGGCTCATCCTCGACGATCAGAATTTTCACCATGCTCCCTCCGTTCCTTTCATTCGCTGTGGAAGCCCACCTTGTGGGAGTGGGACTTGTGGGAGCGGGCCCCGCCCGCGAAAGGGTGGCTTATAGCCACCCGGCAAAGGTTGCCCCGCAGGATTCCAGAGCCCTCTCAACGGTGTCACCAACAGTGGCTCTGGAATCCTGCCGGGAGCTTCGCTCCCTTTCGCGGGCATGGCCCGCTCCTACAATGGCAGGCGCACTGTGATTCTGAGACCGCCCAGGGGGCTATGGTCCGCTGTCATGGTGCCGCCATGCGCCTCCACGATGCGCCGGGCGATGGCCAGCCCCAGGCCGGCGCCGCCGGTCTGGCGGTTGCGCGAGCTCTCCACCCGGTAGAGGTGATCGAACAGTTTTGGCAGGGCGTCATCGGGCACGCCAGGGGCGCTGTCGTTCAGGGTCAGGCACCAATCGCCGCCGTCGCTGGCCAGGGTGAGCTGTACCTCGCCGTCTTCGTCGGTGTACTTGAGGCTGTTCTGCAGCAGGTTGTCCAGTAGCTGGCGCAGGCGCACCGGGTCGCCGTTGACCCGCGCCGGGCTCAGATCGGTGCGTAGCCGTATACGCCGGCGCCCGAGCGCCGGGCGCACCGCATCCACGGCGTCCTCGCACAGGGCGTCCAGGTCCAGCGCGGTGAAGTGATAACGCAGATTGCCGGCGTCGGCCAGAGCCAGGTCGTGCAGGTCGCTGACCAGATGGGTGAGCTGGCGCACCTCGGATTCCAGCGACGCGATGGTCTCGTGGTTGAGCGGCCGCACGCCGTCGACCACCGCTTCCAGCTCGCCCTGCAGCACCGACAGCGGCGTGCGAAGCTCATGGGCGATGTCGGAGAACCAGCGCTGGCGCGCTTTTTGGCCCTGGTCCAGGCGCTCGCCCAGGCTGTCCACATGGCGGATCAACTCACCCAGCTCATCGCGGCGCCGGCTGCCCAGACGGGTTTGGTAGTCGCCCTCGCGCAGCGTGCGGGTGTGGGCGCTGAGCGCCGTCACCGGCGCCACCAGATGGCGCGCCAGCAGCCAGGACACCAGCAGCGACAGGCCCAGCCCCACCAGGGCCATCCAGCCGGCGAAATTGAGCTGGCGCTCTTGGAAACGCCGGTCAAGCTTGTCGCGGATCGCCTCCTGGTCGGGGTAGGCCAGCCAGCCCACCAGGCTGTTGTCGGTGCGGATCGGCACCAAACGGCTGAACCGTTGCGGCGGCGGTGGGCCGAGCAAGGGGCGCTGGTCCGGTGCCAGCAGGCTCAGATGTCGGGGGGCGTCGCGGCGGTCGCGTTTGCCCGGCTCGGTGTCGGCGTTGCGGTCGCCGGCCAGCCAGTACAACCGGCCCAACACCCGCGGGTCGCTAAGTAGGAAATCCCAGCTGCCCCGCTGCGCGTACAGCACCCCGAGATGGTCGGCCAGGCGTTCCACCTGGGCCTGTTGCCGCTCGTCGATGTACTGGCGCAGGCTCTGCTCGAACGCGAAGAAATAGAAACCGCTGGCGGCCACGATCAGCACCACGAAGGTGCCGAGAAAGGTAAGGAAAAGCTTGTTGCGGATGCCCATGGTCGGCCGGCGGACCTCGCCAGAATAACGGAACCGACAGTCTAAGCTCTGGCGGTCGCGCGACCCAGCGCCTTGCACATTCTTTCAAAATCGCGGGCTGGGCTGTGCGAGCGGGCCTCTTGTGGGAGCGGGCCCAGCCCGCGAAAGGCAAGCAAAGCTTGCCGGCAAAGGTTGCCCCGCAGGATTCCAGAGAGGTTTGAAAGCGGAACAGTAACAAGGTCTCTGGTATCCCGCCGGGTGGCTAGCGCCACCCTTTCGCGGGCAGGCCCGCTCCCATAAGGCCCGCACAAGAAGGCCAGGTTAACGGTCCCGACGTTGCACCCATTGGGGTTCTTGGGTGTCGGTGCGCAGGTTGATGGCGCGGGCCATCACGAACAGCAGGTCGCCGACGCGGTTGAGCACCGCGCGGCTGACCGGGTTGACCTGGTCGTCGTCGCCGACCGCGATCAGGTCCCGTTCGGCGCGCCGGGCCACCGTGCGGCAGTGGTGGCACCAGGCGGCGTCCGGGTGGCCGCCGGGCAGCACGAATTCCTTGAGCGGTGCCAGTTCCGCGTTGAGCGTGTCGGCCTGGGATTCCACCTCCACCAGGTCGGTGTCGGTGAGAGTGACGGTGCCGGGCACCGCCAGTTCGCCGCCCAGGTCGAACAGCAGATGCTGGATACGTTCCAGCAGTGCGTCCAGGTCGGCGTCCAGGGCCCGGGCGCGGAGCACGCCCAGGCCGCTGTTCAGCTCGTCCAGCGCGCCCAGGGCCTGGATGCGCGGGTGATCCTTGGCGACGCGGCTGCCGTCGGCCAGGCCGGTGCGGCCGTCGTCGCCGCTGCGGGTGATCACCCGGTTGATGCGGGTCTTGTCGTCCTTGCTGTCGCTCATGGTCAGAATTCCATTCCCAGGCTTACCCGGTAGTGCCGTTCCGGCAGGGGGTAGGCGTTATAACTGAGGTTGCTGGTGGCTTTGACGCCGTAGTCCGCCGCCAGTTCATCCTCCAGGTTATAGGCCCCCACGCGCAAGTAGGCGTTTTGGTAACGGGCGGTGGCTTCCAGGTCGGTCATTCGGTAGCTGTCGAGCTGCTGGAAGTTGTTGGGCTGGTCGTTGTCGAAGTGGCGCTTGCCCACGTAGCGGTGCGCCAGGGACAGCTCCAGCCAGGACAGCGCCTGCCAGTTGGCCTGGGCGTAGAACAGCTGGCGAGAGACCAGCGGCACGTCGTTGCCTTCCCATTCGCCTTCGTCGAACTCGGCCCGTTGCAGGGTGCCGTTGAGCACCAGGGTGAGGTCGCGGTCCAGCCGCCAGCGGCTGTTCAGGCTCACGCCGCGGCGGCGGGTGCGGTCTTCCAGGTTGACGTTGGCCCCGAAGGCGCCGGCGTAGGGGTTGTAGACGATTTCGTTCTCGAAGCGCCCCTGCCAGGCGGTCAGCGTCGAGGTCTGGATGCCTTTTTGCCAGCTGGCGCCCAGGGTGTACTGCTCGCCGGTTTGCGGCTCCAGCAGCTCGTCGTCCGAGGTGATTTCGTCGGCGTTGACGATGCGCACGCTGCGCTGGGCGCCGGCGAACACATCCACGCCGCCGTCGAAGTGGTAGCGCACGCCGCCCTCGTACATTTCCGCGTCCTGGCTGTCCTGGCCCTGGCCGGCGCCGAAGCCGGTGGTTTCCGTGTCGGTGTCCACGTCCAGGCGGCGCGCGCCCAGGGTGAACGACCAGCGGTCCAGGGTCATCACGTCGTGGAAGTACCAGGCGGTTTGCCGCTGGTCGACATCCTTGGTGCTGGTGGGGTCGCCGATCTGCGATTGCTCGCCGGCGCTGCGGTTTTCCAGGCGGTAGTCGTACAGGTCCCAACCCAGGGTGGTGTTATGGGTCAGGCCGGCGGCCTGGAACTGGCTGGTGAAACGCGGGTTGACGCTGTAGCTGTCCACGTCGGTTTCGCCGTAGGTGGGGAAGGCCGGGTCAAAAAAGAAATAGCTCTGTTCCTTGCGGCGGCCGGAGACATCCAGATGCAAACGGCTGTGGTCGCCGATGCGCACGTTCATGCCCGGCATCACCGTGACGGTGTCCTGGTCGGCCCAGTTATAGGGGGTGTTGGCGCCGTCCGGATCGTCCTCGAACAGGTTCTCGCCGGTGGCCAGGTTCACGGTGCGGCCGCCGGGCAGGTCCAGGTTCTGGCGCTCGCCGGTGGCGGTCAGGTAGAAGGTCAGGTCGTCGCGGCGGGTGCGCAGATCGGCGAAGGCGTTGCGCTGCTGCAGGTCGTTGTTTTGCCGGTAGCCGTCGCTGTGCAGCGCCTGCACCGAGGCGGCGGCGCTGGTGTGGTTGTCGGGGTTTTCGCCCCGCTGGTGGCCGGTGGCCCACAGGCTGCCGCCACTGGTGCTGAAGCTGCCGCCGGTGACTTCCACGCCGGCCCGGTTGTCGTAGCGCTCGCGGGTGACGATGTTGACCGCGCCGCCGACCACGCCGTTGCCGTACAGCGCGGCGCCGGCGCCGGGCAGCACCTCGATGCGCTCGATCGCCGCCAGCGGGATCGAGGCAATGTCCGGGCCGGACAGGTCCACGTTGCTGTAGCGGCGGCCATTGAGCAGCACCAGGGTATTGGAGGTGGCGCTGGCGCCGAAGCCCTGCATATCGATGGTGGCGCGGGCGCCGTTGATGCCGAAATTGCGGCGCACCTGGACGCCGCCCAGGGTGTCGAGCACGTCCGCCAGGTTATTGGCGGGCATCGCTGCGATGGTGTCCCGGTCCAGGATCAGCGTGCCGGTGGGCAGTTCCCGCGCCACGCTGGCGGTGCGCGAGCCGGTGACTTCCACCGGGGCAAGCGTGTTGTCGGTCGTGTCGTTGTCGGACTGCGCGGCCTGGGTAACAGGCGCGTACAGGCAAGCCGTGGCCAATGCCAGCTTTATAAGGGGGTGGGTATGCATAGTATTGTCCTCCCGATGCACCCTCCGTACATGGGGTGCGCCCCGTTCCGACCGGGGTCGGGCGAGGGCGCGCCAGTGGCGACAGGCCGGTCTCCGGGCTCAAGGGCTAACGTCGTTACCGCCTTCCCAGGCCAAGCCTGGTGGCGTCGAGGTAACGACTACCTCATACCGTTGCGGGGGCAGCGCCGGCCTTTCACCGGCTTCCCGTACACCTGAAGCGCTGGCAAACATAGAGCAACGCCGGTTCCGGCACAACTTTCGCGGGATTTGTGGGGGCGGGCTTGTGGGAGCGGGCCCTGCCCGCTCGCACAAAGATGGCTTCGTAGAAAGTCAGAGTTCTGGATGGCGGGCTTGGACCGCCGCGACGATGCGGCGGTGGGTGGGCAAGTCTATGCCGAGGACATCGGCCTGGCGCAGCAGCCAGCCGTTGATGGCGTCGATCTCGGTGAGGGCGCCGGCTTGCATGTCGGCGCGCATCGAGGAGGTGTTGCCGGCGGTGGCCTCGGCCAGCGCGCGCACCCCGGCGAGCGAATCGCCGGGCCAAGTGGGGTCGAGGGCGGTGAAAACCCGGTCGGCTTCGCGGGCCAGTTGTTCGGCCTCACTGGCCAGCGCCGGGTCCTGGAAGACGCGGCCGTTGGCCACGTCGTGCAGGCCGGTGAGCGGGTTGATCACCGCGTTGCCGATCAGCTTGCGCCACTGACGGTGGCGGAAATCGTCCGGCCAGTGCAGCTTGGGCCAGTGACCGGCGAGGGCGGCGAACCAGGGCGGCGGCCCGGCGGCGCCTGTCGCAGGTCCGCCCGCCGCAGGATCGCCTGCCGCAGGTCCGCCTGCCGCAACACAGTCACCCATCCAGGTATCGTTCTCGGCAACCACCCGGTGGGCGTCGCCGTCACGCTTCACCGCCGAGGCGCTGACCACCTCAATCATGCGCGCCCCGTCGGGCAGCAGCCCGTCCAGGCTGCCCAGGCCGTTCTGCAGCCGCAGCACGGTGGCGTCCGCCGCCAGCGGCACGCCCGCCAGCGCCGACGCGGAAAACGGCGCCTTGCAGGCCACCACCAGCCGCCGGATTGTGGTAGTTGTTGTAGGAGCGGGCCCTGCCCGCGAAAGGCCGGCAGAGCCGGCCGGCGGGATACCAGAGGCGTTGTTGGTGCTGTCGTTAGAAAAGTCTCTGGGATCCTGCCGGGAGCTTCGCTCCCTTTCGCGGGCAAGGCCCGCTCGCACAATGGGTTGGCAGTCCAGATGCAGCAGTACGGCTTCGCCGCTCGGAAGTATCAGGGTGCGTTCCAGGGTCGGCGTGGCGTCGCGGCGCAGGGCGATAACGGTGAAGCCGGCGCGCCGCAGGTAGTGGGCGGCGAGCAGGCCCATGTTGCCGGCGCCCAGCAGGTACCAGGGTTCGGCGTGGTCGGGGGAGGCGGGATCGGTCATGGCGCTATGCTAGGCGTGCCAACCGCCGGCCACAATCTCATTGGCGCGGCGCCATGTTTTTTTGTGCTTTCCCCGAATAGTGCTTTTGTTAAATGGTGCCAGCGCATGTTGTGCTGCTTGGTGCAAACCCCGACTATGTCTCCTTTTCGAGACTGAACCGAAACGGGAAAGCGATGCCCCCCCTGAGCGATACGTTGCGCACCGCCTGGCAGCTTTACAGTCACCCCCGGGTGGTGGTGATGCTGTTTTTGGGGTTTTCCGCCGGGCTGCCTTACCTGCTGGTGTTCTCCACCCTGTCCGCCTGGCTGGCGGACGCCGATGTGGACCGCGCCGCCATCGGCTATTTCAGCTGGGTGGGCATTATGTTCTCGATCAAGGTGTTCTGGGCGCCGGTGGTGGATCGGCTCAAGCTACCGCTGCTGAACCGGTTGTTGGGTCAGCGGCGCGGCTGGCTGCTGCTGGCCCAGGTGGGCATCGCCTTGTCGCTGGCGGCGATGGCCCTGGTGGAGCCGGTGGGGCATTTGGAGCGGTTCGCCCAGTTGGCGCTGCTGGTGGCGTTCTGCTCCGCCACCCAGGACATCTGCATCGACGCCTACCGGATTGACTCCGCCGACGAGTCCTTCCAGGGCGCCATGGCCGCCACCTATATCTTCGGCTACCGCACCGCCATGTTGGTGGCCGGCGCCGGTGCGTTTTACATCGCCAGCTACGATTCCTGGAACGGCGCCTACCACGCCATGGCCTGGCTGATGGGCGTGGGCATCGTCACCACGCTGATTATCCGCGAGCCGAACACGCCGCCCCGGGAAAGCTTCGGGCGTGACCCGAAACAGTGGCTGGAAACCGCCCTGATCGCCCCGTTCCGGGACTTCTTTGGTCGCTATGGTCGCATCGCCCTGGGCCTGCTGGCGCTGGTGGCGATCTACCGGATCAGCGACATCACCATGGGCGTGATGGCCAACCCGTTCTATCTGGACATCGGCTACACCAAGAACGAAATCGCCACGGTGGCCAAGTTTTTCGGTTTTTTCATGACCATGCTGGGCTCCGCCGTGGGGGGGCTGGCGGTGCTGCGCTACGGGTTGGGCCGCTCGCTGCTGGTGGGCGCGATCGGCGTGGCGCTGACCAACCTGCTGTTCGCGGTGATGGCCACCTATTCGCCGGTCACGCAGGTGCCGGTGGATCCGGAGCAGGTGCGCTGGGTGTCGCTGGCCTGGCTGGCGGCGGTGATCAGCGCCGACAACCTGTTCGGCGGCTTCGCCAATGTGGCGTTGATCGCCTTTATGTCGAGCCTGACCAACCGTAATTTCAGTGCGACCCAGTACGCGCTGTTCAGCTCACTGATGACCCTGCCGGGTAAATTCATCGGCGGTTTTTCCGGCGAGGTGGTGGAGGCTTCCGGGTACACGGTGTTCTTTAACTACGCCGCGCTGCTCGGCGTGCCGGCGATCCTGCTGACGATCTGGTGGTTGCGGCGGCGGGACGACACCGCTGGGCGGTAGCCGCCTCCTCTATGGGAGCAGGCCTTGTGGGAGCGGGCTGTGGGAGCGGGCCCAGCCCGCGAAAGGGTGGCTTTTAGCCACCCGGCGGGATACCAGAGGCGTTGTTGGAACTGCCGTTAGAAAGGGCTCTGGTATCCTGCCGACCGGCTTTGCCGGCCTTTCGCTTGCAGGCAAGCTCCCACAAGCCCTGACCTTGGGTCAGGGCTGCCAGAAACAGGATTTGGGAACGCGGGCGCCGAGCACGGTGACGCCCTCATCGCTGAGCCGCTGAATCTGGATATCACCGCTGGGTGTGCCGGCCAGCGGCAGTACGCCGTCGCCGCGGATCACCCGGTGCCAGGGCAGGGCGGAGCCTTTCGGCAGCCGCCCCATCAAGCGCCCAACAAAACGAGCGTGGCGGGGATAACCCGCTTGCCGCGCCACCTGCCCGTAACTGGCCACCCGGCCCGCCGGGATGGCGCCGACGATCTGATATACCGCGTCACGAAATTCTTGGTTCATTGAGATAGCTTCAGGCTTCAAGTCGCAAGCTACAAGCGGCGCTTTGTGGGAGCGGGCCTTGTGGGAGCGGGCCCTGCCCGCGAAAGGGAGCGGAGCTCCCGGCAGGACCCTAGAGACCCTGCTAACGACAGCACCACCGGCGTCTTTGGTATCCGGCCGGCCGGCTTTGCCGGCCTTTCGCGAGCAGGCTCGCTCCCACAGTGCCCCGGCCCCGGCAGGGACGGTCTGCTTGCTTCTAGCGAAGGCCGCCGTCGGTTTCGATGACGCGGCCGGTGAAGTAGTCGTTCTCGAAGATGAACTGTACCGAGCGGGCAATGTGCTCCGGCTCGCCGAGCCGCTTCAGCGGCACCGAGCTCACCAGCCGGTCGCGGGACTCGGGCTTCATGGCGGCGATCATATCGGTGTTGATGGTGCCGGGGGCGACCACGCCGGTACGGATGTTGTAGCGCGCCAGCTCCCGCGCCCAGACCTCGGCCATGGCGACCACGCCGGCCTTGGCGGCGGCGTAGTTGGTTTGCCCGAAGCTGCCCTGGCGGGCGATGGACGAGATGTTGACGATCACGCCTTCCTCGGCGCCGCTCTCCAGCATGCAACGGGCCGCCTCGCGGCCGCACAGGAACACCCCGGTCAGGTTCACGTCGATCACCGCCTGCCACTGCTGCAGGCTCATGGACGATTGCAGCTCGCCTTCCTTGAATTTCACCAACAGGCCATCCCGGGTAATGCCGGCGTTGTTGACCAGACCGTGCAGGGCGCCGAAGTCGGCGACCACGCCGTCGAACAAGGCGGTGACGTCGTCTTCCCGGGCGACATTGGCCAGGTAGCTTTTCGCTTCGCCGCCGGCCTGCTCGCAACGGGCGACGGTGTCGCGCAGGTCGTCCTCGTTGAGATCCACGCAGGCGATGCGTGCGCCGCGGCTCGCCAGGGCTTCGGCGATGCCCCGCCCCAGGCCCCGGCCGGCGCCGGTCACTACCACTACTTTGTCTTTCAAATCCATGCGTCGCTCCTCGTCAGATCGGATCAAAAGCCGGAGTATGCCCAGGGGCGCCCGGCGGGCCAATGACCAAAAGTTAGCCTGGGGTCACAAGCTGTGCGGGCTGTGAGAGCGGGCCCAGCCCGCGAAAGGCAAGCGAAGCTTGCCGGCAGGATCCCAGAGATATCCCTAACGGCAGCACCAACAACGCCTCTGGTATCCCGCCGGCCGGCGTTGCCGGCCTTTCGCGAGCAGGCTCGCTCCCACAATGGCCGACCTTGCCTCTCGCCGCTTGAAACGGCGCGCGCCGCCCCCATCTCGCGGGGCACGGTGATGAGATAGATTTCATCGCCCACCTATTGACTGCCGTGAAGCGGCAACTATGATTAGCACTCGACTCGTGAGAGTGCTAATTCCGGTTTGCGGGGCCCAGGCCCCGGTGACCTCAGAGCCAACTTGGAGAATGGAGACCATGAAAATTCGTCCTTTGCATGATCGCGTGCTGGTGCGCCGCGAGGAGGAAGAGACCAAAACCGCCGGCGGCATCGTGCTGCCCGGTTCCGCCGCCGAGAAGCCGTCCCGTGGCGAAGTGATCGCCGCCGGCAACGGCAAGATCCAGGAAAACGGCGACGTGCGCCCCCTGGACGTGAAAACCGGCGACAAAGTGATTTTCGGTCAGTACTCCGGCAACACCGTGAAAGTCGACGGTGAAGAGCTTCTGATCATGAGCGAAGCCGAGATTCTTGCCGTCATCGAAGGTTAATCGAGTATTTTGCAGAGGTAGCGATAATGTCTAAAGAAGTGATTTTCCGCGACGAAGGCCGGCAGCGTATGCTGCGTGGCGTCAACATTCTGGCCGACGCGGTAAAAGTAACCCTGGGCCCGAAAGGCCGTAACGTAGTGCTGGACAAGTCCTTCGGCGCGCCCTTGATCACCAAGGACGGCGTGACCGTGGCCAAGGACATCGAGCTGGAAGACAAGTTCGAGAACATGGGCGCGCAGATGGTCAAGGAAGTGGCCTCCAAGTCCAACGACGAAGCCGGCGACGGCACCACCACCGCCACCGTGCTGGCCCAGGCGATCGTCACTGAAGGTCTGAAATCAGTGACCGCCGGCATGAACCCGATGGACCTCAAGCGTGGCATCGACAAGGCCACCGACGCCATCGTCGAAGAGATCAAGAAGCTGTCCACCCCGTGTGACACCACCAAGAGCATCGAGCAGGTGGGCACCATCTCCGCCAACTCCGACAAGTCCGTGGGTGAGATCATCGCCCAGGCCATGGAGAAAGTCGGCCAGGAAGGCGTGATCACCGTGGAAGAAGGCCAGTCCCTGGTCAACGAGCTGGAAGTCGTGGAAGGCATGCAGTTCGACCGCGGTTACCTGAGCCCGTACTTCATCAACAACCAGGAAAAGATGCAGGTGGAGCTGGAAGACCCCTACATCCTGCTGGTGGATAAGAAGATCTCCAACATCCGCGAGCTGCTGCCGGTTCTCGAAAACGTGGCCAAGGCAGGCAAGCCGCTGATGATCATCGCCGAGGACATCGAAGGCGAAGCGCTGGCCACCCTGGTGGTCAACAACATGCGCGGCATCATCAAGTGCGCCGCCGTGAAAGCGCCCGGTTTCGGTGATCGCCGCAAAGCGATGCTGCAGGATCTGGCGATCCTCACCGGTGGCACCGTGATTTCCGAAGAAGTCGGTTTGAGCCTGGAAAACGTAGCCCTGGAAGATCTGGGTTCCGCCAAGAAGGTCAACATCGACAAGGAAAACACCACCGTGGTCGGCGGCAAGGGTGTGCAGGCGGACATCGATTCCCGCGTGGAGCAGATCCGCAAGGAAATCGAGAACTCCTCCTCCGACTACGACAAAGAGAAGCTCCAGGAACGCGTGGCCAAGCTGGCCGGCGGTGTGGCCGTGATCAAGATCGGCGCCGCCACCGAAATGGAGATGAAAGAGAAGAAAGCCCGCGTCGACGACGCCCTGCACGCCACCCGTGCGGCGGTGGAAGAAGGCGTGGTGCCCGGCGGCGGTGTCGCCCTGGTGCGTGCCCTGACCAGCATCGGCAAGCTGAAAGGCGACAACGACGATCAGACCGCCGGTATCGCGCTGATCATCCGCGCCCTGGAAGCGCCGCTGCGCCAGATCGTCTACAACGCCGGCGGTGAGCCGTCCGTGGTGGTACAGGAAGTGCGCAACGGCAAAGGTAACTACGGTTACAACGCCGCCACCGGTGAGTACGGTGACATGATCGAGATGGGCATCCTGGACCCGGCCAAAGTGACCCGGTCCGCCCTGCAGGCAGCCGCTTCCGTGGCCGGCCTGATGATCACCACCGAAGCCATGATCGCCGACAAGCCTGAAGAAGGCGGCGGTGGCGCCCCGGATATGGGCGGCATGGGCGGTATGGGTGGCATGGGCGGCATGATGTAAATCAGCCGGTCCCACGACCCTTCTAAAAAGCCCCGGCGGGTTCTCCCGCCGGGGCTTTTTTGTGCGAGAGCGGACCAAGCTTGTTGGGGCCGGCCTTGTGCGAGCGGGCCCAGCCCGCGAAAGGGAGCGAAGCTCCCGGCAGGATGCCAGAGACTTCTCTAACGGCAGCACAAACAGCGTCTCTGGTATCCTGCGGGGCAACCTTTGCCGGTCGGCGTTGCCGACCTTTCGCTTGCAGGCAAGCTCCCACAAGGCGAGACCTGGCCCCGGAGTTAACTTATCCTGCACTGATGCAAACCCGCGACCGAAAATTGCTTCCCCACGCGCTGGCGTTCATCGCCCTGGTGCTGGTACTGGCCCTGGCGCACCAATGGGTGAACCCGTGGCTGCGCTACGACCGGGCCGCCGTCGCCGGCGGTGAAGTCTGGCGCCTGGTCACCGCCCATCTGGTGCACCTGAATCTCTGGCACGCGGCGCTCAATCTGGGCGGCCTGGCGCTGATTCTGTTTTTCTTCCGTGACCTGCTGGACCGGCGGCGGTTCTGGCTGTGGTTCGCGGTGAGCGCGCCGCTGGTGGGGGCGGTGTTCTTCGTGCTCGACCGGGACCTGGGCTGGTACGTGGGGCTGTCGGGGCTGCTGCAGGGGCTGCTGGTGCTGTGCCTGGTGATCGGCTGGCGCGGCAATCCGGTGCTGCACACCCTGGTGCTGGCGGTGGTGGCGGGCCGGCTGGTGTGGGAGCAATTGCCCGGCTATGACGTGGAGTATCTGCGCGCCTGGATCAACGGCCGCGTGTACGTTAATGCCCATCTGTACGGTGCACTCAGCGGCGCGTTGTTGGCGGCGGCGATGCTGCTGGCCGCTTGCCGCCGGCGCACAACCCTCGGACGGCGCTCGGACATTTGCTAAGCTGTCGGGCCGGCCGCACAGGAACCACACCATGAATGAAGCGCAGCGTCAGAGTTATCTCCGCGCCCTGGGTTTGACACCCTGGGTGGCGCGCACGACGCTGCCCGGCGCGGCGCCGTCCGAGCCGCTGGATTGGGCGGTCGAAACCGACGCCGGGGAAAGCCTGGCGGCGGCGCCGGTGGAAGCCACGCCGGTGCGCACCGCGCCGGGTGTGGGCGACGCCGAGCAGCCCGCCAGGGAGACCGCCGCGGTCGATACCCCTGTCGAGGCACCGGTAAGCCGGGCGCCGGCGCCCCGCGACAGCGTCGCCGAGACGCCGGCCCGGGCCCCCGCCCCGGCGGCGAACGCGGCGGGCCTGACCTTCACCCTGGAGGCGCACCTGGCCGGTGACATCTGGGTGGTGTTCCAGCAGGAAGACCCCCAGGCGCCGGAGCTGGGCCGCTACACCGGCGCCCTGGCCGCCTCCTTGCTGGCGGTGTTCGGCGCCGCCCCGGAGCGCCCGCGCCGCTTCTATTGTCCGCTCACTAAGCAGCCCATGAGCGCCGGCGAGGCCGCCCAGGCGCTCACCGCTTTCTTCGCCGGCTTGAGCCGCCGGCACGGCGGTCGCCGGGCGCTGCTCTGCGTGGATGAGTCCCTGGCCAGGGCGGTGCTGGGCGGCGAACGCTTCGAGACCGTGAAACTGGGCGAGATGCCGGCGCTGGCGGTGGACAGCCTGCAGGAAATGCTCGACCGGCCGGCGGTGGCCAAGAAGCGCAGCTGGCAGGCGATGGTAACGCACGGCTTCGCCGGGTCGCGTGGATGACGGTGGGGCCGGAGGGGGCCCGCATGCGGGCCATGACCAGCGCCGATCTGCCGGCGGTGCTGGCGATTGAAACCGCCAGCCAGCCCACCCCCTGGAGCGAAGGCAATTTCCGCGACTGTCTGCACGGGGCGTACCGTTGCCGGGTGGCCGCCGTGGACGGCGAGCCGGTGGGTTTCATGATTCTTTCCAGCGTCCTCGATGAGAGGCATTTGCTTAACGTGGCGGTGGACCCGACGCGCCAGCGTCGAGGGCTGGCGCTATGGATGCTGGCGGACGAACTCGACGAGGCACGCGTGGCGTCCATGTCGGTGATGTACCTGGAGGTGCGTGCCGGCAACGATGGCGCCCAGAGCCTCTACCGGCGCCTGGGTTTTGTCGAGAACGGCCGTCGCAAGGGCTACTACCGGGCCGGCACCGGTCGCGAGGACGCGGTGCTGATGATGTTGGAGTTGCTCGGGCACAAATAAAAGAGGTGTGGAGCGGGCTCTTGTGGGAGCGGGCCTTGTGGGAGCGGGCCCAGCCCGCGAAAGGTCGCGCAGCGACCGGCAGGATACCAGAGCCTTCTCTAACGACAGCACCATCGGCGTCTCTGGAATCCCGCCGGCAAGCGGAGCTTGCCTTTCGCGGGCTGGGCCCGCTCGTACAAATTCAGGAATCGGGTTGTTGGACGCGCCAGCCTTCCTCGGTGCGTTCCAGCATTAGCCGGCGCTCTTGCTCAAAGTGGTCGCCTTCCCCGAAATTACCGAATTCCACCCGTACCGCCGCCAGGGCCATGACCATGGCGAAGCGGTCCATGGCGTCCCGTTCCTCGTCGCGCTTCACCGCCTTGCTGTACTCGGACAGATCCCGTTGCGCTTGCATGGTGTAGCGCACGTCCAGGGCGACGTGGTCGTCGTCTTCCGGGTAACGGCCGGCGACGTCCACGTCGGTGACCTGGAACAGCTCATTGAGATGGGCCTGCTTGAGTTCCTGATTGAGGGCGCCGCGGATCACGTCGTCGTCGGGGGCGTCGCTGCAGGCCGCCAACAGGGCGATAAGCAACAGGGCGGGGGCCAGGTAAAGCGCTCGCATGGGATCATCCTTGTTTTGATTGTCGGTGTGTTGATCGCATTCCGTGCGAGAAACTCTACCACGACCGAAACGCTTAGTCCTGATACCCCATGGCCTGCTGAACCTGACGGGCCCAGGCGGTGCTGTGGCGGTAGGCGACTTCGTAGTAGGCCCGTTCGCGGAGCAATGAGAGGTCGTCGAAACGCCCGGCTTCGTAGGCTTCCACCTCATCGAGCACGGTGCCCAGGTAGCCGCGGCGTTCCAGCAGCGCGCTTTTCACCTCCTGGCTGAGCGGCACCTGTTCCATCAGCTCGGGCATGGCGATGTCCATCAGGGCGTCCAGCTGGGACAGCAGGCCGACAATAAAATGGTTCACCGAGGCGCTGTGCTCGCCGCCTTCCTGGCTACGCAGTTCCGCCAATACTTCACACATGCGTCCGCGTATCAGCATGCCCCGGGTCAGCGCTTCCGGTTTGTCCATCTCGCCGTCGATAAGAAACAGGTTGGCCCAGCGTTTGATTTCCTCCAGGCCGAGCAGGGCGATGGCGTCGGACAGGGAATTGACTTCCCGGCGCAGGCCCATGGCGGCGGAATTCACCGTTTTAAGCAGCCGGTAGGTGAGGCCGGCGTCCTTGATGGCGATTTCTTCCAGCCGGGCCGGTGACGCGTCCGGGCTGTGCAGCTCGGTGAGCAGTTGCAGCAGCAGCAACTTGTTGCCGGCGATTTTTTTGCCTTTTACCGGCGACGGGGTGCTCAGAAAATCACCCTGGTAATAATCGAAACCCAACTCCAGGCAGCGCTGGAACTGGGCGCGGTCGGCGATCTGGTCGGCGAGCAGCTCGACGCCATGGGCGCGCAGCTTCTGTGAAATCCGCCGCAGGCTGTCGGCGTCACTGCCGCGAATGTCGATTTTGACGATGTGGACGATATCCAGCAGCACGTCCAGCTCGTCATCATCGGGGTCGTAGCCTGCCATCGCCAGCCGGTAGCCGCGGCGCGCCAGCGCCTTGAGGCGGTCCACCAACTCGGCGGTGAGCATCAGGTGCTGTGGAATTTCCAGGATGTACTGTTTTTTCGGCAGGTCGGGCAGTTCCGGCGCCATCAGCACTTCGTCGGTGACCTTCAGAAAACTCGGCACCGAGCGCGTCTTACCGCCTTGGAAGACATGGGTATAAGTGGCCAGGATCACGGTGTTGGTGGCTTCGATGTCGGACAGCGACGCCCCCTCGGCGGGGTTCTCGCCATGCAACAGCAACTGGAACGCGGCCACGTCCTGGTTGCGGGTGTACACCGGCCGGCAGGCCAGTATCACGTCGAGCTTGTCTTCCGCCTCAATGGCGTCCCGTGCTCTGGTCACTCTTGGCGCCTCCCCCTTTGCAAACGTTTCAGGCGCGGCTACTCACCTGTCCGCCGGCGGCACGAGCTTGGCCGTCGGGCCCGTACAGGCCCTTGCCGGCGGTTTCTTCGATAAAGTTCAGCATCCGCTGGTTGTGTTCCAGACGAATGCCGATCAGCACGCCGTTGGTGCGGTTCAGCCGCGCGGCCTGATCGCCCCGTTCACGGATGGCCTCCCAGAGCGCGGCGCAACCGGCGTCGGCCGCTGCCCGTGCATCGCCGGCGCGGCTGTCCGGGTAGCCGAGCCGCTGCTGCACCTGGCGGCGCTGGGTTTCGAAGCGCTCCAGGGCCTGGAACTGCGCCTGTTTGGCCTGCGCCACCCGGGCCAGGCCCTCACCGTCGACGGCGCCGTCACGGAGCAACCGCCGCTCTTCGTCGAGCAGGCCGATCAAGGTGTCCAGGCGTGCCCGGTGGCGCTCCAGATGCTCCGCCAGGCTCATTGCGAATCCGTGTCCAACAGGTCGCGCACGCTGGCCAGCAGGCCATCGGCAATCTTGTCGGCGCGGATCTCCAGACGCCCTTCGGAGATCGCCTGGCGAATGTCGTCGACACGGGCGGTGTCGATGTCCTGGCCGCTGTCGGCGGTGGGCTGGCGCAGATGGGCCACCTCGCCGGCACTCGCGGCGCTGCTTTGCTTGGGCGCCTCGGTGGCAATCTTGTCGCCGCCTTTGCCCTGATTCACCGAGCCCGGCTGGGTCAGGGGGGAAATATTGTCGATTTTCAAGGGAAGCCCTCCGTCACGCGTTCATCCCGGTTATCGGCAGCGCCGGGAATACCTTTAATAATTTATCACCCGGGCGCGACCCGGGCCGGTGACCTGCGCCGTCACCACTTCCCGATTGGAAAGGCGCACCCGCACCTGGCCGCCCAGAGCCCCTTCGTCCAGGGCGTGTCCCTCGCGGCTGATGCGGAACCCGTCGCCGCCGGCCACCAGGGTCACCGCCTGGCGGCGCTCCACCAGTGCCGGCTCACTCAGTTGATGGCTTTGAATCACGGTGCCGGCGCGCAGTGGCCGGGCGGCTTCCTGACCCAGGATTTGCTCGCGATCCAACACGGTGTTGGCAGGCAGGCGGCTCAGATCGCCCTGTTCGGCGCGCAGCATGCCAGCGCGGATCGGGGTGCCCGCTGGCAGTTGCCCGGCGCTCACCCAGTATTGCCCGGTGACGGTAACCCGAGCCTGCATATAGCGCACGCGGCGGGTCTGTCCGCCACAGCGCACGCCTACGGAGACCCGTCCCCAGGGTTTCTGGCCCCGGCCCGGCATGAACACTTCCGGGGCCACGCACGGCGGCAGCTGAGCGCCGGGTCTCCGAACCTCCACGGCGACGCTGTCGCCCAGCCCGCTGGCGCGCTCAAGCAAAAACGCACGCACCGCGCTCACCGCCGGGGCATCGACCGTGTCCGCCGCCGGTTGGCCGGCACCGGCGATGGCGGGCGCCATGGCGAACACCGCCAGCGACAGGGTTAACCGCAAGATGTGATGAAGCAGGGGGCCTGGCATAGCGCGCCTCGGGGTAACGGGTTTTCCAGTCAGGTCCTTATTCTAGGTAACTGGCCGCCTGGTGAATAAACGAATTGGAATCAAAATGGTGGCTTGTTTGTGCCTTTGACCTGACCGCGCCGGTATTAGTCTCCACTCTGACCTACAAGCCATTGGAGCTTCGGCATGATTGACCGACTGGCCGCCGCGCTGCAGTTCGACCAGGAAGCACTCAACCTGCGTCACCAGCGCCAGCAGGTTCTGGCCAACAACATCGCCAACGCGGACACCCCCAACTTCAAGGCGCGGGATTTCGATTTCGCCAGCGAATTGTCCCGTGCCATGGACAGTGGCCGGCCCGCCGACGGTGGTTTGGCGCTCTCCACCACCGCCGCCGGACACATCGCCGGTGGCTCCGGTTCGGCGCCGGTCGGCGACCTGCTCTACCGGGTGCCGGACCAACCCAGCCTGGACGGTAACACCGTCAACATGGATGTCGAGCGCACCCGCTTCGCCGACAACTCGGTGCGTTACCAGGCGGCGCTGACCATGCTCAATGGCCGCATCCAGGGTCTCAAATCCGCCATGCAGCCTGAATAGGAACGTTAGCCATGTCCATGTTTTCGATTTTTGAAATTTCCGGTTCCGCGATGACCGCCCAGGCGCAACGCATGAACGTCACGGCCAGCAACATGGCCAACGCCGACAGCGTCGCTGGACCCGGCGGCGAGGCCTACCGGGCCAAGCAGGTGATGTTCGAGGCGCGCGATCAGAACGGCACCGGCGTGGGCGGCGTGGCGGTGCGCGAAGTGATCGAGGACCCGTCGCCCATGCGCCGTGAGTTCCGCCCCGATCATCCGCTCGCCGATGACCAGGGCTACGTCACCATGCCCAACGTGGAACCGGTCAATGAAATGGTCAACATGATCTCCGCGTCACGCTCCTATCAAGCCAACGTGGAAGTCCTGAACACCAGCAAGCAATTGATGATGAAGACCCTGACGCTGGGAGAAAACTGATGTCGACGATTGGCTCCAACGTGCTCAATTCGGTTAATGGCGGTGCCGCTGCCCAGGCCGCCGCCGCGGCCAGCAAATCCAATGGCGCGGATCTGCAGGACAGCTTCATGACGCTGTTGGTCACGCAGCTTCAGAACCAGGACCCGATGAACCCGATGGAAAACGCCGAGATGACCTCGCAGTTGGCGCAGATCAATACCGTCAGCGGCATCTCCGAACTCAACACCACGCTGGAAGGCATCACCGGCCAGCTCGACGCCGGCCAGGCGATGCAGGCCGCCGGGTTGATTGGCAGCGGCGTGCTGGTGCCGGGTAACCGGGTGCTGGTGGGTGAGGACGGCACCACCACGCCGTTCGGCGTGGAACTGGGCCGGGCCGCCGATCAGGTACAGATCACGGTGCGCAACGCCAGCGGCGAAGTGGTGCGCCGTTTCGAGCCGTTCGCCATGGACGCGGGCAGCGAGTCTTTCACCTGGGACGGTGAAATGGACAACGGTGAAGCCGCGCCCAAGGGCTCCTACAGCGTGTCCGTTGAGGCCAGCGCCGACGGCGAGGCGGTGGACGTGGTGAACCTGAACTACGCCCTGGTCAGCGGCGTGAGCCTGGATGACAACGGCGCGCCGTTGCTGGATCTGGGCGGCGTTTCCGAACAGGTCAGTCTCGGCGATATCCGCCAGATTCTTTAAACACGATTTCGTAAAGAATAACTTCTAGGAGCACGAAGATGGGTTTTTCACAGGCACTCAGTGGTCTTAACGCCGCCGCCACCAATCTCGACGTGGTCGGCAACAACATCGCTAACTCCCAGACCGTGGGGTTCAAAGGGTCCGGCGCCCAGTTCGCCGACGTCTATGCCGGCGCGCAGGTCGGGCAGGGCGTGCGTGTCTCCACGGTGCTGCAGGATTTCTCCAACGGCACCCTGGAAGCCACCGGGCGCAACCTGGATCTGGGCATCAACGGCAGCGGCTTTTTCCGTTTCACCCAGGGCGACCAGACCGTGTACTCCCGCAACGGCCAGCTTACGCTGACCGCCGACGGCTACCTTGAGAACGCTCAGGGTGCGCGCCTCACCGGCTTCCCCGCCGGCGTCGGCACCGGCGGCCAACCCGAAGTGCTGCAGGTGCCCGCCGGCGCCATGGCGGCCACCGCCACGGACCAGGTGCGTGCCTCGTTCAATCTGGACGCCACCGTGGATGAGATCGACCGTGGCGCCACGCCGTTTGACGCCACCGACGGCGGCTCTTATTCGTACGCCAACACCGGCACCGCCTACGATTCGCTGGGCGTGCAGCACACCATGACCACCTATTTCACCAAGACCGGTGAGAATCAGTGGGAAGTGCGGGTCTCCCTGAACGGCAACGCGGACGCCACCAACGTCGGCGAGCTGGCGTTCAATAACAACGGCACCTTGAACGAAGCGGCCAGCACGTTCCCCGACTACGCCTTCACCCCCGGTGGCGGCGCCGACCCGATGAGCTTCGCTATTGATTTCGAAGGCACCACCCAGTTCGGCAACGACTTCGCGTTGGATTCACTGACCCAGAACGGCTACGCCGCCGGCTCTTTGGTGGGCATCGCCTTCGATGACGTCGGCAACATCGTCGGTAATTATTCCAACGAACAGTCGCAGGTGCTGGGCACCATCGCCTTGGCCAATTTCCGTAACCCGGAAGGTCTAAAACCGGATGGCGACAACGCCTGGACCGAAACCGGCGCCTCCGGACAGCCGCTGCTGGGCCTCGCCGGCGCCGGTCAATTCGGCAGCCTGGAAGCGGGCACCGTGGAAACCTCCAACGTGGACCTGACCAGCGAGCTGGTGGACTTGATCGTTGCCCAGCGCAACTACCAGGCCAACACCCAGACCATCAAGGTCCAGGACGAAGTGCTGCAGAGCGCCGTGAACCTGCGCTAATCGCGTTACAGGAGAGCCCGGATGGATCGCATTCTTTACACCGCCATGAGTGGCGCGCGCCAGAGCATGGACCAGCAATCGGTGGTCAGTAACAACCTGGCCAACGCCTCCACCGCCGGCTTCCGCGGGCAAATGCAGGCGTTGCGCGCGGTGCCCGTTCAGGGCGACGGCGCCCTGGCCACCCGCACCTCGGTAATGGCGTCCACGCCGGGCGCCGACTTCAGCGCCGGGCCGATGAACGCCACCGGACGTGATCTGGACGTGGCCATGCAGGGCGACGCCTGGTTGGCGGTGCAAGCCACCAACGGCGAGGAAGCCTACACCCGGCGCGGCGACCTGCAGGTGGACGGCGACGGCGTATTGAACAGTGCCGGTCGTCCGGTGATCGGCGAAGGCGGGCCGATCATCGTGCCGCTGGGCGCCAAGCTTTCCATGGGCGCCGACGGCACCTTGAGTGCCATCGGCGCCGGCGAAGACCCGGATGCCCTGGTGCAGATCGGCCGCCTCAAGCTGGTTAACGGCGATGAGGCCGGCCTGCAGCGCGGCGAGGACGGCCTGTTCCGGGCCGCCGCCGGCGCCCTGGGCATGGACGAGAACGCCCGGCTGGTGGCTGGCGCGTTGGAAGGCAGCAACGTTAGCCCGGTGGAATCCATGGTGGCGATGATCGACAACGGTCGCCGCTACGAAATGCAGATGAAAGTGATCGACACCGCCGACCAGAACGCGCAACGCGCCGACAGTTTGTTGTCGATTCAGTAAGCCTGTTCGACAGGCGGAGGGGAACGAAATGATTAAATCCTTGTGGACGGCCAAGACCGGTCTGGAATCCCAGCAGGTCAAGATGGATGTGATATCCAACAACCTGGCCAACGTCAGCACCAACGGCTTCAAAAAATCCCGCGCGGTGTTCGAAGACCTGCTGTATCAGAACCTGCGCCAGCCCGGCGGCGCCAACGACGTGCAGAACACGCTGCCTTCGGGCATGCAAGTGGGCAGCGGCGTGCGCCCGGTGGCCACCGAACGGCTGCACAGCCAGGGTGGCCTGGAAAACACCGGCAACTCGCGCGATCTGGCGATTAACGGCAAGGGCTTCTTCCAGGTGCGCATGCCCGACGGCAACGTGGCCTTTACCCGCGACGGCAGCTTCCAGCTCGACCAGAACGGCCAGATGGTCACATCCAGTGGCTACCCGCTGGAGCCGGCGGTAATGATTCCGGAAAACGCATTGTCGGTGAGCATCGGCAAGGACGGCCTGGTGACGGTCACCGAGCCCGGTTCCACCCAGAGCGTGGAGGTCGGCCAGCTGACCGTGTCCACTTTTGTTAATCCCGCCGGCCTGGAAAGCATCGGCGAGAACCTCTACCTGGAAACCACCGCCTCCGGCATGCGCACCGAAAGCATGCCGGGAATGAACGGCGCTGGCGGTCTCTACCAGTCCTATGTGGAGACCTCCAACGTCAATGTGGTGGAAGAAATGGTCAACATGATCCAGACCCAGCGTGCCTACGAAATCAACAGCAAGGCGGTGAAGACCTCCGACGAAATGCTGTCTCGTCTGGCGCAGCTCTGACGGTAATGCGGGAGATCCAGGTGAAAACAACCGTGACACCTAAACGGTTCCGTGCCGGGTTGCTGGCAGCGTTGTTGTCGTTGGGCGGCTGCGCGCAACTGCCGCAGCCTTCCGTGGTCGGCGAACAGGAAACCGTGGAAATCCCGCAGCCGCCGCCGGCACTGTCCAACGGTTCCATCTATCAGGCCGGGCGCGGGCAAAAACCGCTGTTCGAGGATCGCCGCCCGCGTGCGGTGGGCGACGTCCTGACGGTGATGGTCAACGAACAGGTCAGCGCCAGCAAAAGCTCGCAGAGTAACGCGGACCGCAGCGGTTCCGCTTCCTTTACCCCCGCCGCCGTGCCCAAAGGGCTGGAGGATCTCAGCGACTACGGCTTCGACCTCACCGGCGAGAACGACTTCGAAGGCGGCGGCGGTTCCCAGGCGGAGAACACCTTCACCGGCACCATCACCGTGACGGTGTTGGAAGTGCTCACCAACGGCAATCTGCGAGTGCGTGGTGAGAAGCAGATCCTGATTAACCAGGGCACCGAATTCATTCGCTTTTCCGGGGTGGTGGATCCGCTGGAAATCTCCGACACCAACACCGTGCCCTCCACCCAGGTGGCGGACGCGCGCATCGAATATGTGGGTGACGGGTACATCAACGAGGCGCAGCACATGGGCTGGCTACAGCGCTTCTTCCTCAACATTTCGCCGTTTTGAGCAGGGGAGTGACGGTCATGACACGGTTGCGTCTGGTCGCGCTGACACTATCGCTGAGTCTGTTGCTGAGCGTACTGAGCTTGCCCGCGCGGGCGGAATCCCTGCGTGAGTTGGCGGACTTTTCCGGTGTGCGCGATAACGTGCTGGTGGGTTACGGCCTGGTGGTGGGGCTGGACGGTTCCGGCGACCAGACCATGCAGACGCCATTCACCACGCAAAGCCTGACCAATATGTTTTCGCAGCTGGGTATCGCGATACCGCCGGGCACCAACATGCAGTTGCGCAACGTCGCCGGTGTGATGGTTACCGCCGACCTGCCGCCGTTCTCGGCCCCCGGGCAGCGCATCGACGTGGTGGTGTCCTCGATCGGTAACGCCCGCAGCCTGCGCGGCGGCACCCTGCTGATGACCCCGCTCAAAGGCGCCGACGGCGCCACCTACGCCCTGGCCCAGGGCAACCTGCTGATCGGCGGTGCCGGCGCCGAGGCCGGCGGCAGCAGTGTGCAGATCAATCAGCAGGCCAGCGGCCGCATTGCCGGCGGCGCCGTGGTGGAGCGGGAAGTGCCGTTGCAACTGGGCGCCAAAGGCGGCCTGTTGGAGCTGCAACTGAAAACCGCGGATTTCGGCACCGCCGAGCGCGCCGTGCGCGCCATCAATCAGGAATTCGGAAGCACCGTGGCGGCGGCGCGCAACGCCCGCACGATTCAGTTGCGCGGCCCGGAAAACGACAACGAGCGGGTCAGTTTCATGGCCCGGGTGGAGCGCGTTTACGTCACGCCCACCGACGCCCCCGCCAAGGTCATCATCAATGCCCGCACCGGCTCGGTGGTGCTTAACGGGCGCGTCACTCTGAAACCGGCGGCGGTGGCCCACGGCAACCTGTCGGTGGTGATCGACACCGAGTTCGGTGTCAGCCAACCGGCGCCGTTCGGTGATGGCGAAACCACTGTGGTGCCGGACAGCGAGATCAGTATTCAGCAGCAACCGGGCTCGCTGCAGTTCGTCGAAGGTGCCGACCTGATGGCGGTGGTGGACGCTCTTAACGCCCTGGGCGCCACGCCCCAGGAGCTGATGTCGATACTCGAAGCGCTGAAAGCGTCGGGCGCGTTGCGCGCGGAACTGGAGATCATCTGATGGCCGGTCTGGACCGTTCGATACAGGGCCAGTTCGCGCTTGACGTGCAGGGGCTCGACCGCCTCAAGCACAGCGCCGCGCGCGACCCGCAAAAACAACTGCGCAGCGCCGCCGAGCAATTCGAGGCGCTGTTCCTGCACCGCATGATCAAGAGCATGCGCGACGCCTCGCCACGCTCGGAACTCACCGACAGCTCGCAGATGCGTTTTTACCAATCGCTGTTCGACCAGCAGATGTCGCAGCACATGGCCGGCCGCGGCCTGGGTTTGGCGGACCAGTTGGTGGCGCAGCTTTCCGGCAAGGGCGCTTCGCCCGACGCCGCCCAGGCCGCCGCCGGCGCTTCGCCGCTGGACGCCATTCCGCGCGGCGAACCCCGTCGCCTGCCCGGCGTGGATTCTGCGGCAGGCGACCCTGCGGCAGGCGTCCCGGCGCCAGGCGACCCTGCGGCAGGCGACCCTGCGGCCGGCGCATCGAATAGCACCACATCGACGGTGACCGGCGACGCGGGCAAGCCCGCCGCCGCCGTGCAGCGCGCCGAACAGCCGCGCCCGCCATTGTTGAGCGCGGCCAACCCGGCGACGCCCACCGACTTCGTGCATCAGCTGTCCGAACCGGCCCGTGAAGCCTCCCGCCGCACCGGCATGCCGGCGCCGTTGATCCTGGCCCAGGCGGCGCTGGAAACCGGCTGGGGGCGCCGGGAGATTCCCACCGCCGACGGCGGTAACAGCCACAACCTGTTCGGCATCAAGGCCGGCGCCAACTGGGACGGCCCCACCACCGAGGTGGTCACCCACGAATACATCAACGGCCGGCGCACGCGGATGGTGGACAGCTTCCGCGTCTATGACTCCTACGCCGAGGCGTTCGCCGACCATGGTCGCCTGATCGGCGAGAACCCGCGCTACGCGCCGGTGCTGCAGGCTGCGGACGCCGAGCAGGCTGCCCGCGCGCTGCAGAGCGGCGGCTACGCCACCGACCCAGCCTATGCCGACAAACTGGTAACCCTGATGGATCAGATCGGCGGGCTGGACGGTACGGACCGATTTGCGGCAGCGGACTTTGTAGGAGCGGGCCCCGCCCGCGAAAGGGGCGAAGCCCCGGCAGGATCCCAGAGGCATGTTCGATAAGCGTCTCTGGTATCCCGCCGGCAAGCTTTGCTTGCCTTTCGCGGGCGAGGCCCGCTCCCACAGGGCCCGGCTCCAAAGGTCAGTGTCTTAATGGCGATTAAAGAAAGCGGGCCGGCGGCCGATATAAAAAGCATTGGTTAAAGGGAACACAACAATGAGTATGTTTTCCATCGGGCTCAGCGGTTTGAACGCCGCACAGAACGCCCTGAACACCACCAGCAACAACATCAGCAACGTCTACACGCCCGGCTACAACCGCGAGCTGACGTTGCTCGGCGAGCGCAACGCCAGCGGCGGTGTGAAGGTCAACGATATCCAGCGCCAGTTCGATTACTACGTGGCCGACCAGCTCAACGCGGCGGGCAGCAAAAGCAGCGGCCTGCAGGCCTACCAGACCCAGGTCAGCCAGATCGATAATCTGCTTGCCGATCAGGAGGCGGGTCTGGCGCCGCTGATGCAAGATTTCTTCTCGTCACTGGAAGACCTGGCCAGCGCGCCGTCCGACCCGGCGGCCCGCCAGGGCGTGATCGGCGCGGCGGATACGCTCAGTGCTCAGTTCCGTTCCTTCGACGGCTATCTGCGCGATATGCAGAGCGGTATCGACGGCAACATCCGTGACGAGATTACCCAGATCAACAACAGCGCCGATCAGATCGCTAACCTGAACCGGGAGATTGCCCTGGCCAAGGCGAAGACCGGCAAGGCGCCCAATGGCCTCTTGAATCAACGCGATCAGTTGGTGTCCGAGCTCAACGAACGTATTGATGTGCGGTTAACGATTCAGGAGAGCGGTACCTACAACCTCTCCATCGGCAACGGCCAGCCGATTGTCGCCGGCACCCGCAGCTTCTCCCTGGAGGCAATGTCCTCGTCGGCGGACCCCACGCGCGTGGTGGTGGGTTACAACGATTCCGCGGGGAATCAGGTGGAGCTTAACGAAGGCGCGATTACCGGTGGGGCGCTGGGCGGTCTGCTGACGTTCCGTTCCGAGACCCTGGACAAGACCCAGAACCAGATCGGTCAGCTGGCGGTGTCTCTGGCCACCGCCTTTAACGAGCAGCACCAGGCCGGTTTCGACCTGAACGGTGACCCCGGCGAGGCGCTGTTCTCGGTGGGCGCGCCCCGTGCCTTTTCCAATGAAAACAACGCCGGTGCCGCCACCATCGACGCCGCGTTCGGCGATATCGACCAGCTCACCAGCAGTGACTACGACCTGGTGGTGACCGACGCCGCCGCCGGTGAATTCGAGATCACCCGGCGTGACACCGGTGCGCGGGTCACCGCCACCCTGGACGGCAGCGACCAGCTCAATATCGGCGGCGTGGTGGTGACCATCGGCGACGCGGGCACTCTGGCCAACGGTGATCGCTTCCAGCTGCAGCCCACGCGCCAGGCCGCCGGCGGGCTGGAAAACCGCATCAGTGAACCGGCCAAGCTGGCCGCCAGCCAGGGCGGCGGCAGCGGCGACAACCAGAACGCCCTGGCCCTGCAGGATTTGCAGGACAGTCTTCTGGTCGGCGGCGGCGCCACCCTGAGCGGCGCCTACGCGGCGATTGTCGGGGATGTCGGTAACCGTACCAACATCGTCCAGGCCAACCTGAGCGCGCAGCAGGGGCTTACCGAACAACTGGAAGCGGTGCAGCAGTCCGAGTCCGGCGTCAATCTGGACGAAGAAGCCGCTAACCTGATTCGTTATCAACAGTTTTATCAGGCCAACGCCAAGGTCATTCAGACCGGTTCCACCATCATGGACGCCATCCTCGGCCTGCGTTAACAGGAAAAGACCATGCGTATCAGCACCGTCACCATGTATGAGCAGAGCATGAATTCCCTGAATCAACAGCAGGGCGAGTTCATGCGTGTGGGCCAGCAGATCGCCACCGGGCGCAAGGTGGTCAACCCGTCCGACGATCCCCAGGCGGCCTCCCGCGCGGTGCAGGTGGCGCAGTCCATGGCCGTCACCGAGCAGTACGCCGATTCACGGGTCAGCGCGCGCAACGCCCTCTCCCAGGAGGAAAGCGTGCTGAACAGCGTCAGTGACGCCATCGCCAGCGCCAAGACGCTGATGATCCAGGCCGCCAGCGACACCCTGAGTGACGCGGATCGCGCCTCGGTGGCCAGCGATCTGCGCGGCGTTTATGAAACGGTGATCGGGCAGGCCAACGCCACCAACGGCAATGGCCGCCATTTGTTCGGCGGCTACCAGGACGCCAGCGAGCCTTTCGTGCGCGCCGCCGACGGCAGCGTCAGCTATGTAGGCGACACCAATACCCGCGAGCAGCGCATCGATGCGTCCCGGCTGATGCCGGTGTCCGACAACGGCCAGACTATTTTTCAAAGCGTGCACTCCAGCGCCGGCTACGTGGCGCAAGCGGACGCCGGTAACAGCGGCAGTCTGACGTTCAAGGGGCCGCAGATCATTGATGAAAGCGACCCGGCTTTCGGCAACAGCTTTCAGATAGAATTCGACGTGACCGGCGGCACCACCACCTACTCGGTGGACGGCGGCCCGGCGCAGGCCTATGAAGCCGGCCAGTCCGTGGAAGTGGGCGGCCTGTCGATCACGCTCAAAGGGCAGCCCGCCGACGGCGACCGCCTGGAGATGGGCAAAGCGGAGAACATGAATACCGATTTGTTCAAGACCTTCGAGAAAGCGTTGGCGGTGCTTGATCAGCCCGCGGTCAGCGACGCCGAGAAGGCGGCCCGTGCCAACACCATCAACACCGCCATGCGCGAGTTTGATAACAGCCTGGACAACGTGCTGACCGTGCGTGCCTCGGTGGGCTCGCGCCTGAACGAACTGAATGTGGTCGACGGCGTCGCCAATAACCGGCAGCTCAACTACACCGAGACCTACTCCAATCTGATCGGCGACCTGAGCGACCCCGCCAACTTCGCGGAGGTGGTGTCCCAATACAGCCTGCGTCAGGTCAGCCTGCAAGCGGCCCAGAAAGCCTTCGTCGACATCAAGGGCATGTCGCTGTTCGACCGCATGTAGATTTGTAGGCGCGGGCTGTGGGAGCGAGCCTTGTGGGAGCGGGCCTTGCCCGCGAAAGGCAAGCGAAGCTTGCCGGCGGGATACCCGAGGTCTTTCTAACAAGGCACCAACAGCGTCTCTGGAATCCTGCCGGGTGGCTGAAAGCCACCCTTTCGCGGGCAAGGCCCGCTCGCACAAGTGCGGATCCACCACCGTCAGGAGAGAGGCGCAAGCGCCTCGACCAGTTGGCTGAGGAACTGCAGCCCTTCTGAGAACAGGCCTTGCAGAAAGCGGCCGAAATCGGTCATCAGCACCAGCAACAGGAACAGCCCCAGGGTAAGAGAGGTGGGGAAGCCCACCGAGAACACGGTGAGCTGAGGCGCGGACCGGTTGAGAATGCCCAGCGACAGGTTGACGATCAGCAGTGACGCCACCAGCGGCAACGCCAGCAACAGGCCGGACACGAAAATCGTACCGCCGTAGCGCACCAGCATCTCAAAGCCGTTGGGGTTGAGGCCGCTGGTGCCGACCGGCAGAGTTTGAAAGCTGGTGGCGAGCGTGTCGATGACGATCAAATGGCCGTTTACCGCCAGGAACATCAGCAGCGTGATCATGTAGAACAGCCGCGACAGGATCATGGTGTTGGCGCCGTCCGGGCTCACGAAGGTGGCGAACGCCAGCCCCATCTGCAAGCCGATGAATTCCCCCGCCGCCTGCACCACGGTGAACATCACCCGCAGCGCCAGCCCCATGGCGACGCCGATCAACGTTTGTTCCACCACGATGCCCAGCCCGGCCCAGGACCACACCGGCGCCGCCGGCAGCGGCGGCAGGGCCGGTGCCAGCACGATGCACAGCAGCGCGGCCAGGCCGATCTTGACCCGGTTGGGCACGGCGCTGTGCCCGAGCAGCGGTGCCGCCAAGAAAAAACCGGTCAGCCGCATGAACGGCCACAGGAAGGCGGTGAGCCAGGCGTGCAGTTGGTCAAAGGACACATCGACCATGGCGTTCGCTCAGGAGACCAGAAACGGAATGTTCTGGAACAGGGTGCGGGTGAAATCGGTAATCAGGGAAAGAAGCCAGGGGCCGGCCACGATCAGCACCGCGAACACGCCGAGAATTTTCGGGATAAACGACAGCGTCATTTCGTTGATCTGGGTGGCGGCCTGGAACAGGCTCACCAGCAAACCGATCAACAGCGCGGTGAGCAGCAGCGGCGCGCCCAGGTAGAGCGTAACCATCATCGCTTGATAGGCGATGCTCATCACTGTTTCGGGGGTCATACGAAAAAGCTCTCGGCGAGTGATCCAATGATGAGCTGCCAACCGTCGACGAGCACGAACAGCATCAGTTTGAACGGCAGCGAGATGGTCGCCGGCGGCACCATCATCATGCCCAGGGCCATCAACACGCTGGCCACCACCAGATCAATGATCAGAAACGGAATAAAAATGGTGAAGCCAATCTGGAACGCGGTCTTCAGCTCGCTGGTGACGAACGCCGGCAGCAGCACCCGGAACGGCAGATCCTCGGGGCCGGCCATGGGGCCCACCTCGGCCAGCCGGGCGAACAGGGCGATGTCCGGTTCGCGGGTCTGGGCGAGCATGAATTCACGGAACGGCTGAGCGCCCCGTTCCACGAACTCGGGAAATTCAATCTGCTCCTGTTCCAGCGGTACCCAGGCCTGGTCGTAGACCTTGTTGAACACCGGCGACATGACGAAGAAGGTGAGGAACAGTGTTAGGCCCAGCAGCACCTGGTTGGGCGGCGCCGACTGCGTGCCCATGGCGGTGCGCAGCAGGCTGAGCACGATGATGATGCGGGTGAAGCACGTCATCATCAGCAGCACCGCCGGTAAGAACGCCAGGCTGCTGAGCAGCAGCAGGGTCTGCAGCTTGATCGACCATTGCTGGCCGCCGCCGGCGGTGGGCTCGCTGGTGATGCCGGGGATAGTGGCCTGGCCCCAGGCCAGATCGGGCAGCGCGCAGATCAGCGCCAGCGCCAGCCAGGGCAGGGCGCGGCGCAGCGTGCCGGCCGGCGACCAGGGCGCGCTCATTGTGGTTTCCCCGGGCCGCCGCTCAGGTTGGCTTTCAACGCCTGGGCGAAACGGCTTGCGAAGCCGTCCTGCGGATTAACGGCCTGGCCGGTGGGTGCGGGGTCAGGTTCCGGGGGGCGCTCCGGCGCTGGCCGTTCGTGCAGCTTGGTGACCTTGCCGCCGCCCACGCCCAGCACCAGCCAGGTGTCTTCCAGCTCCAGGACCACCACCCGTTCC
The DNA here is from genome assembly GCA_042090255.1 of Alcanivorax sp. Classification (GTDB taxonomy): domain Bacteria; phylum Pseudomonadota; class Gammaproteobacteria; order Pseudomonadales; family Alcanivoracaceae; genus Alloalcanivorax. The sequence continues at coordinate 4,860 of JBELJS010000007.1, read as the reverse complement.
TTGGCGCCCACCGCGCGGCTGGCCACCAGTTTCAGGGTCTGACCGGCGGCCATCTGGCCCGGGCCGAAGCGCTTGAGCAGCCAGCCGCACAGCAGGATAAGCCCCACCATGGCGAGTAGCACCAGCGCGGTCTTGCCGAACGCGGCCATGCCCAGCATGGCGTCGCCGCCGGCCTGCACCGCTTCGATGCCGGTCTTGGTGGGGGCGTCGGCGCTGCTCATCGGTTGAGCTTCTGAACCCGTTCGGACGGTGTGATGATCTCGGTGATACGGATGCCGTATTTGTCTTCCACCACCACCACTTCGCCCTGGGCGATCAAATAGCCGTTGATCAGAATGTCCATGGGCTCGCCGGCCAGGCCGTCCAGCTCCACCACCGAGCCCTGCGCCAGTTCCAGCAGTTGCTTGATGGTGATGCGGGTGCGCCCCAGTTCCACGCTCAGCTTGACCGGGATGTCCATGATCATTTCCAGGTCCCGGGCGTCGCCGCCACCGCCGCTGCCGGCGTCGAACGGCTTGAACACCTGGTCGCCAGCGTTGCGGCCGGCCGCCGCGGCGCCAGGCTCGCCTTCCGCAGCTTCCTGTTCGGCGAGCGCGTCCGCCCAGGGGTCGGCGTCGTCGCCGCCCTGGTCGTCGCTTTGTTGCTCGGCCATGGCCTTTTCCCAGTCGTCGTCGCTGGCGTTTTGATCGGGTTTGTTGGGATCAGTCATTGCTCGGCTTCCTCGGTGCCGCCGCCGCGTGGGCGTTGGCGTGGTCGATAACGCGCTGTACGCGCAGCGCCCGTTGTTCGTCGCGGCTGCCGTAATCGCATTCCAGCACCGGCACGCCGTCCACCCGGGCGGTGACGGTGTCGGGCAGCTCGATGGGCAGCACGTCGCCTTGCTTGAGGCTCATTACCTGGGAGATGCGGCTGGGCAGATTGACGAATTCGGCCACCAGCTCCACCTCCGAACGTCGGATTTCCCCCGCCATGCGATGGCTGAACGCCTGGTCGCCGGCGTCGCGGCCATCGGCGATCGGGTTATTGAGCTGCTCGCGCAGCGGCTCGATCATCGAGTAGGGCATGCACACCTGAAAATCGCTGGCCAGGTTGCCCACTTCCAGATGGAAGGTGGTGTTGACGATGATCTCGTTGGGCGAGTTGGTGATGTTGGCGAACTTGGCCTGAATCTCGGAACGCAGGTAGCTGATTTCCAGGGAGTAGACCGATTTCCAGGCGTCCTGGTAGGCATCGATGGCGAGCTTGAGCAGGCGCTGGATAATGCGCTGCTCGGTGTTGGTGAATTCGCGCCCCTCGGACTTGGTGACGAAGCGGCCGTCACCGCCGAACAGATTATCGACCACCATGAATACCAGGCTGGGCGGGAATACCACCAGCCCGGTGCCGCGCAGCGGCTTCATGGCGATCAAGTTCAGGTTGGTCGGCACCGGCAGATTGCGCGCGAAATCCTTGAAGCTTTGGTAGCGCACCGAGTCCACGGTGATGTCCGCGCTGCGCCGGATCAGGTTGAACAGGCTGACCCGAAAATGGCGCGCGAAGCGTTCGTTGATGATGTCCAGGCTGTGCAGGCGCTCGCGAATAACCCGGTGCTGGGACGCGGGGTCATAGGGGCGCATGCGCGGCTCTTTGCTGGCCGGCGACTCGTCGTCACCGCCGGGCCCGTTGAGCAGCGCATCGATTTCTTCCTGGGAAAGCAGATCGTCTTGTGCCATTGGCGTCCACCCGGTTTATTGCACGATGAACTCGGTGAAGAGCACATCATCCACTTGCAGTTCGGGCTGTTCTTCCCCGTGCGGCTTTTGGAATAACGCCAGGATGCTGGCCTTGAGCTGCTCCTTGCCGTCCTGGGTGGCCACGCTTTGCGAGCTTTGGCCAGACAGCAGCATCAGCAACCGGCTGCGCAGCTGCGGCATATGTTCGAGCACGTGGCGCTCGGTCTCGCTGTCGGCGACCTGCAGCGAGAGGCCCACGTACAGCAGGCGCTGGCCGCAGAGATCGCCCTGAAGATTGACCGTGAAGGGGTCGATTTTGACGTAGATCACCGGCCGCGGTGCTTCCACCTGTTCCACCGGTTGTTCACTGTCGTTGTCGCCGTCATCGGACAGCAACAGGTACATATTGATGGCCACCAGCGCCACGAGCAGGACCGCCATCAAGGCGATCAACCATCCAAATTTGCTCGACCGGTTCGGGGAATCCGCCATGGGTTGTGCCTTCCATCCTGAATAAGGGTTGCCGTTTCAGAGTGCAGTATGCCGTCGGCGTGGCCGCCGGCATGGCCGGAAAAGGCCCTGCTAAAGGGCCTATCTTTGGCGTTTAGGCGTACAGATCCACGCCGCCGGCCTCGCCGCCGATCACCCGGCTCACGGGGACGCTTTCCTCGCCGCCACTGAGCGGTTCACCGGCCAGGCCGCCGTCGCCCGCTGTGGCGCCCCGTTCGCCGGGCTGGCCATCGCCGTTACCGGCGAACCCCTGGCGGTGCTCGCCGACCATCGCTTCGCCCAGGGCGATGCCTTGTTCCGCAAGTGCTTCGCGCAGTTGCGGAATCGCCTGCTCCACCGCGCCGCGCACCGTCGCCTGGCTGGAGAAGAAATGCGCCTGGGCGCCCTGGTCGTCGAGTTTCAGGCTCACCGACAACGGGCCCAGCTCACGCGGGTTAAGGTGCAGCTCCATGTGCTGGTCGCCGCGTTGCGCCAGGCCCACCATCTGCTGGCCCAGTTGCTGCTGCCAGGGGGCGGTGGCCACCGGCGCCTGCAAAGTGAACGCGGTGGCGGGGCTGGCGGCGCCACCGGCCGCTCCGGTTTGGCCGGTGGCCGCGCCGGTGGCGCCCAGCAGGCCAGCGTTTTGCGCGCCGCCTTCCTGGTTAGCGCCCAGGCGCGTGTCCAGGCGTGACCGGTCGAGGGTGCCGTTCAGCGCCTGGGCGTCGGCCGCCCAGGCGGGCAGGGCGGGCTTGGCCTCGCCGGTGGTGGCCGGTGCCGGGGTCAGGGTGTTGGCGGTGATGCCGTCAGCAGGGCCGCCGGATTGGGTCGCTACCCGAGCGAGCGCGTCCGGCGCGCGCATCACCGGCAGGTCCTGCGCTGCGTTCGTCGAGCCGGCCGCGGTCAGCGGCGCGGCCACGGCCAAACCACCGACCATGGGATTATCGGCGCCGGTTGGCGCGGCGCTCTGCGCGCTGCTCTTATCGGTGGCCTCGCCGCTGAGGCCGTGGTCGTCCAGGTCCGCCAGCGAGGCGTCCAGGTCGGCCAGGGCGTCACTCTCTTTGGCTCCGGCATCGGCACCGGCACCGGTTTTCAGCTGGCTGCCGGCCAGGGCTTCCAGAGCGTGGCGCAGGGCGTCGCTGGCTTCGCCGCTGAGCGAGCGGTCGCCGCCGGCGTCGAGCAGCGCCAGGGTGGTTTCGTCGGCGGCGCCGTTGGGCTCGGGGGCGGCCAGCAATTTGGCCGCCGCGCTGCGCAGGGAACCGGCGAAGGCGTCGCCTTCCGCCGCCGTCGGTTGCCCGGTGGTGCCGGTCTTGGCGAGGTTCTGGCTAAGCAAAGCGGTGATATCCATGGGCTATCCTCCCGTCAGTCCCGGCGCGCGCGGCGGGCCATCGCGTTGTTGGTCAATTCGTCGTTGTCGCGCCGTTCGCGGCGTTGCTCCCGTTGGCGCTCCTGCTCGGCGCGCCGTGTGGCCAGGGTGTCGTAGGACGACAATTGCCGCTGGCGTTGCTGCCAGTGCTGTTGGCTGGCGGCCACTTTTTCCTGTTGCTGATCCAGCGCGCGCAGGGCGGCGTCGATGGCGTCGTCCAGGGAGCGAATAAATCGTCGGTAATTGGCCAGGGTGGCGGCGTCGATGCCCCGGCTCATGGCGTCCTGCAGGCGCCGGCAGTACTCGTGCCGGTAGCGCCGCAGGGCGTCCAGTTGCGCGGCGCTTTGCACTTGGCCACGGCGGTCATCGGCGAGGCTGCGACCGGCCTGGTCGCGGGCTTTGCGGCTTTGCTCGATTAATGTATCCAGCGGGTGGGACGCGTTCATGGCACACCTCCAAGCAAGGCACCCAGTGCCTGTTGCGAATCATCGACATCGGCGCGCTCGCCGATGCCCTGCTGCAAAAAGTGTTCAATCGAGGGGTACAACTCCACGGCCTGATCCAGCGACGGGTCGTGGCCGGGGCTGTAGGCGCCCACGCTGATCAGGTCGCGGTTGCGCTGGTAGCGCGAGAACAGGTGCTTGAATTGTTGGGCGCGCCGCTGCTGCCCCCCATCGACAATGGCGGTCATGGCGCGGCTGATCGAGGCTTCGATGTCGATGGCCGGGTAGTGGCCGGATTCCGCCAGGGTGCGTGACAGCACCACGTGGCCGTCGAGGATGGCGCGGGCGGAATCGGCGATCGGGTCCTGCTGGTCGTCGCCCTCGGTGAGCACCGTGTAGAAGGCGGTGATCGAGCCGCCGCCGGTTTCGCCGTTGCCGGCCCGTTCCACCAACCCGGGTAATTTGGCGAACACCGACGGCGGGTAACCCTTGGTGGCTGGCGGCTCGCCGATCGCCAGGGCGATCTCCCGCTGCGCCATGGCGTAGCGGGTCAGGGAATCCATGATCAGCAGTACGCTGAGGCCGGCGTCGCGGAAATGTTCCGCCACCCGGGTGGCGTAGGCCGCGCCCTGCAGGCGTTGCAGCGGTGAGGTGTCCGCCGGGGCGGCCACCACCACCGAGCGGCGGCGGCCCTCCTCGCCGAGAATATTGTCGATGAAATCCTTCACTTCCCGGCCACGCTCGCCGATCAGCCCCACCACGATGACGTCGGCGCGGGTGTAGCGGGCCATCATGCCCAACAGCACGGATTTACCCACGCCGGAGCCGGCGAACAGCCCCATGCGCTGGCCGC
>JBELJS010000050.1:0-23694 GCA_042090255.1 Alcanivorax sp. | reverse complement strand
TTGAGATACCTACTCCAAACAGGTCCCACACGTTTGCTTGCCTGATTGTTAAAGAGCTGCGGGGTCGGCGTTGTTGATGTCGCCCCGTCGAGGAATGCGCATTCTACGGATCGGGCCTTTCCTGTCAAACCTTTTTTGGCGGATTCCTCGAAATTCTTCGCGGTCGGCCAATTTTCATTCAAATCCAGGCTTTAGCAGGCTGCTTGAGCCCATTTTCTAGCGAATCGTGACCCGGGCGATCTTCTTCTTGCCCGCCTGGATCACAGCGCTTTCGCCACGGACGAAGGTGCGCTCTTCAGTGAGCTGTTGCCCGTCGACGTAAACCGCACCGCGCCCGAACACGTCCTTGGCAGCTTTACCATTCTGGGCCAGACCAGCAAGACGAAGCAACGGCACCACGTGCACCTCATCGCCCTCCTCCAGAACCACGTCCACCTCCGGCACGTTATCCGGTATCGCCCCCAGCGAGGTCAGGTTGCCCGCCGAGGACGGCGCCGCCTGGGCGGCCGCCTCACCGTGGAAGCGGGTGACCATCTCCAGTGCGAACGCTTTTTTGGCCTCCTGCGGGCTGCCCAGCCGCTGCGCTTCCACCTTGCGCTCTTCCAAGGCCTCATTGGACAGACCGCTGAGCAATTCATAATAGCGCCAGGTCATATCGTCGGGGATAGACAGCAGCTTGCGGTACATCTCCCCGGGGGCGTCGTTAACGCCCACATAGTTCTTGAGGGATTTGGACATCTTCTGGACCCCGTCCAGCCCCTCCAGAATCGGCATGGTCAGGCAGATTTGCGGCGCCTGCCCATAGGCTTTCTGCAGCGTGCGCCCCATCAGCAGATTGAACTTCTGATCGGTTCCGCCCAACTCCACGTCGGCCTCCATGGCCACCGAATCGTAGCCCTGCACCAGCGGATAGAGGAATTCATGCACCGCGATCGACTGGTTGGCCCGATAGCGCTTGTCGAAGTCGTCCCGCTCGAGCATGCGCGCCACCGTGTACTGGCTGGCCAGTTTGATCATGCCGGCGGCGCCCACCTGGTTCATCCAGGTGGAGTTGAACACCACCTCGGTCTTTTCCGGATCGAGGATCTTGAACACCTGCTCTTTATAGGTTTCGGCGTTGCGCTCAACCTCCTCCGGAGTGAGTGGCGGCCGGGTGGCGCTCTTGCCGGTGGGATCACCGATCATGCCGGTGAAATCGCCGATCAGGAACATCACGTGGTGGCCCAGTTCCTGAAACTGGCGCAACTTATTGATCAAAACGGTGTGCCCCAGGTGCAGATCGGGGGCGGTGGGGTCAAAGCCCGCCTTGACTCTCAAAGGGCGTCCGCTGGCGATGCGCTCGCGCAATTCGTCTTCCTGAATGATCTCATCCGCGCCACGGCGCAGCAGCGCCAGCTGTTCGTCCACCTTGATCATCATCACCTCATTCACGGCCCGGCAACGGCGGACCCAGCGTGTTTTAGGAACTTGCCCCGACGGCGCCGGTCTTAAACGCCAACCCGCCGACCACATCTCACCCTGAAAAGCGCGCCATTGTAGCACTTGAAGCCGGTTGTAGAAGGCGGGTATCTTTGCTGCAACTAAATGAACGCCCTCGGCGGCGCACCTCAGAGCGTAATCAAAGCATGAGCATTAAATTATCCGCCCTCGGCCGTGCCGCGCGCCGTTTCCCCCGCACCCATCTGATTCTGTCTGGGGCGCTGGTTATTACCGTGGGGCTGATCGCCCTGACCCCGGAGTCCGGAGAATCCCGACCGGAGCGCCTGCAGGCCCTGGATTTGCCCAAACCGTCGGCCAGCCAGGAGCTGGCCCGCCAAGAAAGCATTCCGCCGACCACCATCGCCCCCGCGGCACCGCCGGCGTCGGAAGACGGCCACTGGATCGAACTCACGGTGGAATCCGGCGACACCCTGTCAGGGCTCCTGCAGGCACGCGGCGTCAGCGCGGCCCAGGTGCATCGCCTGGTCACCGGTGACGAACGACTGGCCGAGCTGGCCACCATCCGCCCCGGCGACTCTCTCAACATTTCCGTGGATGAGGCCGGCGAGCTGACGTCGCTGCGTTACAGCCCGTCCCGGGTGGAGACCGTGGAAGCCACCCTGGAAGACGGCAACTGGCGGGTGGAAAACGTGGTGCGCGAGTATCAGCGCCGCACTCGCTTTGCCGAGGCCACCATCGACAATTCCCTGTTCCTGGCCGGCCACGCCGCCGGCATGAGCGACAACCTGACCATGCAGCTGGCCAACATTTTCGGTTGGGACATCGACTTTGTGCTCGATATCCGTAACGGGGATCGCTTCCGGGTGCTCTTCGAAGAGCTTTACCTGGACGGTGAGAAAGTCGGCGAGGGCGAAATCATCGCCGCGGAATTCTGGAATCAGGACCGCCACCTCACCGCTTACCGGTATCAAACCCGCGACGGCGATGTGTCCTACTTCGACGGCAACGGCAACTCCATGCGCAAGGAGTTCATCCGCACCCCGGTCGCGTTCTCACGCATCAGCTCGCGCTTCAGCACCGGTCGCAAGCACCCGATCTTGAACCGAGTGCGCGCCCATAACGGCATTGACTACGCCGCCCCCAGCGGCACCCCGATCAAAGCCGCAGGCAAGGGCAAGGTGATCTTCGCCGGCGTCAAGGGCGGTTATGGCAACGTGTTGATTCTCAAGCACGGCCAGCGCTATTCCACGCTATACGCCCATATGCGCGGCTTCGCCAAAGGCATTCGCGTCGGCAGCCGGGTGAAGCAAAGCCAGACCATCGGCTATGTCGGCGCCTCCGGTCTGGCCACCGGGCCTCATCTGCACTACGAGTTCCGCATCGACGGGGTGCACCGCAATCCGCAGACGGTACCGCTACCCAAGGCCAGCGGCATCGCCAGCAACGAGAAACCCCAGTTCCGCGTTCAGAGCAGCCGCCTGGCGGCGCAAATGACGATGTTCGCGGAGGCCGCCACCCTGGCCAGCAGCAATGTCTTCTGAATCGCTGTTCGTCGGTCTGATGACCGGCACCAGCCTGGACGGCGTGGACGCCGTTCTGGCCAGCGTCAACCCGGCCGGCACCCGAATGCTGGCCCACTACAGCGCCGATTTACCCTCCACCTTACGCGCGGACCTGAAACGCTTATGCCGCCCGGGCGACAACGAGATCGACCGGGCCGGCGCCTGTCATCGGGGCCTCGGCGAACACTATGCGGATGTCGTTGCCGCACTGCTTGACGAAGCCGGGGTGCCGGCAGGCGCTGTCACCGCCATCGGCTGTCACGGCCAGACGGTGCGGCACCGCCCCGGCGACGCCGGGTTCAGCCTGCAACTCGGCTGCCCGGATACCTTGGCGGTGAGAACCGGTCTGCCGGTGATCAGCAATTTCCGCAACAAGGATATGGTGCTTGGCGGCCAAGGCGCGCCCCTGGCACCGCGCTTCCACGAACACGCCTTCGGCGACCCGGGCGAGCGCAGGGTGATCCTCAATCTGGGCGGTATCGCCAACGTCTCTCTACTGGATAAGGGTAACCTGATCGGCGGTTTCGACACCGGCCCGGCCAACACCCTCCTGGATCAGTGGCACCAGCGGCATCGCGGCGGCGCTTATGACCCGCAAGGCGACTGGGCCGCGGCCGGAAAGGTCCTCCCAGCACTGCTCGAAAGCCTGCTTGGCGACCCCTATTTCCATCGCCCGCCGCCCAAGAGCACGGGCCGGGAGTATTTCCATCAGGACTGGCTCGCCCCACATCTGGATGCCGCCATGGCACCGCAAGACGTCCAGGCCACCCTTGCGGAACTGACCGCCCGCACGGTCGCCCAGGCACTCAACGGATTCCCTGCCGACCGCCTGCTGGTCTGTGGCGGCGGCGTGCATAACCGGGATCTCCTCAAGCGGCTCACCCGGGCATGCGGGCTGCCGGCAGGCAGCACCGAAGAGGCCGGGGTCGCACCGGAATGGGTGGAAGCGGCCGCCTTCGCCTGGCTGGCCTGGGCATTCTGGGAACGGGTGCCGGGCAACGCCCCGCAAGTCACCGGCGCCAGCCGGCCAGCGGTGCTCGGCCATCTGAGCCTGCCCTGAGGCCGAGGCCGGACGGCGTTACACGAAAAGCGAGCCGATCATCGCGCAACTGCTGCCGAGCAAGGCGCCGGCGGCAATGTCCGATGGATAGTGAACGCCGAGCAGCACCCGCGATAACCCCACCAACAGCGCGAACGCCAGCGCCAGCGTCGCCACCACCGGATAGAAAATACCCAGCAGCGTCGCCATGACGAAAGCCGCGGCGGTGTGACCAGAAGGGAAGCTGAAACGGCCCGCGGGCTTGATAAAGGCGCACAACGCCATCTCGGAATCCGCCGGCCTGGGGCGCTTGATCAGATTCTTGAGCACCATGAACGCCGGCACTTCAAGACCGTAGGCCACCGCCGCCGCCAGGGCGAAACGGGTACCGTCGGTGGGGTCGACCAGCCAGAGCACCGCGACCAGCGCCGCGTAGAAAGGTCCGTCACCGAACCGAGAGATCGCTCTGGCCATGCGGGCCCGGCTGGCGGCCCGGGGCTGAGCCAGCAACCAGCACATGGCGCGGGTGTCCGCGGCCGTCATTCTTTGGATGGATGGTCTCTGTATCGTCATGCCTACAGCCTCCATGCTGCTCAAGACAATACTTTGATACTTTAATGACCGTTAAATGACAATGCCGACCCGGCTTACACCGAGAACGACGAGCCGCAGCCGCAGGTGGTGGCCGCGTTGGGGTTGTTGACGATAAACCGGGAGCCCATCAGGCCCTGCTCGTAGTCCACCTGGGAGCCGTCCAGATACTGGATGCTCATGGCGTCCACCAGCAGGGTCACGTCCTCACGGGCCACGGCCGTATCGTCCTCGTTCACCGCTTCATCAAACGTGAAGCCATAGGAGAACCCCGCGCAGCCGCCACCGGTGATGTACACCCGCAGTTTCAGCTCGGGGTTGCCTTCGTCGTCACGGAGCTCGCGCACCTTGGCGGCGGCCCGTTCGGTCAGGATTATGGGTCCGGATTCGCTCATGTCACTCAATGCCGTTATCACATCGCCATAGTCCAGTACCCGACTATTACAGTCAAGTATTCTCCGGCCGGGCGTCCGTCTCCGCGGCGTCCGTGGCTGCCCACCCGCCGGGCTTCTCCGGCGCCGGAAGATTGCGGCGCTCTTCATCCAGGCGCACCAGCTTGCCGTTAACCCGAGCCCCCATCAGCATCTCGATCATCACGTAGAAGACATTACCCTCTACCTGCGCCTTGCTGGCCAGTTCCAGATGCTCGGTGGCGTTGACATCGCCTTCCACCCGGCCGTTGATGGTGATCCTGGGCACGCGGATTTCACCGCGCACCACACCGCTTTCGCCGATCACCAACTGGCCGCCGTCTTCCCCAACGGTAATATTGCCATCCACTTCGCCCTGAATGTGCAAGCCCCCGCTGAACTCAATATCGCCCACGATGCGGGCACTGGGAGCGATCAGGGTGTGATCGCGGAAATTTTGCTGTCCACCCGTGCTCTTCTTATCTCGCCCAATCACCTGTCTTCTCCTGCTTGATTATTCGATACGCCACCTTGGCGGTGCCACCCAGCGGCGGAACTCACCAGGGAAGGCTCTGAACCACCTTCGCGCGGCGCGGTGCGGTGGCCGTCGCGGTCATTTCCAAAGCCTCGATCCGCGTGCCCTCGGGCACCGTCAGCGTACCGGAAAGCTCCTGGAAGTACCGGAAACGGAATCGCAAATCACTGTTTTCCCCCAACAGCTCATCGCCGTCCAACGTCACCCGCTCGCCGTCACGGGAACCGTTAAGCGCGAAGCTCACCGTGCCCGACAAGTATCCCCGGTTATCACCGGATTGAACCAGTATCAAACGGTAACGGAACCGGCGTTCCCCGTTGTCCGGTGTCACTTCAAATTTCTGCACCTGCATCGGCGCGTCGGAAGCGCCCGGGGACATCACGTTCTTATAGAAAGACACCGCTTCTTCCAGCTCCGCGCTCTGGTCACGCAGCCCGCGTATTTCCTGTCGCAATTGCTCGCGGGCCTGATCGGCCACCTCCACCTCGGCCCGGTAACGGGCCAGATCGTGGCGGACGGTGCGCAACTCCTGGCGGGCGTCGCGCAATTCCGCGCGCAGCTCACTGTTCTTCAGGTTGCTGTCCAGGGCGCCACTCTGCCCCAGCCAGGAGCCCGCCAGAAACGCCAGGATCACCGCCACCAGCGCCGCCACCGCCAGCAACACCCGGGTGCGCCGGCGGTGCGACGGGCTCACCGGCACCAGAATCACATCGTCGACGCCCGCTCTGGGGCGGCTGCCGGGCGCCATCAGGGCAACAACGCGGGGTGATCGATGCCGGCCGTTTCTTCCAGACCGAACATGATATTCATACATTGGATCGCCTGGCCGGACGCGCCTTTGACCAGGTTATCAATCACCGACAACACCACCAGAACGTCGCCGTTTCCGGGCCGATGGATCGCCAGACGGCAATGGTTCGAGCCTTTCACGAACCGGGTTTCCGGGTGGCTGCCCTGAGGCATCACGTCGACGAAGGGCTCGTCGGCGTAGCGCGCCTCGAAGGCCGCCTGCACCTGATCCAGCGCCGGGGTGTCGCCGTTGACGGTGGCGTACAGGCTGGCGTGAATGCCCCGCACCATGGGCACCAGATGCGGCACGAAGGTGACCGAGACCGGCCCGCCAGCGATGTCACCCAGCCCCTGTTCGATTTCCGGCAGATGCCGGTGCCCACCGGCGCCGTAAGCCTTAAAGCTCTCCGACGCCTCCGCCAGCAACATCGGCACTTTGGCGCCGCGCCCGGCACCGCTGGCGCCACTGGCGGCACTGGCAATCAGTTGCTCAGGCCGCACCCAGCCGCGCTCCAGCAACGGCAGGTAGCCAAGCTGGACGGAGGTGGGGTAACAACCGGCGCAGGCCACCAACCGGGCGCCGCGGATGCGGTCGCGGTTCATCTCTGGCAGCCCGTAGACAGCCCTCTCCAGCAATTCCGGGCAAGCATGGGGCTCGCCGTACCACTGGCTCCAGACCGTGGCATCGCGGAGCCGGAAATCCGCCGACAGGTCCACCACCCGGGTGCCGGCGGCCAGCAGTTCTGGCACCAGCCGCATGGCGACATTATGCGGCGTGGCGAAGAACACCACATCGCACGCCGCCAGGGCGGCGACGTCGGGCTCCTCGAACATCAGGTCGGTGTAGCCGCGCAGGGACGGGTACAGCTCACTGACCTTCAGCCCCTGCTCGCTACGCGAGGTAATGGTTTGCAGGCGCACCAGCGGGTGCCGCACCAGCAGGCGCAGCAGCTCCACACCGGTGTAGCCGGTGCCGCCGACAATGCCGACTTTCAAAGGGTTCGCCGCGTCGACCTGGGTCATACCATTACTCCCGTTACTACTTTCCAATAAAGGAACCGCATGATAGGCACCACCGCCATGGGCGGCAACTTCATTGACCGGCGCCGCCCCGGCCGCGTTCGTCGTGAGGCCCGTCTTCGGTGCTCACCACCCGGGCCCGGTCGAGGGCCATCCCTTCGCCTTCCTGCAGCCGCTCCGCCAGGGAATCGTACAGCGGGCGCAGCCATATCAGCTTGGCCACCGCCGCTGCCAGAAAAGCACCGACCATCAAAGGCAGCAGGATGTCGTGGCGGTTGCCGGTCAGCTCCATGACGATCACAAAGGAAGTGATTGGCCGCTGGATCACCCCGGCCAGGAACGCCGCCATCGCCACCAGGGTAATGCCCACCACCGAAGAGTCGGGAAACAACCCGCCAATCACATTGCCGACCCCGGCACCGGCGGCCAGGCTGGGTGAAAACAGCCCGCCGGGTATGCCGGTAAAATAAGACACCAGGGTGGCCGCCATCTTGGCCAGCGGGAAACTCCAATCGCCGTCGGCGTCGCCACTCAGCAGGTGGCGCGCCTGTTCATAGCCACTGCCATAGGTCATGCCTCCGGTGAGCAGCCCCAGCAGCACCAGCACCAGCGCGCAAAGAAACACCACCCGGTAAGGATGTTTGCGGCCGTAGGGCGCCAGAAAACGGCTACCGGAAATCAGCAGACGGCTGAAAGCCCCGCCCAGCAACCCGCACACCAGACCGGTGACGCCGATCGCGAGCCAGTCCTGGGTGATGTCCAGCGCCCCCTGGGGGTGGCCGAAAAAGCTGTAGTGCCCCGCGATCGCCAGCACCACCACACCGGACAGGATAATAGCCAGAATCAAGGTGCCGCTGGTGCGCTGCTCGAACGAACCGGACAACTCCTCGATGGCGAACACGATACCCGCCAGTGGGGCATTGAAGGCGGCCGACACCCCGGCGGCACCGCCGGCCACGATCAACGCATTGTCCACGTACTTCTGTTGAAGGCGACCGACCTGGCCCACCGAGTACATCATCGCGGCCCCCATGTGAACGCTGGGCCCCTCGCGACCGATGCTGGCGCCGCACAGCAACCCCATGCAGGTGAGCGCGAACTTCATGACAATAACGCGAAACGACAGGAAGGTGGGCCGCAGCCAGTGGTAGCGCTGCTTCAGCACCACCAGCACCTGGGGGATGCCGCTGCCTTGGGACTCCGCGCCGGTGCGGCGCATCAGGAAAACCGTCGCCAGCATGCCCAACGGCGTGATCAGCACCGGCAAGAGCGACGACTGCCGCTCCATCTCGGCGAACGCCTCGGCGCACCATTCCGCGACCCAGGCGAACCCCACGGTGACCAGGCCGACCATCAGCGCGCCGATCCAGAACACCACGCGCATCTTCCAGTCCTGGATCGTGCCCAGCTGCCGACGGGACAGACGCCGGGTGCGAAACAGGTAGTATCGCAGCAGGCGGCTGGCGCGTGGTGGCTTGGTCACGGCATCCTCTTTTCAAACAAATCGGCGTCAGCGGCTGGCACCGGGAGTGGCGGAACAGGGTCCGGCAGCGCCCCGCCGCCTTGTCAGCGCGGGACGATACAAGCAAGGCGCTGTAGTATACAGCGACGACCGGGTGACACTCCAACGCGGTTCGCCCCCGACCCCCTTCGTACCGGGAGAACACTCATATGCTATGGCTGAAAGCGTTCCACCTTATTGCCGTGATCTGCTGGTTCGCGGCGATCTTCTATCTGCCCCGTCTGTTCGTGTACCACGCCATGGCCGAGGATCAGATCAGCCGCGACCGCTTCAAAATCATGGAGCGCAAGCTCTACCGGGGCATCATGAACCCGTCCATGGTCGCCACTCTGGTGCTGGGCATCTGGATGCTGGCGCTGAACTGGGACTACTACAAAACCCAGGGCTGGCTGCACGCCAAGATCACCCTGGTAGTGCTGCTGATCGGCTACCACCACGTCTGCCTGGCCTACCTGAAGAAATTCGCCGCCGACGCCAACACCAAGAGCGAAAAATTCTATCGGATCTTTAACGAAGTGCCGGTGTTACTGCTGGTGGCGATTGTTATCCTGGCGGTGGTGAAACCGTTTTGAGCGTATCCATGAGACCTAATATTCTTGTCATCGCGGGCCACGACCCGTCCGGTGGCGCCGGCATCCACGCCGACATCGAGGCAATCCAGAGCACCGGCGGCTTCGCCAGCACGCTGATCACCGCGCTGACGGTACAAAACAGCCGCAAGGTCAGCAGCTTTCAGCTGACCTCACTGGACCTGCTCGAACAGCAAGCGGACGCCCTGCTCGCCGACTACGAGTTCCAGGCGGTGAAGATCGGCATGACCGGCTCGGTGGCCACGGTGGACTGGATTGCCCGCCTGCTCGCACGCCTTCCCGGCGTGCCCGTGGTCCTGGACCCGGTACTCGCCGCCGAATCCGGCGGCAGTCTCGCCCAAGGCGACTTGAACGAGGCACTGATGGACCGGGTCGCCCCCCAGGCCACCGTGCTCACGCCCAACCTCCCCGAGGCCAGCACGTTGAGCGGCGAAAGCGGAGTGGCCGACGCCGGCTTCGCGCTCACCCAACGCTGCGGCCGCGCGGTACTGGTGACCGGCACCCACGACGACACCGATCAGGTCGCCAACCATTTGTTTCTGGGCCACCGTCATCGCCAGTGGGAGTGGCCGCGCCTGCCCGAGGTCTACCACGGCTCCGGCTGCTCGCTGGCCTCGGCAATCGCCAGCCTACTGGCCCGGGGTTTGCCGCTGGACGACGCCGTCAGCGACGCCCAGGCGTGGCTGCACCGCTCGCTCCAGCACGCCTGGCAACCCGGCGGCGGCCAATTCGTACCAGACCGGAGCCTGACACCATGAGCCAGCCCCTGCAGGGTTTGTACGCGATCACCGACCCGGAACTAACCCCCGGCGACCGGGTACTGAGCGCCGCTGAAGCGGCCCTGCGCGGCGGCGCCACGGTACTCCAGTACCGCGACAAACCCGCCGACGCCACCACCCGCCGGCACCGGGCGGCGCGGCTGGCCCTGCTGTGCAAGGACCACGGCGCGCGCTGTATCGTCAACGACGACGCCGCCCTGGCGGCGGAAGTGGAAGCGGACGGTGTGCACCTGGGCCAGAGCGACGGCGCGGTCAGCCGGGCGCGCATGCTGCTCGGCGACGACAAACTGATCGGCGTGTCCTGCCATGGCCGTCTTGATCTGGCGCAACAAGCCGCCGACGAAGGCGCCGACTATCTGGCCCTGGGGCGCTTTTTCGAGTCGCACACCAAGCCCGGCGCGCCCGCCGCGTCGCTGGACACCCTGCGCGAAGCACGGCGCCGCTTCACCCTGCCGCTGGTGGCGATCGGCGGAGTGAATCCGCATAATGCCCGCCAACTGATCGAGGCCGGCGCCGACCTGGTGGCCGTTATCCACGCCCTGTTCGGCCACGCCGACGACGCCGACGTGGAAGCCACCGCCCGGCGGCTGCACGCTGCCTTCCCGGCGCCCCCCTTCAAGGAGTCCCAATGAGTCGCAAGCATTCCGAACAACTGTTTCGCCGCGCCCAGAAACACATCCCCGGCGGCGTCAATTCACCGGTCCGCGCCTTTAAGGGCGTGGGCGGCACGCCGGTGTTCTTCCGCCATGCGGAAGGCCCCTACCTGTTCGACGAGGACGACAACCGCTACGTGGATTACGTCGGCTCCTGGGGGCCGATGATCCTCGGCCACAACAATCAGGAAGTGCGCGAAGCGGTGCTCAAGGCAGTGGCCGACGGTCTTAGCTTCGGCGCCCCCACTGCCGCCGAGGTGGACATGGCCGATCTGGTCTGCGAGATGGTGCCGTCCATGGACATGGTGCGCATGGTCAACTCCGGCACCGAAGCGGTGATGAGCGCGCTGCGTCTGGCACGCGGCCACACCGGCCGCGACAAGGTGATCAAATTCGAGGGCTGCTACCACGGCCATGTGGACAGCCTGCTGGTCAAAGCGGGCTCCGGCGCCCTCACCCTGGGCACGCCCAGTTCACCGGGCGTGCCGAAGGCCGTCACCGACGACACCCTGACCCTCAATTTCAACGACGCCGGTGGGCTGGCGGAAGTGTTCAAGGCGCAGGGCGATCAAATCGCCGCGGTGATCGTCGAGCCGGTGGCCGGCAATATGAACTGCGTGCCGCCCACCCAGGGCTTTCTGGAAGCACTGCGTGAGCAGTGCGACCAGTACGGCGCGGTGCTGATCTTCGACGAAGTGATGTCCGGCTTCCGGGTGGCGCAGGGCGGCGCCCAGGCGCGCTACGGCGTTACCCCGGACCTCACCACCCTGGGCAAGATCATCGGCGGCGGCATGCCGGTGGGCGCACTGGGCGGCAAAAAAGAGATCATGGAGAAGCTGTCGCCGCTGGGACCGGTCTACCAGGCCGGCACGCTGTCCGGTAACCCGGTGGCCATGGCGGCCGGTCTGGCGACGCTGAAACAGCTGCGGCGGAAAGGCTTCTACGAAGAGCTGGAGGCGAAAACCAAACGCCTCACCGAAGGGCTGTCCGAAGCCGCCCGGGGCGCCGGAATCGGCTTTCACACCACCCGCGCCGGCGGCATGTTCGGCCTGTTCTTCACCGACCAGACCCGCATCAGCCGTTTCGACGAGGTCATGGCTTGCGACCAGCCGCGCTTCAACAGCTTCTTCCACGCCATGCTGGACCGCGGCGTCTATCTGGCGCCGAGCGCTTTCGAAGCGGGCTTCGTGTCGATCACCCACAGCGACGACGACATCGACACCACCATCCAGGCCGCCCGCGACGCCTTCAGCACGCTGTAATGGGGCTCAGCGGGCTAGCGTGGTAGTAGCCTGGGGAGCGGGCCCGGCCCGCGAAAGGGAGCGAAGCTCCCGGCAGGATGCCAGAGCCCCCTCTAACGGCAGCTCAAACAAGGGCTCTGGAATCCTGCCGGCCGGCAAAGCCGGCCTTTCGCTTGCAAGGCAAGCTCCCACAAACCGAGCTTCGTAGCAGCCCTGGCGATGAATCTTCCAAGAAGCGCCGGGATCGGGTGTGCCCGGGTCAGCGAGCCAGAACAGCACACTGGCCCGCGGTCAGCGCCAACAGATCCACCGCCGCCATCTCGATTTCCAGACCCCGCCGTCCGGCACTCATGTAAAGGGTATCGAAACTCAGCGCACTCTGATCCAGCCACAGCGGCGACCGGCGCTTCTGCCCCAGTGGGCTGATGCCCCCAAGGACATAGCCGGTGACCCGTTGCGCCAGGTCGGCGCCGGCCATCTGCGCTTTCTTGCCGCCGGCCGCTTTCGCCAGCGCCTTCAAATCCAGACTGAGGTGCACCGGCACCATTGCCACCTGGGGTTGATCGTCGACCACCGCCAGCAGCGTTTTGAACACCCGGCGCGGGTCGAGATCCAGAAGCTGGGCGGCCTCCAGACCATAGCTTTCGGCGGTGGCGTCGTGCTGGTAGCGATGCAGGCGGAAATCGACGCCGGCGTCCTCCGCCATTTTCACCGCCGGTGTCATGCCCGGTCCGGCTCGCGCAGTGCTTGGGCCCGCGAGCGCGCCTCGTCGGCGCCGCCACGGTCGCCCTGCTCGGCGCGGGCGGCGGCCACCAGCTCCCAAAGCTCGGCACGGTAGACGTCATTGTCCGGCGCCAGACGCAAAGCGCGCTGAGCAAAGCCTTCGGCGGCATGGCCGTCACCTTCCTCCAAACGCAACAGCGCCAACTCCCGGTACAACCACGAGGAATGGGGCGCCATGGTCAGGGCCCGCTCCAGATAGCGGCTGGCCGCGCCGGTCTGCCCCTGGGCCCGCGCCTGCTCGGCGCGGCTCAGCAGCGCCATCGCCGGTGACCCTTGCAGCTCGGTGTCCGCGGTGACCGGCTCCGCCTTCTCCGCCGGCGGCGTCACCGCGCAACCGGACAGCAACAGCACCGCCAGCAGCGTTAGTCGAACCAGCCCTTGAACCATTCCACCACTCCTTCCTTAACCTGGGTCGCGCTACCGCAACCGTCGCTTTGCTCCGGGATAGACACCTCCAGCATCGGGTATTCCCGCGCGCCGGAACAGCCTTTGCCACTGGTTTTTTCCCCGGCCGGGTCCATCCACACCTCTTCCACACCCGGCGGCGGCGTCTGCGACAGGCTGGTCTGCGGCAGCCCGGCCATAAGCCGGCTCCACACCGGCAAAGCGCCGGAGGACCCGGTCACCCGGGCGTTCTCATTATTGTCCCGGCCCACCCAGACCACCGAAAGGTGGTTGCCGGAGAAGCCGGCGAACCAGGCGTCCCGGTACTCGTCGCTGGTACCGGTTTTACCAGCCACTTTCAGATCCGCGGGCAATACCGAACGGGCGGAACGCGCGGTGCCCTTCTCGACCACCTGCTGCATGCCCCACTGAATCAGGTAGGCCGGCCCGGAGTCGATCACCTCTTCCGTATCCACCGGGTAGCGGGCCAGCGGCTCGCCTTCTTTATCCAGCACGTCGGTAATCGAACGCAAAGGCGTGGCGAAGCCGCCAGTGGCGAGCGGCTGATACAGCATCGCCACCTCGAAGGGCGTCATGCCGATGCTGCCGAGCAGGATACTGGGGTAAGCCGGAATGGTCTTTTTTACGCCCAGCTGGGACAGGGTCCGGACCACCGCGTCCGGGCCCACATCCATCCCCAGGCGCACCGTGGCCTGGTTGCGTGAATAGGCCAACGCATCGACCAGGGGGATAGGGCCCTTGGATTCACCGTCGAAATTCTGCGGAGTCCAGCTTTTGCCGGTGGTCAGCGGCACGGTGATCGGCTCGTCCGCCACCGGGGTGGCCAGGCTGTAGCGCTTGGGCTGCTGCAGCGCGGTCAGCATCACCACCGGCTTGACCAGCGAGCCCATCGGTCGGGTGGCGTCCAGGGCCCGGTTGAACCCCTGGGCGCGGGATTCGCGACTGCCGACCAGCGCCAGCACGTCACCCTGGGCCGGGGCCACCACCACCACGGCGCCGTTGAGCGCGTCGCCGGAGGCGTCGAGGCTGTTGAGATGCTCACTGAGCGCCTTCTCGGAGGCCAGCTGGGCAAGCACGTCGAGGGTGGAGTGAATCCGCAGCCCCTCCTCGCCCAGCACGTCCGCCGGATAATCGCGGGCCAACTGGCGGCGCACCAGATCAATGAACGCCGGGAAGGCGTACAAAGGCGACGCGCCGCGCGGTACCACTTCGAGGTCCCGTTCGCGGAAACGCCGGTATTCCTGGTCGCTTAACGCGCCCTCTTCCCGAGCTACTTTTAGCACGGTATTACGACGTGCCAGGGAGCGTTCGGGGTTACGACGCGGGTCGTAGTAGCTGGGGCCCTTCAACAAGGCGACCAGGGTGGCCAGCTGGTGGGGCTCCAGTTCTTCCAAAGGCCGCCCGAAATAAAACTGCGCGCCCAGCCCCATGCCGTGGATGGCGCGCTTGCCGTCCTGGCCCAGGTACACCTCGTTGAGATAGGCCTCGAGAATCTGCTCTTTGCTGTAATGCAGCTCTAGCAACACCGCCATCGGCATTTCCACCAGCTTGCGGGCCAGGGTGCGGTCCTGCGTCAGCCAGAAGTTCTTCACCAATTGCTGGGTCAGGGTGCTGCCGCCCTGCACCAGGCCGCCGGCTTTAACGTTCGCCACCATGGCGCGGGCCAGCCCCCGTGGTGACACCCCGTGGTGCTCGTAGAAATCGCGATCCTCGGTGGCCAGCAGCATCTGCACCAGCAGCGGCGGCACCCGGTCCAGCGGCACGAACACCCGGTCCTCGGTGTGCCCCGGGTGGATACTGCCGATCTGCAGCGGCTCCAGGCGCGCCAGTGAGTCGCCGTCGCTGCTCTGCAGGGCACTGACGCGCCCGCCGCCGAGCGTCACGCGAATACGCTGGGCCGGTTCGCCACCGTCGCTGTCGCGGAAACCACGGGTGTGGATCACCAGGGTATTGCCATCACTGGCGTAGCTGCCCGGCGTGGGTGCGCCGCCGGCGCGCCGGTAACGCATCAGCTCGAGCATTTTGAGCATGTCGTTGCGCGACAGCACCCGGCCCGGATACAACTCCACCGGGCGCGCGTAAACGCGCGCCGGCAACTGCCAGACGTGGCTGTCGAACCGGTCACGCACATAGGCGTCCAGATAAGCCAACCCGGCGGCCGCCAGCACCAGCAGCACCACCGACACCTTGGCGATAAACCGCCAACTGAACCAGCGCCGTGCCCCGGAACGGGTGTTTCGCTTGTTTCCCGACTTAGCGGGGCGGCGCGCGGACCCTTTACGGGCGGACGCCGGCTTTTTCGCATTCTTCGCCATGGTCGCGAGTATAGTGAGACGGTGCCCGGGAGCCTACGCAAGAACACCCGGTTTTACACTGTTATCGGTAAAACCCGGTTTGGCATGGGCCGGCGGCGCCACCATAATGGCTTCTTTTGTTAACCGGCCCGGAGCCCGCATGGAAAAGAAATACCACGTTTACGCCCTCGGCAATGCCCTGGTGGATACCGAAGTGGAAGTAACCGATGAGTTCCTGACCCGTCTGGATTTGAGCAAGGGCCTGATGACGCTGGTTGATCAGACACGCCAGCAGGAACTGGTGGCAGCGCTGGCCGGCGAGGCCGAACCCCACAAGCACACCTGCGGAGGCTCCGCCTGCAATACCGTGGTGGCGGCACGCCACTTCGGCGGCCAAGGCTACTACGCCTGCAAGGTGGCCGACGACGACACCGGTGATTTTTTTGTGCACGACCTGCAGGCCGCCGGCGTCGACACCAATATGACCGGCGCCCGCGAGAACGGCGTGTCCGGCAAATGCCTGGTGATGATCACACCGGATGCGGAACGCACCATGCACACCTTTCTGGGCATCTCCCAGTCGGTGGGTGAGCCGGAGCTGGACGAAGACGCCATCGCCGCTTCCGAGTTCGTCTATCTGGAAGGCTATCTGGTGAGCTCCGACAGCGCCCGCGCCGCGGCGGTGCGTCTGCGTCAGCTGGCCGAAAAGCACGGGGTACGCACCTCGCTGACGTTCTCCGACCCGGCGATGGTGCAGTTTTTCCGCGATGGCCTGGCGGAAATGCTCGGCGACGGCGTCGACCTGCTGTTCTGCAATCAGGCGGAAGCCCTTGGGTACACCAATACCGACAGCCCTCAGGCCGCACTGGAGGCCCTCAAACCGCTTTGTCGCGGCCTGGTGATGACGCGGGGCGCGGAAGGCGCCCTGGTATGGGACGGCGAGCGGGTCCACCACATCGAAGCGCCGGCGGTCGAAGCCATCGACACCAACGGCGCCGGCGACATGTTCGCTGGCGCTTACCTGTACGCCCTGACCCACGGCCACGACCACGCCACCGCCGGCAAACTGGCGGCCGCCGCCAGTGCCCGGCTGGTCACTGAGTTCGGGCCGCGCCTCCCCGCCGAGGCGCATTTGGAAGTGCGCAAGCAAGTGCTGGGCAACTAAGGGGAGGAGGGAAGAACATGCAAGCCGTCTGTAACAGCGAGGACATCGGCGAAGAAAGCGCCCGGGAATTCATGGTCGGCGACCAGTCGGTGATCGTGGTCAAGTTCGACGGCCAGTTCCACGCTTACCTGAACTGGTGCCCGCACCTGGGCATTGAACTGAACTTCATGCCCGATCAATTCATGGACGACGATGGCCGCTTTCTAGTGTGCGCCAACCATGGCGCCCTGTTTGAACCAGAAAACGGCGCCTGCCTCTCCGGCCCCTGCAGCGGCGACAGCCTTACCGCGCTGCCGCTGGATATCCGCGACGGGGAAATCTGGGTGGGCGACGCCGAAGCCACCGCTTAAACGAGCATTCGCAATGACCGATCAGGAAAGCTCCACCCATCCGTTCGACGCCCTCACCCCGGACGTGATTCTTGACGCCGTGGACAGCGCCGGCTTTGTCACCGACGGCCGCTTGATGGGGCTCAACAGCTTCGAGAACCG
Organism: Alcanivorax sp.; assembly: GCA_042090255.1. Classification (GTDB taxonomy): domain Bacteria; phylum Pseudomonadota; class Gammaproteobacteria; order Pseudomonadales; family Alcanivoracaceae; genus Alloalcanivorax. The sequence continues at coordinate 6,385 of JBELJS010000050.1, read as the reverse complement.
GGTGTATCAAGTGGGGCTGGAAGACACCGCGCCGGTGGTGGTGAAGTTCTACCGACCGCAGCGCTGGAGCGATGCCCAGATTCTTGAAGAGCACGCCTTCAGCCGCTTCCTGCGCGAACAGGAATTGCCGGTGGTGGCGCCGCTGGCCAACGACCGGGGCGAGACCCTGTTCTACCACGCCGGCTTTCGCTTCACGGTGTTCCCTCGCCAGGGCGGCCACGCCCCGGAACTGGACAATGCCGACCATCTGCTGGTGCTCGGCCGCACCCTGGCCCGCTGGCACGCGGCCGGCAACGACCGCCCCTTCCAGACCCGTCCGGCCATCGACATCACCACCGACTGCCGGGCCGCCGTGGACTACGTCAATCAAGGCGTAGTCGACCCCAACTTCTCGGGGCGCTATCGGGACCTGGGTGGGGCGCTGATCGAGGCCATGGAGAAACGGCTGGAAGGGGCCAGCTGGCAAGCCATCAACGTGCACGGTGACTGCCACACCGGCAATATTCTGTGGCGCGATGACCTGCCCCACTTTGTCGACCTGGATGACAGCGTACGCGGCCCCGCCATGCAGGATCTGTGGATGCTGCTCTCCGGCGATGCCGAGGAGAACAACCAACAACTGCGCACTCTGTCCGAGGGTTACGAGACTTTCCTGCCCTTCCCTTGGGCACAACGCCGGCTGATTGAGCCGTTACGGGCCCGGCGCATGCTGCGCCACAGCGCCTGGCTGGCGCAACGCTGGGACGACCCGGCGTTCCCGCTGGCGTTTCCGTGGTTCGACTCGCCGCGCTACTGGCAGGATCACATCAATGATCTTGAGCAGGAACTGGCCACCATGCAGCGCTTGCTCGAACATTGATGTCCGTCTAAGGCAGCACCACCGGCACCGGCGCGTCCAGCACGAATTCGCCGCGGCTCATCCGCGTGCGCCAGGCCAGGATTTGCACGCCGGATCGCGCCGCCTCACGCAGCAGCTGCCCGTAAACCGGGTCCACGTCGTCGGCGGGCCCGGCGGAACGGGCGCCGCCGTGCTGGACACAAAAGAACAGCACCGCCCGGCGCCCTTCCCGGACCGCGCTCATCAGCGTGCGCAGATGCTTCTGTCCTCGCTCGGTGACCGAGTCGGGGAACCGAATCTCACCGCTGTCCGGCTCGCCCGGCGCCGGGCCCAACGTCACGTTCTTCACCTCGATAAACGTGTGCGGCGCCGCGCGTTCGCCCAGCGCCAGGTCAAAGCGGCTTTCCGCGAAGGTCACCTCGCGCTCCACCCCGTCCGCCGGTGACAGGCCGTCGATGCGGCCGGCGCTCAACGCCTCGGCCACCAGGGCGTTGGTGCGGCCGGTATTCACCCCGGCCCAGTGGCCGTGCGCCACCCGCACCGCTTCCAGGGTATGAAGATACTTGCGCTTGGGGTTGCCACTGTCGGAGATCAGCGCCGCTTGCTCCTGGTTGGGCAACACGCAGTTTTTCATCGAGCCGGTATTCGGGCAGTGCACCGTGGTCTCGCTACCGTCGGACAGACGTACATCGGCGAGGAAACGCTTATAGCGGCGCAACAGCCTTACCTCGCGCAGAGGGGGATCAAAGTTCACAGTGCCTCCAGATAGGCACGCAGCCGCGCAAGGGCGTCATGCAGGCGGCTTTCCTCACAGGTGTAGGCGAGCCGCAGATAACGCTCGGGGTGATGGTGGGCGCCGAAATCCAGGCCCGGCGTCAGCGCCACCCCGGTGCGTTCCAGCAGGTCCCGGCAAAACGCGAAGCTGTCGTTGGTGTAAGCACTCACGTCCAGATAAAGATAAAAGGCGCCCTCGGCGCCACCCACCACCGGCAACCCCATGCCCGGCAGAGCCTCTGTTAGCAGCGTGCGGCGGCGGTCGAGAAGCTGGCGCCGCTGCTCGGCGATCGCCAGACTTTCCTCGCCGAAGGCGGCCATGGCAGCGTGCTGAGCCACCGTGGCCGGGGCCAGAAACCAGTTCTGCGCCAGCCGCTCAATGGCCGGCACCCAGGCCTGCGGCGCCACCAGCCAGCCCAGCCGCCAACCGGTCATGCCGAAGTACTTGCTGAAGCTGTTGATTACCACGGCGTCGTCGCCGTGGCGCAGGACCGTGTCCGCTGGCGCGCCGTAACAGAGCCCCTGATAAATTTCATCCACCACCAGGGTGCCGCCGCGCGCCGTGCAATCCCGGGCCAGGCTGGCCAGCTCGGCGCCGTCGGTACGGTTGCCGGTGGGGTTGTCCGGGCTGGCCACCATCGCCACCCGGGTGCGCTCGGTCCAGGCGTCCTCCAGGGCTTCGGCGGTCAGCCGGAAGCCGTCTTCCGGTTTCAACGGCAGGGGGCGGGGGACACCGCCGAACAGGGTGACGAACTGGCGATTGCAGGGGTAGCCCGGATCACACAGCAGCACCTCGTCGCCAGCGTTCAACAGCGCCCCCATGACCAACTGCAGGGCCCCGGAAGCGCCCGGGGTGACCACCACCTGCGCCGGGCTCACCGGGGCGCCGAGCCGCTGGCGGTAGTCCTCGGCGATCGCTTCGCGCAGCGCGGGCAAGCCGGCCGCGGGCGTGTAACGCGTCTGGCCCCGGTCCAGGGCGCGCCGCGCCGCGTCCATGATTGGGGCGGCGCAGGGGAAATCCGGCTCGCCCACTTCCAGGTGCAGAATGTCATGGCCGGCGGCTTCCAGAGCCTGGGCCCGCTCCAGCAATGCCATGACATGAAACGGCGGTGCCTGTTCGGCAAGATGAGACAAGATGGGACGCTTCAAGAAAAACCCCTTTCCTGTGGCCTGGGTGTCGTTATAATCCCGTGGTTTCGCCACGCAATGCGTGCGCGGGCAAGGGAACGCCCCCGCTCCGCAAGCCGCTCCAACAGCGAATCTCACCGGAAAACCGGGACTGTGCTGAATAGTGACAAGGCTTGCAATAAAGCGGTAAGGTCGAAGGTTACACTATTATCTGTCCTGGATTGGGCGGCCCTGTGCAAGGGCGGCTGTCGCCTGCAGGGTTCCGGGCTCTTAGGTAGCGAGTCGTGACTATGTTAAGGGAGTTGATCAAAATGGCCACCGGCAGCAAGAGCAAGAAGAAAACGGCCAGCAAGGCGGGCAGCGCGGCTTCTAAAAAAGCCACCACGAAAACCGTGACGGCTAAAAAAACGGCCGCCAAGAAAGCGGCTGTAAAGAAGGCCCCGGCTCAAAAAGCCGCCGCCAAGACCACCCCGAAACGCGCCGCGCCCAAATCAACCGGTAAAGCCGCCACGGCCGCCCCCGCCAAGAAAGCCACCGCCGGGAAAGCGGCCGCGAAAAAAGCGACCGCTAAAAAAGCCACGGTAAAGAAAGCGACCGTAAAGAAAGCGGCCGTAAAGAAAACGGCGGCGAAGAAGGCCACGGCGAAAAAAGCCACAACCGCCCCGACCGCCAAAAAGACAACCGCCAAAAAGCCGGCAGCCAAACCGGCGGCAAAAAAAGCCGCCGTGAAAAAGGCCACCGTGAAAAAGGCTGCGGCAAAGAAACCCACGGCAAAAAAAGCGACCGTGAAAAAAGCAGCGGCGAGCAAACCCGCCGCCGCCCGGAAAACACCCGCCAAACAGAGCGCGGCCAAACAGGCGCCGGCGAAGACCGCCGCCCGCAAAGCCGCCAAGCCCGTCGCCAAAAAGGCGGCGGTGAAGAAAAGCACCGCTCGGAAGGCCTCGGCCGCGCCGGCCGCGAACCCCAATCGTCCGGCCTCCGCCCAACCGAGCAGCAAGCGTTCCCCGGGAACCGCCAGGAGGGCCACCGGCAGCATGGACAGACCGCCGTCCCGTTCTCCATCTTCCAATCAGGTGACATCCAAGGTGAAGAAATCCGCATCCTCCGCCACCAAGGCGGAAACGCTCATTCATGGTTTTACGCCTTACACGCCCAAGCAAGGCGAGGAGTACATGAACGAAGCACAACGCGCCCATTTCCGTCAGATTCTGCTGGCCTGGCGCCAGGAACTGATGGAAGAAGCCGACCGCACCATGCACCACCTCCAGGACGAAGTGGCCAACCTGCCCGACCCGGCCGACCGAGCCACCCAGGAAGAAGAATTCGCTCTGGAGCTGCGTACCCGCGACCGCGAGCGCAAGCTTCTCAAGAAGATCGAAAAAGCGCTCGACCAGATCGACAAGGACGATTACGGCTTCTGTGATGCCTGCGGCATCGAAATTGGCATCCGCCGTCTGGAAGCCCGCCCCACCGCCGAGCTCTGCATCGACTGCAAGGAACTGGCGGAAATCAAGGAAAAACAGCTGGCCGGGTGAACCGGCCGTATCGGGGGCGCTTCGCCCCCACGCCTTCAGGGCCACTGCATTTTGGCTCACTGGTAACCGCGCTGGCCGGCTGGCTGGACGCCCGTTACCACGGCGGCCAGTGGCTGCTGCGCATCGACGATCTGGACCCGCCCCGCCAGCAACCGGGCGCGGTGGACGCCATTCTGCGGCAACTGGAGGCCTTCCAATTGCACTGGGACGGCGACACCGTCTACCAGAGCCGGCGTTCCGACCGTTATCAGCGCGCCGTCGACACCCTGGTCGCCGAAGGCAAGGCGTTTTATTGCACCCTGTCACGCAAACAACTGAAAGCCCTGGATCATATCCACCCCGGACCCGCCGTGGCTCAGCCGCCGGGCCCGGATCGCGCGGTGCGCCTGGCCGTGCCCGACGCGCCGCTGTGGCTTGACGACCGACTGCAAGGCCGGGTGCGCGCCGATCTGGCCCAGGAAGGCGGCGCCTTCGTGATACGTCGCCGGGACGGCTTGTTCGGCTATCAGTTGGCGTGCGCGCTGGACGACGCGGAAATGGGCATCTCCGACGTAGTGCGCGGCAGCGACCTGCTGGCCTCCACCTTGCGCCAGCAATGGGTGCTGGAGTGCCTGGGCAAGGCCGCGCCGTGCTACGCTCATCTGCCCGTGGTGATGGACCCGGCCGGGGGCAAGATGAGCAAGTCCGCCGGCGCCGCCGCGCTCGACAGTGACCGACCCGGCGACTTCCTGTTCCTGGCGCTCGGCTATGTGGGTCTGACACCGCCGCCGGCCCTGCGCGGCGCCGGCGTAGCCGAGCAACTGGCCTGGGCCCGGGCGAGCTGGACGCCGGCCCATCAGCCCGGCGGACGCAGGCTGCCACCGCCCTCGATTTAGGAAGCGATCATGTACACCGACCGGCTGCTGATCATTTTTATTCTCGGCACCTATCTGTTGTCACCGTCCCTGATCGACTGGTGGAGCGAAGGCGGTCGCGCCTGGTACCGCCCCTATCTGGTCTGGCTGGGGCTGATCGCATTGAGCTACTGGATCGCCAGGAGTCGGGATGTCGATGGCGTATAGTGTCAGCGATCTGATCCTGATCGCCGGCGCCTACCTGCTGTTTCTGTTTCTGGTGGCGTGGATCACGGAAAAGGGCTGGATTCCCGCGCGCCTGGTACGCCACCCGGCGGTTTACGTGTTTTCTTTGGGCGTCTACGCCAGCGCCTGGGCGATCTACGGTTCCGTGGGCTATGCCCACGACTACGGCTACAACTTTCTCGCTTACTTCCTCGGTATCTCCGGCGTATTCCTGCTCGCACCAATACTGCTGGCGCCGATACTGCGGCTCACCACCACCTACCAGCTCAGCTCCCTGGCCGACGTGTTTGCGTTCCGGTATCGCAGCCGCCTGGCCGGCGCGCTGACCACCGTGATGATGGTGGTCGGCATGCTGCCGCTGCTGTCGATGCAGATTAAAGCGGTGGCGGAGTCGATCCAGATTCTCACCGGCGAGCCGGACCCGGCCTGGGTGGCGCTCTGGTTCTGTCTGTTGATCACGCTGTTCGCGATTCTGTTCGGCGCCCGCCATGCCACCGCCCGAGAACGCCATGAAGGCCTGGTGGTGGCCATCGCCACCGAGTCCCTGATCAAGGTGGCGGCGTTCGCGGCGGTGGCGCTGATCGGCCTGTTCGGCGTGTTCGACGGCCCCAGCGGCCTGAGCGTCTGGCTGGATCAGCACCCGGAAATGCTGTCGCGCCTGTACGCGCCGCTGCAGGACAATACCTGGCACAGCCTGATCATGGCGTTCTTCGTGTCCGCCGTGGTGATGCCGCACATGTTCCACATGGCCTTCACGGAAAACCTCAACCCGCGCGCCCTGGTGTCGGCGAGCTGGGGGCTGCCGTTGCTGTTCCTGGTGATGGCGCTTTGCGTGCCGATCATCCTGTGGGCGGCGCTGGCCAGCAATGCCACCACTTCGCCGGACTACTTCACCCTGGGCGTGGGGCTGGCCAACGGCGGTGGCGGCGCGGTGCTGGGCTATCTGGCCGGTCTGGCCGGCGCCAGCGGCATGCTGATCGTCGCCATCTTGTCGCTGTCGGGCATGTGCCTGAACCATTTGATACTGCCCG
>JBELJS010000006.1:0-87737 GCA_042090255.1 Alcanivorax sp. | reverse complement strand
ACCGCTACTTCCCGTGCCCGGACCTGTTGCCGGTGATGGTCAGCGAAGAAGAAATTCAGACCCTGCGGGATCAACTTCCGGAGTTGCCGGACGCCCGCAAGGCCCGCTACATCGAGCGCTACCAGCTGTCGGCCTACGACGCCGATCTGTTGTCCGGCTCCATTGCCACGGCGCGCTACTTCGAGGCCGCCGCCGAGCATGGCGGCGACGCCAAGCTGGCCGCCAACTGGGTGATGGGCGAACTGGCCGCCAAGCTCAACGCGGAAGACAAGGACATCAACGACAGTCCGGTGTCCGCCGAGCACCTGGGTGAGCTGATCCAGCGCCTCAAGGACGGCACCATCAGTTCCAAGATCGCCAAGCAGGTCTTTGAAGCCTGCTGGAACGGTGACGGCAGCCCGGACCAGATCATCGAGGCGCAGGGTCTCAAGCAGATGAGCGACAGCGGCGAGCTGGAAAGAATCGTCGACCAGGTGATCGCCGACAGCCCCGCCCAGGTGGAAGATTATCGCAATTCCGACGACACCAAACGCAAAAAGAAAATCGGTTTTTTCGTCGGCCAGGTAATGAAGGCCACCCAGGGCAAGGCCAACCCGCAGCAGGTCAATCAGTTGCTTCAAGAAAAGCTGTGAGCTGCAAGCTAAAGCGCGGCCTTGTGGCCTTGTAGGAGCGGGCCTTGCCCGCGAAAGGGCGGAGACCGCCCGGCAGGATACCAGAGACGCTATTGAAGCAGTTGCTATAGAAGTCTCTGGAATCCTGCCGGCAAGCTGCGCTTGCCTTTCGCGGGCAAGCCCGCTCCCACAGGCGCGTCCTTTCAGCTTTCAACTTGCCGCCCCCAACAGGAACCGCCATGAACGAACCGCGCGTCACACTTTCGATCGAAGGCCACATCGCCACCGTGTCACTGAACCGACCGGAAAAGTACAACGGTCTGGATTTGGAGATGCTCCAGGCGCTGGTTCGAACCGCCAAGGCGGTGAAAAAGAATCGTGACGTGCGCGTGGTGATTCTGCGCGGCGAAGGCAAGGCGTTCTGCGCCGGTCTCGACTTCGCCACCGTCACCAAAACGCCGCTGAAAATGCTGCTGGCGTTCACCAAATTCGGCGTCAAGAAAACCAACCTGTTCCAGCAGGCCTGCTGGGCCTGGCGGGAACTGCCCGTGCCGGTGATCGCGGTGCTGCACGGCTACTGCTACGGCGGCGGCCTGCAGCTGGCGTTGGCGGCGGATTTCCGCATCGCCACGCCGGACTGCGAGCTGTCGGTGATGGAAAGCAAATGGGGACTGGTGCCGGATATGACCGGCACCGTCACCTTGCGCGAATTAGTGTCGATGGACGTGGCCAAGGAGCTGGCGATGACCGGCCGCCGTTTCGACGCCACCGAAGCCAAGACGCTGAACCTGGTCACCAGGGTGGCGGAACAACCCGAGTTGGCCGCCCGGACTCTGGCCGACGCGATCCTGGCCCGCTCCCCGGACGCGGTGAGCGCCACCAAGGCGCTGTTCCAGCGCACCTGGCACGCCGCCGAAGATCAGGCTTTCGACCAGGAGTCCCGTCTGCAATTCAAATTGCTGCGCGGCCGCAATCAAGGCGAGGCGATGGCCGCCAACCTGAAAAAACGCGCGCCGGCGTTCCGTCCTCGCCAGCGCGATTACTGAGGCCGCCAGGGTCGATGGGCCGTTAACGCCCATTCCGGAACGAAATACGGCCAAATTTGGCCGTATTCTCTTGAAAAATGGCCGTAACCGATCTAGTCTGGCCGTATCACAGAACATACGGCCAGCCATCATGCCCCAGCACCCTTCCAACCCGGCCCCCAGCCACCCCAAAGCGGCCCGGATTCTGGAGGCACTCCAGGATCTGCGCGAGCCCACCGGCCTGCCGGAAATTCTTGAGCGCCTGCCCGAAGACTTCGCCGAACGCTCGGTACGGCGCTGGCTGGCCCAATTGGCCGAACAAGGCCACGTCGTTAAAACCGGGCGTAAGCGGGGCACCCGCTACGCTCTGGCCGCCGACACACCGCCCCCCTGGGAAGTCCGCGAACCGGCCGGCCAAACCCTGTTTTCGTTCAGCGACGCCGCCCGCCAGGCGCTCCAACAGGTACGGCAACCGCTGCTCAACCGTCGCCCGGTCAGCTATAACGGCGACTGGCTGGCCGCCTACGAGCCCAACAAAAGCCGCTATTTCAGCCAGGCGGATATCGACGTCCTGACCGCCCGCGGGCGGCGCGTCGAGAGCCTTGAGCCCGCCGGCACCTATGCGCGTCGCATCTACAACCGGCTGCTGACCGATCTCTCCTATCACTCATCACGGTTGGAAGGGAACACCTACTCACTGATCGAGACCCGGCGCCTGCTGCTGGACGGCGCCGGTGCCGCCGGCAAGCTCGACGAAGAAACCGTGATGATCCTCAATCACAAAGAAGCGATTCGCTATCTGGTGGAACGCGCCAGCCGTCTGGAACCCAGCTACGAGGAAATCTGCACGCTTCACTACTTGCTGTCCGACGGCTTGGTGCCGCCGAACTATTCCGGCAAGACCCGCGACCATGGCGTGCGGGTCGGTGCTTCCAGTTACATTCCCCTGGATAACCCCACTGAGCTGGAGCGGCGGCTGCGTGCCATTGCCACCAAAGCCACGGCAATCCGCGAGCCCTACGAACAAAGCGTCTTTCTACTGTTGCATGTGGCCTATTTGCAGGCGTTCACGGACGTCAACAAACGCACTTCGCGCCTGGCCGCCAACATCCCGCTGATCACCGGAAACCGGGTACCGCTGTCGTTCAACGCCATCGAAAAAGACGACTACGCCTCGGCCATGCTCGCCGTCTATGAGTTGAACGATCCGCAACCGCTGATCGAACTCTACCGCGCCTCCTACCTGCGCGGCTGCCAGGAGTACGACGCCACCGCCGAGGCCCTGGGGGTGGACACGGTACGGGTACGCTATCGCGTCCAGCGCCGGGAAGTATTACGGCAAATCGTTCTGGAACGCCTGACAGGCGACGCCCTCGCGGGCCGATTGCGGGATGCCGCGCACGCTGTTCCCGAAGACGACCGCGACGCCTACCGGGAAGACCTGGAAGAAGATGTGCGGGAACTGTCGCCGCAGCGGCTGGCCGGGCTTGGCGTCACCCGGGAAGAGTATGAACACTGGCGTGACTCTGCTCGCGGTCACAAAGATGGCACAATGTCTGCTTAGCATTTCGGTCCCGCCGCAAGCAGTGGAAGTACGCATCCGATGATACCCCTGGGTGAAACCCTCGAAGGCCTGCCCGCGCTGGCCCGACACTACAAACGGCTCGGTGACGGCTTGATCCGCGCCGTGCGTCAAACGCCGCATACGCTGTCGTTGCCGGCCACCGCCGACGCGCGCCGCGACGGCCTCGCCGACCACCGGATCTACGTGGTGCGCGGCGGCACCCTGGCGGCCTGCTGCCAGGGCCGGCGCCTGCTGCTGTGGGACGAAGGCGATCTGATCATTCCGGATGACGGCGTCACCTTTCAGGCCGACAGCGCCGTGCTCTTGGCCGGTTACGAGTTCGCCGACCTGCTGGGCGAGGTCCTGGCCGCGCCGGAACTGGCGCGCCGCTGGAGCGAACTGCTGCTGACCCGGCAGGCGCTGCTGACCCGCTGCCTGGCCGCCCAGATGCCAGAGGAAGGCCACACCGGTTCCCGGTTCGCCTATTTCCACCCCGGCGATCTGATACTGCGCCAGGGCGACCGCGCCGACGGCGTCTACAACCTGTTCGAAGGCGAAGCGGATGTGCTGGTCGACGAGGTGGTGGTGGGCCGGGTCGGCCAGGGTGAGCTGCTGGGCGCCATCGCGGTGCTGACCGGCGCGCCGCGTGGCGCCACCGTGCGCGCGCGCAGCCGCTGCTCGGCGATGCACATTCCCAGCGACGGCTTCCACCACCTGATCCGTGCCAAGCCGTCGCTGATCCACGGCCTGATGACCGATATGGCGCGCCAGATCACCGCGCTCAACGCGCAAGTGGTGGCCCTTTCTGGGAGAGCGCCATGAAACTGGCCGGCGCGGACCTGAATTCACTGCAGATTTTTTTCGCCGTGGTGGAAGCCAATGGCATCGCCAACGCTCAGGGGCCGCTCAATAAAGACGCCTCCACCATCAGTCGGGCCGTCAGCCAGCTGGAGAGCCGCCTGGGCGTGCGCCTGTGCGAACGCGGCCGCCAAGGTTTCCGGCTTACACCGGAAGGGGAAACCGTGCACCAGCAGGCGCTGCGGCTGTTCACCTCGCTGCGCGGCTTCGAGCAGACCGTGGAGGGGCTGCGCGGGGTCTCCAGCGGACAGCTGCGGTTGGGCATCATTGATAACATCATCAGCGACCCGAATTGCCCGCTGGTACCGGCACTGCGCGCCTTTCAAAGCCCGCCCCGCGAGGATGTGCGCCTGGCGCTGGAGGTGCTGGCCCCGGAAGAGATGGAACGGCAATTGCTGGAAAAACGCCTGGACCTCGCGATCAGCGTGTTCGAAAGCCGCCACGACCAGCTTCATTACCAACCGCTGTATCAGGAAACCGACAACCTCTACGCCGCCACCGATCATCCCATTGTCGGGGTGCCCGCGAGCCAGCGGCGCGACGCGCTGGCACAAAGCCGTTTGGTATCCCGGCGCTTCCTCCACGACCAGGAAATGGCTCTGCTCAATCTTGGCGAGCGCGAGCGCATTACCTTCACCGCCAACCTGGAAGCGATCGCCGTATTGATTCTCAGCGGCGGCCATCTGGGCTTTTTACCGGATCATTACGCCGCGCCCTGGGTGGCCCGCGGCGAGCTGATCGCGCTGGACACCGAACGCCTGCGGCACGCCAGCGATCTGCAGGTGGCGATGCATCCGGACAGCACCAGCCGGCCGGTTACCCAGGCGTTCGTCGAACAGCTGCTGGCAGCGGCGCGCACGTGAACCTGCAAGGACGGTCATGTTAGCCCTCTGCACCGCTTTTTATGGTGGAGGCTCGCTTACACTTTCGGGAGATCGTCATGCACGTTAGCGCCAAGCGCCCCACCTTGGGCCCCACCCTGCTACTCACCCTGTTGCTCGCCGCCTTCACCGGCGGCGCCCAGGCCCGCGAATCCTATAGCGTGGCCTGGACCCTGTACGCCGGCTCCATGCCGCTGGCCTACGCCGAGGAGAACGGCATTCTGGAGAAGTGGGGCGACCGCTACGGCTTCGACCTGGAAGCGGTACAAATGAACGATTACGTGGAAGCGATCACCCAGTTTTCCCTGGGGCAGTTCGATGGGGTGATCGCCATGTCGCTGGACGCGCTCACCATCCCCGCCGCCTCGGGCGTGGACACCACCGTGGTCATGCCACTGAGTACCTCCAACGGCAGCGACGGCATCGTGCTGCGCGGCAAGGGCAAGACCGTGGCCGACCTGGAAGGCAAGCGGATCAATCTGGTGGAGCTGTCCGGCTCGCACTACATGCTGGCGCGTGCCCTGCAGACCCAGGGTCTGAGCGAGCGGGACGTGACCGTGGTGAACACCTCGGACGCCGACATCGCCAGTGTGTTCGAGTCCTCGGACACCCAGGCCGTCGCCACCTGGAAACCGCAGCTCAGTGAAATTCTCTCCCAATACCCGGACACCACCCTGGTGTTCGATTCCTCGGACATCTACGGCGAGTTGCTGGACACCATGATCCTGCGCACCGAGGCGCTGAGCGATAACCCGGACCTGGGCCGCGCCATCGCCGGCGCCTGGTACGAAGCCGCCGCTCTGCTCGATCCGGCACATCCCCGTCACGACGCGCTGATGGCGTTCACCGCCGACACCCTCAACACCGATCTGGCCGGCGCCCGAAGCCAACTGAGCACCATCGATTTCCTTGATGCGACGCAGGCGCAATCCCTGATTACCAGCGACGATTTCGTCGCCACGCAAAAGCAAATCACCGGTTTCGCGTTTGAGCACGGCTTGCTGGGCGAAGGCGTTCCCGATGCAGGATTCGTGGGTATCGAAAGCGGCACCGGAGAAATCATCGGCAACCCGGGCAACGTTAATCTGCGCTTTCCCACCACCTGGCTTGAAGGGGCCGATGGGGGCAAGCAATGAATTCAGTCACCGCCGTGAAAGCGCCACTGAACCCTCTCCCCAGCAGCCGCGCCAGTGTGCCCTACCCTTGGCCGATAGCGGGCGCCTGGCGGGCCGACGACACAGCGCTGGTGGCCATCGACATGCAAAAGGACTTTCTTGATCCACGCGGTTATTTCGCCAGCCTCGGCGAATCGCCGGAACACACCCGGCGCAGCGTGGCGCCGGCCCGCCACGCCCTTGCCGCCGCGCGGGAGCTAGGCCTGACGGTGATTCATACCCGCGAAGGCCACCGGCGCGATTTGTCCGATCTTAACGACTGCAAGCGTCTGCGCGCGGCACGCGCCGGCGCCGCCATCGGCAGCCCGGGGCCGCTTGGCCGGCTGCTGGTGCGCGACGAGGAAGGCTGGGACTTTATTGAAGAGATGCGACCGCTTGCCGGTGAGCCGGTGGTGGACAAGTGTGGCAACGGCGCCTTCTACGCCACCGACCTGGAGCAGATACTGCGCAGCCGCGGCATTCGCCATCTGCTGCTGCTCGGCGTTACCACCGATGTCTGTGTGTCCTCGACCATGCGCGAGGCCAATGATCGGGGGTTCGACTGTCTGCTGCTGGAGGATTGCTGCGGTGCCGCGCACCCCGATCTGCATCAGGGCGTGCTGAACAGCCTGAAACGGGAAGGCGGCATTTTCGGCGCTTACGCCGACAGCCAGGCGTTTTTCGACCAGTATCTGCCCACGACGCCGGCCGGCTAGCCGTTGTTGCACACCGGGCAGCCCGGGTCTTTCTTGAAGGCCACCTCGCGCCAGCCCAGGCTGCGACCGTCGAAGAGTCTCAGCACCGGTGCCACCGGCGTGCCGGTGAGCAAATGGATGGCGAGCAGCGCCTGCAGGGTGCCCACGGTGCCCACCACCGGGCCCAGAATGCCGGCCTCGCTGCAGGCCAGGTCACCGTCGGTGCCGGCGCCGTAGACGCAGGCGTAGCAGGCGCTGTCCTGGCGGCGCAGATCGAACACCGCGAGCTGGCCGTCAAGACGGATGGCGGCGCCGCTCACCAGCGGTTTGCGGTGCGCCACGCAGGCGGCGTTGACCGCTTGGCGGGTGGCGAAGTTATCAGTGCAATCCAGCACCAGGTCCACGTCCGGCACATGCCGGCCCAGCCAGGCGTCGTCGACGCGGACGGCGTGGGGCGCCACGTCCACGTCCGGGTTGAGCGCGCGCAGTTGGGCGGCCAGCGCCAGGGCCTTACCGTCGCCCACCTGGCCGTCGCGGAACGCCACTTGGCGGTGCAGGTTGCTGCGGTCGACCCGGTCGTCGTCCACCAGCCGCATACGCCCTACCCCGGCGCCGGCCAGATACAGCGCGGCGGGATTGGCCAGGCCGCCGCAGCCCACCAGCAGCACGCTGGCGCCGGCCAGCGCCTGCTGGCCGTCGAGATCGAATTCCTGAAGCAGCAACTGGCGGCTGTAGCGCAGCAGCTGATCGTCGTTAAGTGCGTCGCCGTCGTAATCAGACATGGCCCAAGGTTACCCTGTCGCGGCCTTCCAGGTCCTGGTGGGTGGTGACGGCCTGGAAGCCGCGCTCCCCCAGAAGGGTGCGCACCGCGCCGCCCTGGTCAAAACCGTGCTCGAGCACCAGCCAGCCGCCCGGAGCCAGGGTGTCGTGGGCCTGGGCGGCGATTACCCGCAGGTCGGCGAGGCCGTGATCGTTGGCGGCCAGCGCCGAACGGGGCTCAAAGCGCAGGTCGCCCTGCTCCAGGTGGTGGTCCTGCGGATCGATGTAGGGCGGGTTGCTGACGATCAGATCGAAGGGGCCACCCAGGCCGTCGAGCCAGTCGCAGCACACCAGGGCGACGTGGGCGCCCAAACGTTCGGCGTTGTCCCGCGCCACCGCCAGGGCCGGCCGACTGGCGTCGGTCAGGGTCAGGCGCCAGGCCGGGCGTTCCAACGCCAGGGTGACGCCGATGGCGCCGCTGCCGGTGCCCAGGTCCACCGCCCGCAGCGGGGTCTCGGGGAGGGTTTCCAGCACGGTTTCCACCAGGGTTTCGGTGTCCGGGCGCGGGATCAGGGTGTGCGGGCTGACCAGAAACGGGCGGCCGAAGAATTCCCGCTCACCGGTGAGGTGGGCCACCGGTTCGCCCTGGGCGCGGCGTGTCACCAGCGCCTGAAATACCCGCTGCTGGCTGTCGCTGAGGGTGCGCTCCGGCCAGGTGCGTAGGTAAGTGCGGGATTCACCAATCACTCGGCAAAGCAGCAGTTCCGCGTCCAGGCCCGGGCTGGGCGAAGCGGCCAGCTGTTCGCGGGCCTGGCGCAGGGCGTCGTCCAGTCGCACCGCGACCGCCTAGCCCTGCCCGTCGGCCAGGGCGGCAAGCTGGCCGGCCTGGTGTTCGGACAGCAGCGCACCGATCACCTCGTCCAGATCCCCGGCGATGATCTCGTTGAGCCGGTACAGGGTCAGATTGATGCGGTGGTCGGTGAGCCGGCCCTGGGGAAAATTATAGGTGCGGATGCGCTCGGAGCGGTCGCCGGAGCCGACCATGGATTTACGCTCGGCGGCCTGTTCGGCATGGGCCGCGGTCTCGCGGGCGTCGAGCAGCCGGGCCTTGAGCAGCGACATGGCCTTGGCCTTGTTCTTGTGCTGGCTGCGTTCGTCCTGGCACTCCACCACCACGCCGGTGGGCAGGTGGGTCAGGCGCACCGCAGAGTCGGTGGTGTTAACGTGCTGCCCACCAGCGCCCGAGGAGCGGTAGGTGTCGATGCGCAGATCCTCGTTGCGGATTTCGATGTCGCCGGCGTCCTCCGCCGCCGCCAGCACCGCCACGGTGCAGGCCGAGGTGTGAATACGGCCCTGGGATTCGGTGGCCGGCACCCGCTGCACCCGATGGGCGCCGGATTCGAATTTAAGGCGGGAGAAGACGTCGTCGCCGGACACCTGGGCGATCACTTCTTTATACCCGCCGTGCTCACCTTCGCTGGCGCTGATGATCTCCACTTTCCAGCCGCGCTGGTCGGCGTAGCGGGAGTACATTTTGAACAGGTCGCCGGCGAACAACGCTGCCTCGTCGCCGCCGGTGCCGGCGCGGATTTCCAGATAGACGTCGGCACCGTCGCGGGGATCGCGGGGCAGCATCAGGCGCTGCAATTCTTCGTCCAGCTCCTCAATGCGTTGCTGGGCGTGGCGGGCTTCCTCCGCGCCCATGTCACGCATTTCCGGATCGCTGTCGTCGAGCAGCGCACGGGCGCTTTCCAGTTCCTGCTCGCTGGCGCGGTAAGCACGGTAGGCTTTCACCACCGCTTCCAGCTCGGCGTACTCCTTGGACAGGTTCCGGAATTGCTTCTGATCGGCAATGATATCCGGATCGGAAAGCAGGCCGCTGACCTCCTCGAACCGCTCCATCAGTTTTTCCAGTTTGCCGTTCAGCGATGCTTGCATGGGGTTCCCGCTATTCCTGATCGGATGGCTGCTCGTCCAGGTTGTCCTGGTCGAGCAGTATTTCCCGCGCCATGGCGAGCGCCTCGGCGCGGCCTTCGGCGGCCAGCCGGCGCAGACCCACGCTCGGCTGGTGCAGCCATTTGTTCACCAGGCTGTGCTTGAAGCGGCGCAGCACTTCCTCCGGGTCGCCGCCTTTTTCCAACTGCGTCAGGGCTCGCTGCAGCTCCTGGTCGGCCAATTCGGTGCCCTGGCGGCGGTAATCACGCAGCACGCCCACGGCGCGTTGCTCGCGGCGGCTTCGATGGTGGCGGCGGATCGCCTCCTCGATCAGGGCGCCGGCCTGCTCGGCGGCCTCCTGCCGGGCGCGGACGTTTTCCTGAATCGCCTCTTGAAGGTGATCGACGGTGTACAGATAAACGTCGTCCAACTCACCCACTTCCGGTTCGATATCCCGGGGCACGGCAATGTCCACCATGAACATCGGCCGGTGGCGGCGGCGCTTGAGCGCCCGCTCCACGGTGCCCTTGCCCAGTACCGGCAGCGTCGACCCGGTGCAGGAGATCAGGATATCCGCGTGCTCCAAAGCCACCGGCAATTCTTCCAGGCCGATGCCGCGCCCGCCCACCTGGGCGGCCAGGTCGTCAGCGCGCGCCTGGGTGCGGTTAGCGATCACGATTTCATGGACCTGCTGCTCTTCCAGGTGCCGGGCCACCAGCTCGATCATTTCGCCGGCACCGATCAACAGAGCACGGCTTTGCTTCAGGTCGGCGAAAATATGCCGGGCGAACGATACCGCCGCGTAGGCCACCGATACCGGGTTGGCGCCGATGCCGGTTTCCGTGCGGATGCGCTTGGCCACCGAGAATACGTCCTGGAACACCCGGCCCAGCTCGCCGTGGATCAGACCGGCTTCATGGGCGCGCGCGTACGCCTCGCGCAACTGGCCGAGAATCTGCGGTTCGCCGAGTACCATGGAATCCAGGCCGCCAGCCACCCGCATGAGATGTTCCAGGGCTTTCTCGTCGCGGTGGGTATAAAGAACCCGGCGCAGCGTTTCCACCGGCATGCGCCGGGCCTGCGCCAGCCACGCTGCGAAATCCGGCGCTTCACCGTCGACCAGACAGTACACTTCGGTACGGTTGCAGGTGGACAGCAGGGCCGCTTCACGGATCCCGGGAAGCTCACGCAGGGCAGCCAGGGCGTCGTCCGCTTGAGCGGCGGAAAATGCCAACTGCTCGCGCAGCTCCACATCCGCGGTGGTGTGATTAACGCCGACTGCGATGAGATTCATAAGAAATGACGACGACCCGATGGGGTTAGGCCCTAGATACGCGCAAGGGTGTCGCATTTTGCGCGAAAGCGCCCGGCAAAACAACGTTACCCCTGCCCTTGGGGCCGGCGCGCGCCTGTGCGATAGTAGCGGCTCAATGTCCTTTGATAGCCAGCCGATGAAATTACGCCCATCGCTCCTCGCCGCCGCCCTGCTCGCTCTGGCCGGCTGCTCGCAGATGCCATCAACACCGCAAGACACCACCCCGGCCGCGCCGCCCCAAGATCTTCCGCCGATCGAATACGACGGCGAGACCCTGGGGGACCTGCTGGTGGCCGAAAGCGCCGCCCAGCGGCAAAGCCTGCGGGTCACCATGGCCTACTACGCGCGGGCGGCGGAAACCACCCGTGACCCGGAAATTATCGGCCAGGCCACCAAGCTCGCTACCTATCTGGAAGAGCACCGGCAAGCCCGGCATCTGGCCGGCCTGTGGCAGGAACGCCAACCCGACAACGCCGACGCCCTGCGCCTGGCGGCACTGGCCGATATTCAACTGGATCGCCCGGAGCAGGCCACCGAAACCATCGACCGGCTGCTCGCCGTGCACGGCAGCGAAGCCCTGATCCCGCTGGTGGCGGAGGCGCGCGGCCTGGACGAAAGCGACAACCAACGGCTGCTCACGGCGCTGTCCGGCCTCGCCGAGCGCTACCCGGACCAGGCGCCCCTGTGGTACGCCCGGGCGCTGGACCGGCGTCAGCAAAGTGACCTGGAGGGCGCCCTGGACGCCGTGGACACCGCCCTGGACCAGGACCCGGACCACCGCGAAGCGCGGCTGCTGCGCACCCAGATCCTGTTTGAACAGGGCCGCCGGGACAAGGCACTGGGCGAGCTACGCGACATTGTCGACGAGGCCCCCGAAGCGCGCCGCCCCAGGGTGGCCTATGTACGCCTGCTGCTGGCCGCCGGCCGCTACGACCAGGCCAGCGAGCAACTGACTACCCTGGCCGAGCAGAACCCCCGCGACCTGGATCTGCAGTATTCCCTGGCCCTGCTGGCGCTGGAATCCGGCGCCATGGAGTCCGCCGAAGCGACCTTGCAGCGGCTGCTGCGCCAGGGGTACCGCCCCAATGAAATGCGGCTGCACCTGGGCCAGGCGGCGGAGCAACGCGGCGACACCAAAAGCGCCATCGACTACTACCTGAAGGTGAAAGGCGCCGAAAGCCTGCAGGCGCAAGTGCAGGCCGCCCGGCTGATGTACGGCCAGGGCCGCGGCGAGCAGGCCCATGCGCTGATCACCAGCCTCACACATCAGTACCCGGAACAGGCCACCCTGCTGTGGATCAGCGAGGCCGACATGCGCGCCGCCAACGGCGACCCTGAGTCCGCCCTGGCCCTGCTCGACCGGGCTCTGCAAACCGCCCCGGGGAATCCCGAGCTGCTCTACGCCCGAGCGATGACCGCCGGGAGCCTGGAACACTATGACGCCATGGAGACGGACCTGCGCCGGGTGCTGGAACAACAGCCCGACGACCCGGCCGCGCTGAACGCCCTGGGCTACACCTGGGCGGATCAGGGCGTGCATTTGGATCAAGCCCACGACATGATCCTCCGCGCTCTGGAGCAACAACCCAACGACCCGGCGATTCTCGATTCCATGGGCTGGGTGCTCTACCGGCTGGGCCGGCCGGAGGACGCTCTGCCCTTCCTGCGCCGCGCCTACGCCCAGTTTCCCGACCCGGAGGTGAGCGCCCACCTTGGCGAGGTGCTGTGGGTGCTGGGTGAAGAACAGGACGCCCGCCGGGTATGGGCAACGGCGCTGGAACAGAGCCCCGAAGCCGAACAGATACTGGAAACCCTGCAACGCCTGGAGGTGACACTTTGAATAAGGCGGCCCTGTTCCCAACACGCCTTTGGTGGCTGCCCCTGGCCCTGTTGCTGAGCGCCTGCCAACAGGCCCCGGTGGCCCCCACGGACTTCACCCGCGCCGACCAGATCCAGCGCTGGGAAATGAGCGGCAAGCTGGGCTACCGCACCGCCGACGACGGCGGCTCCGCCAGCTTCGACTGGCAGCAGGCGCCGCGCTACGGGGAAATCCGCTTTTCCGGCCCGCTCGGCTTCGGCAGCGCGGAACTCACCTGGCAGCCGGGCATGGCGCGCCTGGAAACGTCCCAGGGTGAATGGCAGGCCCGCACCCCGGGCGAACTGGCCTGGCACCTGACCGGTTTCTGGCTGCCGGTGTCGGCGCTGGAATACTGGAGCCGCGGGCTGGTCTGGCCGGGGGCGCCGGCGCAGTCGGAGGAAAACGACGACGGCCGGCTCAGCCAGCTGAGCCAACTGGGCTGGGACCTGGAATTCGACCGCTACGAAACCGTGGGCCGGGTGGCGCTGCCCCACCGCATCAAGGCGCGCCAGGGCGCCGACAGCTTTACCCTGCTGATCCGCGAGTGGCAGCCGCTGCCCAGCCAGCCCTGACCATGGCTCCGTTTTCCCTGCCGGCGCCGGCCAAACTGAACCTGTTTTTGCACATCAACGGCCGGCGGCCGGACGGCTACCACCTGCTGCAGACCCTGTTCGTGCTGCTCGACCACGGCGACACGCTGGATTTCGCCCCCGCCGACACCCTGAGCTTGCGTTGCGACAACCCGGCGCTGCCGGTGGACGACGACAATCTGGTGCTGCGCGCCGCCCGCCTGCTGCAACAGGAAGGCGGCCATCGCGGTGGCGCGCGCCTGCATCTGCGTAAAACGCTGCCCGCCGGCGGCGGCGTGGGCGGCGGCTCCTCCGACGCCGCCACCGCGCTGTGGGGGCTGAATCTGCTCTGGGGCCTGGACCTGGACGTGGATACCCTGGCGCGGCTGGGGCTGAGCCTGGGCGCCGACGTGCCGGTGTTCGTGCGCGGCCGCAACGCCTGGGCGGAAGGCGTGGGCGAGCGTTTGCAAGCCGTTGAATTGCCGCCACTCTGGTTTCTGGTGGTCGATCCCGGGGTGTCGGTTCCAACCGCTCGAATTTTCGGCGACGGGGAATTGACAAGGCACACCCCCGCCATTACATTACCGGCCTCGCTTGGGGCGGCCACTTTCGAGGCCTTTCTGAAGGAAGGGCACAACGACTGCGAAGCCGTGGCCCGGCGCCTTTTTCCCGCCGTGGATAAAGCGCTCGACTGGCTCCAAAGCGAAGCGGGTAACGCCCGCATGACCGGTACCGGCGCTTGTTGTTTCGCACACTTCGCCGAGCGGCAAGACGCGCAGAACGCAATGCGGCACTTGCCGGAATACTGGACAGGTTTTGTGGCTCGAAGCACTGAAATCTCACCTCTCCATGAGGCACTGGCGACGCTTCGAGCCAGACAGAATTCAGGGCCGGCGTGACACGCCACCTGAGCAAGTTAGTGTTGGGGTATAGCCAAGTTGGTAAGGCAGCGGGTTTTGATCCCGTCATTCCCAGGTTCGAGTCCTGGTACCCCAGCCATTCTTTCCGTAAGGACAAACCCTAAATTCATTACTTGAAAGCCAGGGGACGCCAGTGTCCAAACTCGTTATTTTCGCCGGCAACGCCAATCCCGAACTGGCCAGCTCCATGGCCGAGCAGATCAACATCCCCCTCGGCGATGCCGACGTCGGCGTCTTCAGCGACGGCGAAGTGGCCGTGGACATCCAGGAAAACGTGCGCGGCAAGGACGTTTTCATCGTCCAGTCCACCTGCCAGCCCACCAATAACAACCTGATGGAACTGCTGGTAATGGCGGACGCCCTGCGGCGCTCTTCCGCCGGCCGCATCACCGCCGTGATCCCCTACTTCGGTTACGCCCGCCAGGACCGCCGGGTGCGCTCCGCGCGGGTGCCGATCACCGCCAAGGTGGTCGCCGACATGATCACCGCCGTGGGCATCGACCGGGTGGTGACCGTGGACCTGCACGCCGACCAGATCCAGGGCTTCTTCGACATCCCGGTGGATAACGTTTACGGCACCCCCCTGTTCGTGGCCGACATCGAGCGTCAGAAGCACGACGATCTGATGGTGGTGAGCCCGGACGTGGGCGGCGTGGTACGTGCCCGCGCCCTGGCCAAGCAGCTCAACGACGCGGACCTGGCGATCATCGACAAGCGCCGCCCCAAGGCCAACGAATCCCAGGTGATGCACATCATCGGTGAGGTGGAAGGCCGCACCTGCGTGCTGGTGGACGACATCGTCGACACCGCCGGCACCCTGTGCAAAGCCGCCCAGGCCCTGAAGGACCACGGCGCCGCCAAGGTGATCGCCTACTGCACCCACCCGGTGCTGTCCGGCCCGGCGATCGACAACATCAGCAACAGCGCCATGGATCAGCTGGTGGTCACCGACACCATCCCGCTGTCCGAACAGGGCCGCCAGTGCGACAAGATCCGCGTGCTGCGCCTGGCGCCGATGCTGGCGGAAACCATCCGCCGGGTGAACAACGAGGAATCGTTGTCCGCCATGTTCGACCGCCTGGAACTGGTGTAGGCCAGGGATTTCCGGCATAATCCGCCCCCTCCCCGTTCCGGGGACGCCCGTTTCGGGCTTATCGCAACCTTTTCGGTGCGCCTGGTCGCGGGGTGCCGGAGAGCTTAATGGAGACAGGACCATGTCCAACGAATTCGAATTGACCGCTGAAAGCCGCAGCGACACAGGGAAAGGTGCGAGCCGCCGCCTGCGTCGTCTGCACGGTCGCGTACCGGCCATTATCTATGGCGGCCACGCCGACCCCGTGATGGTGTCACTGGAGACCCGTGAACTGAAGAAAGCCCTGGAAACCGAGGCCTTCTACAGCCACATCCTGACGCTGAAGCTGGATGGCAAGAAGCAGCAGGCGGTTCTGCGCGATCTGCAGCGCGATCCGGCCCGCGGTTTCCCGATCCACGCCGACTTCATGCGTGTGGAAGCCGGCCATGAAATCACCATGACCGTTCCGCTGCACTACACCAACGAAGAAGCCTGCATCGGTGTTAAGAAGCAGGGTGGCGAAATCCACCGCAACATTTCCGAAGTGGAAATCAGCTGTCTGCCCAAGCACCTGCCGGAATACATCGAGGTGGACCTGAGCGCCGTGGAGCTGGACCAGGTGCTGCACCTGTCCGACATCAAGCTGCCCACCGGCGTGACGCTGACCCAGCTGGCCTACGGTGAAGACCACGACCAGCCCATCGTTGCCGTGCACGCACCGAAAGTGCGTGCCAGCGAAGACGATGAGGACGAGGACGATCAGCAAGCCGGCTCGAAAGACGGCGAAGAGAAGCCCTCCGAAGACTGAGTGCGATGATGGCGGAACCGGTACGACTGATCGTGGGCCTGGGCAATCCGGGCCCCGAATACGACGCCACCCGCCACAACGCCGGAGTCTGGTATGTGGATGCCCTGGCCCGTGCCCAGGGCATCTTTCTCAACGAAGACAAGAAATACTTCGGTGCCACCGGCACCTTCACCTTTGAAGGCGAAACCATCCGCCTGCTGGTGCCCACCACCTATATGAACCGCAGCGGCCAATCCACCTCGGCCCTGGCGAACTTCTTCAAGATTCCCGTGACGCAGATGCTCGTGGCCCACGATGAACTGGACCTGCCCCCGGGCGTGGCCCGCTTCAAGCAGGGCGGCGGACACGGCGGCCACAACGGTCTGCGCGATATCGTTGCCCGCCACGGCAACAGCAAGGACTTCTACCGCCTGCGTCTCGGCATCGGCCATCCGGGCAGCGCCCAGCTGGTCACCCCCCACGTATTGAACAAACCCTCCGCGGCCGACCGTGAACTGATCGAACGGGCCATCGACGAAGCGGTGCGGTTTACCCCGGACATGCTGCGCGGCGAATTCAGCCACGCCATGAACGGCCTCAACGGCTTCCGCGCCTCGTAGGAGCGGGCCTCGCCCGCGAAAGGCGCGCTAGCGCGCCGGCAGGATTCCAGAGACGCCGTTTATACCGCCATTTGAAAAGTCTCCGGTATCCCGCCGGGTGGCTAAAAGCCACCCTTTCGCGGGCACGGCCCGCTCCTACAAGTTCTAACGATCCTCGGCGTAACGCGCCAATACCCATTGTCCGGCCGGCCGGTCGCGCAGATCGTCGAGCTGCTTCTGCAGCGCCGCGGGCAGCGAGCCCTCTTCGAACATGTCCCAGGGCGTACCGGTCGGGCTGACCAGCGGCGCCAGCAGCCCGGCGGCGGTGATGTCCGCCAGGGTCAGCCGCTCGCCTACCAGGTAGCGACCGTTGCCGCGCTGCAGGGTCTGCTCCACCAGCGCCAACCCCTCTTCCAGCCGTTGCCCGGAATGGGCCACCGCCTTGGGCTCGATGCGGTAGAGCCGGCGCACCCCTTCCCGGGTCATCGGCGCCAGCACTTTCTGAACCGGTGACGGCAACCGGTAAGGATCAAGCATGGCGTCCATTACTTCCGGGCGGTCGATGATCTGGCCGTAGAGCCAGCGGCGCACGTGCACCGCCACCCGGTCAAGTTGCTGTTCCAGCTCGATGACCCGGGCGCGGGACTCCGCGTCGGTGGGAATCAGCGAGCGTTCCGGGTAGTGCTTTTCCAGGTAGTAGGCGATTTTGGTGGAATCCCCCACCACCCGCTGGCCGTCACGCAGTACCGGCAGAGTGTTAATGCGCGCCACCCACTGGGTGCGCAGCCGGTGCGGCCCCGGCAGCAGGTTGCGGGTGCGGTATGCCAGGCCTTTATAGTCGAGCTGCCAGCGGGACTTTTCGCAGTAATGGGATATCGGAAATTGATAGAGGATGCGTTCGGTCATGGTGTCCTTCCCTCCTTTATGGCGCCAGTCTAGCGGTGCCCCCGGCCGCGCTGAGCGGCGGCAGCGCCCCCCGGAGCCGGCTCCCTGGCAACCCGTCGTTTCTCGCCTGTCGCATTTTGGCCCGCGCTTGAGTAGCATTGCGCCCTCGAAAACGGAGGTGCAGTTATGGGTATTCAGTGCGGTATCGTGGGCCTGCCCAATGTGGGCAAATCCACCCTTTTCAACGCCTTGACCAAGGCCGGCATCGACGCCGAGAACTTCCCGTTCTGCACCATTGAGCCGAACACCGGCGTGGTCCCGGTGCCGGACCCGCGGCTGGACAAGCTGGCCGCCATCGTCAGCCCGGAGAAGGTGATCCCGGCGACCATGGAGTTCGTCGATATCGCCGGCCTGGTGGCGGGCGCGTCCAAGGGCGAGGGCCTGGGCAACCAGTTCCTGGCCAACATCCGCGACACCGACGCCATCGCCCACGTGGTGCGCTGCTTCGACGATGAGAACGTGATCCACGTGGCCGGCAAGGTATCGCCGCTGGATGACATTTCCGTGATCAATACCGAGCTGGCGCTGGCCGACCTGGACTCCGTGGACCGCGCCCTGCAGCGCGCCCAGAAAGCCGCCAAGGGCCAGAACAAGGACGCCCAGGCGCTGATTCCGGTGCTGGAGAAGCTGCTGCCGCTGCTCAACGAGGGCGAGCCGGCGCGCGCCGCCAACCTCAGCGATGACGAGCGCAAGGCGATCCGCAGCCTCAACCTGCTCACCCTTAAACCCACCATGTACATCGCCAATGTGGAAGAGGACGGCTTCGACAACAATCCGTTGCTGGACCTGGTGCGCGAGCAGGCGGAGAAGGAAAACGCCTCGGTGGTGCCGATCTGCGCCAAGATCGAATCGGAGATCGCCGAACTGGACGATGAAGAGAAAGCCGACTTCCTGGCCGACCTGGGCATGGAAGAACCCGGCCTCAACCGGGTGATCCGCGCCGGCTATGAGCTGCTCGGCCTGCAGACCTACTTCACCGCCGGCAAGAAGGAAGTGCGCGCCTGGACCGTCAAGATCGGCGCCACCGCGCCGCAGGCGGCCGGCGTGATCCACACCGACTTCGAGAAAGGCTTTATCCGCGCGCAAACCATCGCCTACGACGACTACGTCGCTGGCAACGGCGAGCAGGGCGCCAAGGAAGCCGGCAAAATGCGCGCTGAAGGCAAGGATTACGTGGTCAAAGATGGCGACGTGCTGAACTTCCTGTTTAACGTCTGATACACCCCATCCCGGAGGGCGGGGCATGGCTTCCGACACACGTAAAGGCACCGCCCTGGCCCTGCTGGCCAGCGCCCAGTGGGGCGCCACCGGCATCTGGGTGGCGCTGCTGCGTGATCTGCCCACCGGCACCACCCTGGTGTTCCGGTTTCTCACCGCCGCCCTGCTGCTGACCGTGCTGCTGACGCTAACCCGGGGCTTCCAGCGGCCCAATCCGCGGACGCTGTACGGCGGCGTGCTGCTGGGCGGCTACTATGTTCTCGCCACGGTGGGGTTTTACCTCAGTGAGGTGGTCAGCGTGTCGTTGCTGGTCTCCACCTCCCCCTTCTTCGTAATGCTGATCCGGCTGATGCGCCGCCAGCCCGTGGCGGGCCGCGAGGCGCTGGGCGGCCTGCTGGCATTCGCCGGGCTGGCGGTGGTGCTGCTGGGCGGCCCGGTAACGGCCTCGGCAGACGACGCGGACCGGCTGATCGGCGACGCCTGCGGGCTGGGGGCGGCGCTGGCGATGGCGTTGTACTCACAGGCCGGCAGCCGTCTGCAAGGCCAGGGCTGGAGCGTGGTACTGATCGGCTGCGTGCTCGGCCTGCTGGTGAGCGTGCCGTTCGCCAGCCCGGCGGCGGCGGTGCCCGATGCCGGCCAGTGGGGCCTGTTCCTGGGACTGGCGGCGGTGTCCACCCTGGCGCCGGGCTACCTTTACCCGCTGGCATGCCAGCGCATCACGCCCACCGCCGCCACCGTGGTGCGCCTGTCCACGCCGTTCTTCACCGCCCTGTTCGCGTTCCTAGTGCTGGGCTCGGCGCTCGGCGGGCACCACCTGCTGGGCGCGCCGCTGCTGCTTGTCGGGGTGTACCTGACACTGCCCCGAGCGCCACGCCGCTAGCGGCAAATACGAAAGCCCCTCAAGCCCAGGTGGAAGTGATCGGCGTGGGCCTGGTTGTAATCCGGCCCCAGGACGGTGCCGAAGTATTCACAGGCTTGGTTTTGCACACTGCGCAGGAAAGCCGCCTTGTCGCCCTCGCCGTCCCAGTCGTCCTGAACCGAGATACGAGTCCCGTCGGCCAGGGTCAGCGCCGCCAGGTCCAGCGCCGAGGCCGTGGCGTGATCGCTGCGCCGGTCCTCTTCGCGGTTATAAATATTGCGACAGGAAAAGGTGCCGTAGTGCCACACCGTCCGCACCGGCTGATCGAACTGTTCGCGGGCGGCGGGCTGCAGGCCGTGGCGCTCAAACATCACCCACGCCAGGGCCAGCGGGCAACGGGCCACGAAGCTGTTGTTGAAGGTGACCCCGGTGCGGCGCACCCGCACTACATTGGTTAGCGGGCAGCTTTTCACCGGGGTGTAGTCCTCCAGCGGCAGATGGTCCAGGGCATCTTCCGGCGCGGTGCGCAACGCCTCCAGGCAGGCCTGCGGGCGGTCCTTGAGCCGCGACAGCTTCCAGCCGGTCACCGGCGTCACCGGGTCGGTGACGTGCAGCGGCATGAAAGGGTTCCAGTGCCGCGGCACCGACCACCACTGCTGGTGCAGACCGAGCACAAACAGCGGCGCCGCGATCAGCAGCACCAGCACAAGGATTTGGAAAAGGCGTTTCATTAAGGGTCAGTCTGCCAGTCCGACGGCGCTCTGGCAGGCCGCATTACCGTCTTTTACGGTTGCCGGCGCCGCCAGTACCAGGCCAGCAGCGAACCGGACAGGTTGTGCCAGACGCTGAACAGCGCCCCCGGCAGCGCGGCGCCGGCGGAGAAATGCTTCACCGCCAGCGCCACGCCCAGGCCGGAATTCTGCATGCCCACTTCGATCGCCAGCGTGCGGGCGCGGCGCGGGTCCAGACGCATTAGCCGGGCGCCGCCGTAACCCAGGGCGAGCCCCAGGCCGTTGTGCAACACCACCGCCAGCATCACCGCCGCGCCGCCCACCGCGATGCGATCCCGGTTGAGCGCCACGATCACGCCGATCACCAGCACGATGGCCGCCACCGACAACAGCGGGAACACCGTCCGCACCGGCTCCAGAGGGCGATGAAACAGAGAATTCAGCAGGGTGCCGGCAATCACCGGCAGCAGCACGATCTGCACCAGGGAACCGAGCATCGACATCACCGGCACTTCGATGCTCTGGCCCTGGTAGACCCATACCAGCAATGGCGTGGCCACCACCGCCATCAGGGTGGACATCGAAGTCATGGTGATGGACAGCGCCACGTCCGCCCGCGCCAGATAGCAGATCACGTTGGACGCGGTACCGCCCGGGCAGGCGCCGACGATCACCAGGCCCAGCAGCAGTTCCGGCGACAACGCCAGCAGTCGCCCCACAAGCAGCGCCACCAAGGGCATCACCAGGAATTGCAGCAACATCCCCAGGCCGATCACCGCCGGGCGCCGCGCCACATCGGCGAAATCCGACCAGGTCAGCGTCATGCCCATGCCGAACATGATCAGCATCAGCAGCGGCACGATGGCCCAGGACAGTTGCGCCAGGCCGCCGGGAAAGAAAAACGCGAAAAGCGAAAACAGCACCGCCCACAGGGGGAACAAGCGCGTCAGAGTCTGAATCATCTATTGTGCCCAGTGTTTGTGGGAGCGGGCCTCGCCCGCGAAAGGGAGCGAAGCGCCCGGCAGGATCCCAGAAACACCTCCAAGCACGCCACTATAAGGTCTCTGGAATCCTGCGGGGCAACCTTTGTCGGCCGGCTTGGCCGGCCTTTCGCTTGCAAGCAAGCTCCCACAAATCCAGCTTCGTAGAGAGCGACACTCCGGCTATCACGGTCTCAGTCGTTACCACCGCGCGCCTTGACGGGTTCGAAGTCCTCAGCATTGAGCTCCGGCAGTTTTTCGTCGCAGCCCTGGATGCCCTGGCGCTTGAGGTTGTCGCAAACCCGGTCGAGTTTGCCGTCCACCGCGTGCATGTGATCCAGCAGGGCACCGATGGCTTCGGCCACCGGGTCGGGCATGTCGTTGCTGACGCCGTAAGCCTGGAAACCGATTTTCTCGGCCATTTCCTGGCGGGTTTTCTCCTGAGCGCTGACCGGGCGGCCGATCACCCGGCCGGGTATGCCGACCACGGTGGCGCCCTCCGGCACCTCTTTGGTGACCACCGAGTTGGAACCGATCTTGGCGTTCTTGTGCACGGTGAACGGGCCGAGCACCTTGGCGCCGGCGCCCACCACCACGCCGTCCTCCAGGGTCGGGTGGCGCTTGCCTTTGTCCCAGCTGGTGCCGCCCAGGGTGACGCCGTGGTAAAGCGTTACGTCATCGCCGATTTCAGCGGTCTCACCGATCACCACGCCCATGCCGTGATCAATGAAAAAGCGCCGGCCGATTTTGGCGCCGGGATGAATTTCGATGCCGGTCAGCCAGCGGCTAAAGGTGGACAAAAAACGGGCCAGCTGTTTTAAGTTGCGGCGCCAGAGCCAGTGCGCCAAACGGTGAAACAACACCGCGTGCAAACCCGGATAGTTGAGTAATACCTCCAGCGTATTCCGGGCCGCCGGGTCGCGGCTGAAAACCGATGCGATGTCCTCTTTCACTTGCTTGAACATAATTACCTCTGACTGGTCCCCGGCTCGTCGTCGCGGGGTGGGTCCCCTGCTTGGCGAGCGGCCTGCTTCTGTATCGCCACCAGCGTACCGCGCAGGATGTTGATCTCCATTTTGTCCGGACGGGCGCGCAGGAACAATCGTCGCATGCGCGTCATCACCTGACCGGGCTGCTCCGGGTTCAGAAAGCCGCTTTCCGTCATGACCTGTTCCAAGTGATCGAGGAAACCGGCCACCGCCTGGTTGCTGGCCGGCGGCTCGTCCCAGAACATTTCCGGCAACGGCATCGCCTCCCGGCGGGCGCGGGCCTCGGGCAGGTCCGCGTCTTCGCCGACCAGGGCCAGGCGCAGTTCATAGGCGATCAGCTGCACCGCCGACGCCACATTGAGCACGCCGTAGTCCGGGTTGGCGGGCACCGTCACGTGCAGGTTGCAGCGACGCAGCTCGTCGTTGGTCAGGCCGCGGTCCTCGCGCCCGAACAGCACCGCGATGCGGGTGCTGTCCGGCTCGCGCTGCAGTTGGGCGCTCAGCTGGCGCGGGGTCAGGCAGGGCCAGGGGATACGCCGTTGGCGCGCGCTGGTGCCGATCACCAGGGTGGCGCCGTCCAGGGCCTCGTCCAGGTCGGCGCAGACCCGCGCGGCGCTGAGCACGTCGCCGGCCCCGGAGGCCCGGGCGGTGGCCTCGGCGCTGGGGTACACCGCCGGGCTGACCAGGCGCAGGTCCGCCAGCCCCATGGTCTTCATGGCGCGGGCGGCGGCGCCGATGTTGCCGGGGTGCGTGGTTTCCACCATCACCACGCGCACATTCTCTAACATGAGGTATCCGAATTCGGGAATGGAGAGCGCGCTAGTCTAGCAGATTCTGATCTGCCCTCCTCCCTCCGGCTCTGTTACAATCCGCCTCCCGAAACGCCCGCCGGCCCCGCCGCGCCGGGTGATCGCGCTCTTTGAACCCGACAGGATGATTGCATGCACGCGCCGCAAGTGAATATTGCCCTGCGAGCCGCCCGCCAGGCCGGCAACCTGATCCGCCGCGCGGCGGAGAACAACGACCCCTTGTCCGTGGACCGGAAGGCGGCCAACGACTTCGTCACCCAGGTGGACCGGGCCGCGGAAGCACGCATCATCGACGCCCTCCGCAAAGCCTACCCGGAGCACGGCATTCTCGCCGAGGAAAGCGGCGAACAGCCGGGCACCGGCGCCGGCGCCGATTACCTGTGGGTGATCGACCCGCTGGACGGCACTACCAACTTTATCCACGGCCTGCCCCAGTACGCGGTGTCCATCGCCTTGAAAGTAAAAGGCAAAGTGGAGCACGCGGTGGTTTATGACCCGCTGCGCGAGGAAGAATTCACCGCCAGCCGGGGCCGCGGCGCGGCTCTCAACGGCCGCCGCCTGCGCGTCACCAACCGGGCCGGCCTGGATGGCGCCCTGATCGGCACCGGCTTCCCGTTCCGCAACGACCAGATGGCCTACATGGATGCCTACATGGGCATGTTCCGGGCGGTGGCGGAATCCACCGCCGGCCTGCGCCGGCCCGGCGCGGCGGCGCTGGACCTGGCCTGGGTGGCCGCCGGCCGCATGGACGGCTTCTTCGAGCTGGGCCTGCAGGAGTGGGACATGGCGGCGGGCACGCTGCTGATCACCGAGGCCGGCGGCCTGGTGGGCGACGTGGCCGGCGGCCACAGCCACCTGCAGCGCGGCAACATCGTGGCCGGCACCCCCAAGGTGTTCAAGGGCCTGCTGCAAAAGATCAAACCCCACCTGACCGACAGCCTCAAGCGCGGCTGACACCGCCACGGCCGCGGGCAAAGGCTTGCGGCTGTTTCTCCCTCTCACTGTCATGCGTAAAACCCATCCATAAGGGATAGGCCTGGGCGCCGAGCTCTGCTAGCGTTGAAGCATTGATTTCTTTCGCGCTAAGAACGCTTTCAGGAGAGCTCCCGATGACCCAGTTCAACCTCAAGGATCCGTCCCTTTTCCGCCAGCAGTGCTTTATCAACGGCCAGTGGTGCGACGCCGAGGACGGCGCCACCATCGACGTGGACAATCCCTCCAACGGTGAAATCATCGGCACCGTGCCGCGCATGAAGGAAGCGGACACCCTGCAAGCGATCGCCGCCGCCGACAACGCGCTGCCGGCCTGGCGCGCCAAGACCGCCGGCGAGCGGGCCGACCTGCTGTACGCCTGGTACAACCTGATGATGGAACACCAGGACGACCTCGGCGCGCTGATGACCCTGGAACAGGGCAAGCCGCTGGCGGAATCCAAGGGCGAAATCGCCTACGCCGCGTCCTTTATCAAGTGGTTCGCCGAGGAAGCCCGCCGCGCCTACGGCGACACCATTCCCGGCGCCAAGCCCGGCCAGCACATTATCGTAATCAAGCAGGCCATCGGCGTCACCGCCGCGATCACGCCGTGGAACTTCCCGGCGTCGATGATCACCCGCAAGGCCGGCGCCGCCCTGGCGGCGGGCTGCACCATGGTGGTCAAGCCCGCCAGCGCCACGCCCTATTCCGCTTTCGCGCTGGCCGAGCTGGCCCAGCGCGCCGGCATCCCCGCCGGTGTCATCAACATCATCACCGGCTCCGCGGCGGCCATCGCCGACACCATCACCAGCTCGCCGGTGGTGCGCAAGGTCAGCTTCACCGGCTCCACCGAGGTGGGCAGCCAGCTGATGGCCAACTGCGCCGAGCACATCCAGAAGGTGTCCCTGGAACTGGGCGGCAACGCGCCCTTCCTGGTGTTCGACGACGCCGATCTGGACAAGGCCGTGGAAGGCGCCATCGCCAGCAAGTTCCGCAACACCGGCCAGACCTGCGTGTGCGTGAACCGCTTCCTGGTGCAGGACGGCGTGCACGATGCGTTCGTGGAAAAACTCAAGGCGGCAATGGAAAAACTGAAGGTCGGTGACGGCTTCGAGGAAGGCGTGACCCAGGCGCCGCTGATCAACGCCGGCGCCGCCAAGAAAGTGCTTGAGCACATCGAGGATGCCAAATCCAAGGGCGCCAAGGTGGTGCTCGGCGGCGGTGCCCATGAGCGCGGCGGCAACTTCGTTCAGCCCACGCTGATCACCGGTGCCTCCGCGGATATGGAATTCTGCCACGAGGAAACCTTCGGCCCGCTGGCGGCGGTAATCCGCTTCAAGGACGAGCAGGAAGGCATCCGCATCGCCAACGACACCCCGTTCGGTCTGGCCTCCTATTTCTACAGCGAGAACATCCACCGCGTATGGCGCGTGGCCGAGGCGCTGGAAGCCGGCATGGTGGGCATCAACGAAGGCCTGATTTCCAACGCGGCGGCGCCGTTCGGCGGCGTCAAGGAATCCGGCCTGGGCCGGGAAGGCTCGCACCAGGGCATGGAAGAGTACATGGAGGTGAAGTACCTCTGCATGGGCTGATACCCCCTTCATCCGACAGGAGCCGTTATGGCGACTTCCGCGCGCGTTGCACTGTTACCCGGCGACGGCATCGGCCCGGAGGTGATGGCCGTGGCCGAGGCGGTGCTCAAGACGCTGATCCAAGGCCACGACCTGCCCCTGGCGTACGACGTGCTGCCCTGGCCGGCCACCGACTGGCACCGGCGCCACGGCGCCATGATGCCGGAGGACGCCCTGCCACGGCTGCGCGAGTACCAGGCGCTGCTGCTGGGCGCCCTGGGTGACCCGGGGCCGCTCAGCGATCCGCAACGTTACTGTCTCCCCGACGGCGTCTCCCTGGCGCCGTTGCTGACCCTGCGCAAGGGTCTGGACCTGTGGGCCTGCGAACGGCCCGCCCGCTTCTACCCCGGCACCGTTCAGTACCTGGCCGACGACCGCGCCCACGATCTGGACATGCTGGTGATCCGCGAAAACAGCGAAGGTGAGTACGTCGGCCAGGGCGGCCGGCTGCGCGCGGACACCCGTGAGGAAATCGCCACGCAGCTGGAGGTGTTCACCTACACCGCCACCGAGCGGCTGATACGCCACGCCTTCGAACGCGCCCGGCAACGGGCCGCCGAACGGGCCGACTCAAACAGCCCGCGCCGCTTCGACGGCGCCGACGGCGAGCCCCGTGAATCGCAGGTATGCCTGATCACCAAACGCAACGCCCAGGCGTTCTGGGGCACCCTCTACGACCGGGTGTTCGAGGAAGTGGCCGTCGACTACCCGGACGTGGCCACCCATCACGAGCTGGTGGACGCGGCGGCGATGAAATTCGTGCAGGCGCCGTGGCGCTTCGACGTGGTGGTGGCCAGCAACCTGCACGGCGACATTCTCACCGACCTGGCGGCGGTACTGGCCGGCGGGCTCGGGGTGGCACCGTCCGCCAACCTGAACCCGGCGGACCCGTCCCAGCCGGCCCTGTTCGAGCCCACCCACGGTTCGGCGCCGGACATCGCCGGCCAGGGCATCGCCGACCCGCGCGCGACCCTTTTCAGCCTGGCGTTGATGCTCGACTGGATGGGCGAAAAAGAGCCGATTTTTTCTAGCGCGGCCCGGCATTTGCATGAGACGCTGGTGTCGGACCTCGCCGCCGGGCACCCGGCGTGCGGCACCGACGAAGTCGGTGCGCGGATTCAAGGCGCCCTGGGCGGGGACCGCTGAATCTCAGCGGATACCTCCGCCCGGGAATCGGGTATGGAGGAGCAAGCCATGAATCATCTGTCTCCACTTTTGGTGCAGTCCAGCGGGATCTGCGCGGAACGGGGCGAAGGAAGCTGGTTGTTTGACGGCGAAGGCCGTCGCTGGCTGGATTTCACATCGGGCATCGGCGTTACCGCCACCGGCCACTGCCACCCCAAGGTGGTGGAAGCCGCCCGCGATCAGGTCGGCAAACTGGTGCACGCCCAGTACGCCACCGTCACCCACCCCAATATGCTGCGTCTCACCGACCGGCTCTACGAGCACCTGCCGCGCAACCTCGACGCGGTGGCGTTCTCCAACTCCGGCAGCGAAGCGGTGGAGACCGCGCTGCGTCTGGCCCGCCAGGCGTCCGGTCGGCCCAATATCATCGCCTTCACCGGTGGCTTTCACGGCCGCACCCTGGCGGCGGCCTCGATGACCACCTCCACCACCAAGGTCCGCGCCGGCTGGCAGCCGCTGATGGCCGGCGTCAGCTTCAGCCCCTTCCCGCACAGCTACCGCTACGGCTGGAGCGAGGAAGAGACCGTGGACTTCTGCCTGCGCGAGCTGGACCACG
Source organism: Alcanivorax sp. (assembly GCA_042090255.1). Classification (GTDB taxonomy): domain Bacteria; phylum Pseudomonadota; class Gammaproteobacteria; order Pseudomonadales; family Alcanivoracaceae; genus Alloalcanivorax. The sequence goes on along the minus strand of JBELJS010000006.1, from coordinate 60,260 downwards.
TGCTGATGACCCAGTCCGCGCCCTCGGACACCGCCGCCATGATCATCGAGCCGGTGCAGGGCGAATACGGCTACTACCCCGCCACCAAGCGTTTCATGCAGGGTCTGCGCGAGCGCTGCGACCGGCACGGCATCCTGCTGATCGCCGATGAAATCCAGGCCGGTTACGGGCGCACCGGACGGTTCTGGAGCCACGAGCACTTCGACGTCCAACCGGACATGCTGATCACCGCCAAGGGGCTGGCCAGCGGCTATCCGTTGTCCGCCGTGGCCGCCAGCCGGGCGATGATGTCCAGTGGGCACCCCGGCTCCCAGGGCGGCACCTACGGCGCCAATGCGGTGGCCTGCGCCGCCGCCCTGGCGACCCTGGACGTGATGGAACAGGAAGACCTGGTCAGCCACGCGGCCACCGAGGGCGCCTACCTGTTCGAACGTCTGCGCACGCTGCGGGACAGTCACGATTGCATCGACGAGGTGCGTGGCATGGGTCTGATGCTGGGCATGGAAATCGTCAAGGCGCCGGGCCAGCCGCACGGCGAGCGCGCCGCCGCCCTGCTCAAGACCTGCGAGCAGAACGGCCTGCTGTTGCTGCGCTGCGGCATCCATGGGCAGGTGGTGCGCTGGCTGCCGCCGCTCACCGCCAGCCGGCAAGAGATCGATCAAGCGGTGAACCTGTTCCAGGACGCGCTCGAAGAAACACGCTGAACCAAAGGCATTGAAGGAGACGCCATGAGCGCAGGCGCATTGCATGAGCCAAGGGTCACCGTCCTGTTGGCGGAGGACGAGCCCGCCCTGCCCGGCCTGGAACGGCTGCGCGGGGACATCTCCCTACGCGAAGTGCGGGGCGACAACGGCCTCGCCGAGGCCCTGGCGGAAACGGACATCCTGGTGGTGACGGATTTCCGCGTCGAGGCCCTGGAGGCCGCCTGGCCCGACCCCTGCCCGATACGCTGGGTGCACGCCACCAGCGCGGGCGTGGACGCCCTGATGATCCCGCCGATCCAGAACGGCGATTTCCCGGTCACCAATGCCTCGGGCATTTTCGACCGGGGCATCGCCGAATACGTGCTCGGCGCGGTGCTGCTGTTCGCCAAGGACACCCTCACCAATCTGGCGCTGCAACGGGAACGGCGCTGGCGGCACCGGGAAACCGCCATGATCCGTGGCGCCCGGGCCCTGGTGGTGGGGGCCGGTTCAATCGGCCGGGAAATCGCCACGGTACTGGGTGGCCTGGGCATGGAAGTGGTCGGCACCGCGCGCCGGGCCCGCCAGGATCCGGCCTTCGCCCGGGTACACCGCCAGGAGGACCTGCCGGCCCTGCTCGGCGACGCGGATTACGTGATCGTGGCGGCGCCGCTCACCGACGACACCCGCGGCCTGTTCGACGACCGCCACTTCCGTCTGATGAAACCCGGCGCGGTGTTTATCAACGTGGGCCGTGGCGCGGTGGTGCGCACCCGGGCCCTGCTCGGGGCGCTGGACAGCGGCCGGCTGGCCGGCGCCGCTCTGGATGTGTTCGAGGAAGAACCGCTGCCGCCGGAGCACCCGCTGTGGCGCTACCCCAACGTGATGTTATCCGCGCACATGGCCGGCGATTTCGTCGGCTGGCGGCGGGCGCTGGGCGAACAGTTCGTCGATAACTTTCAACGCTGGCGGCGCGGGCAGCCGCTGGTCAACCCGGTGGATAAGGCACGCGGCTACGGTCGCCGCTGAGAGAGGAGGCACGTCCATGAGCGAGGAACTGCGGACCCTGAGTGCGCTGGAATTGAAGAAGGCGTTCGAACGCCGGGAGCTGTCACCGGTGGAGGTGGCGGCGGATCTGCTCGACCATGTGCAGCATCACGACCATGCCCTGAACGCCTGGTGCCTGATCGACCGCGAGACCACGCTGGAGATCGCCAAAGCCTCCGAGCAACGCTACTTGAAAGGCGAAGCCCAGGGGTTGCTGGACGGTATCCCGGTGGCGGTCAAGGATGTGTTCCTGACCCCCATGTGGCCCACCCTGAAAGGCTCGCGCACCATCGACGGCGCGAGCACGCTGAACAAGCGCTCGCCGGCCACCGCCGCCCTGGAGCGCCACGGCTATGTGCCGCTGGGCAAGACCACCACCCCGGAGTTCGGCTGGAAGGGCGTCACCGACAGCCCGCTGTGCGGCCCCACCAATAACCCCTGGGACCCTTCGAAAACCGCCGGCGGCTCCAGCGGCGGTTCCGCCGCGGCGGTGTCCGCCTGCATGGCGCCCCTCGCCCTGGGCACCGACGCCGGTGGCTCGATCCGTATTCCAGCAGGCTTTTGCGGCATCGTCGGCCACAAGCCCACCTTCGGTGAAGTGCCGCACTGGCCGGCCAGCCCGTTCGGCACTCTGGCCCACGCCGGCCCGATGACCCGCACCGTGGCCGACGCCGCGCTGATGATGCAGGTGCTCTGCGAAACCGACCCGCGCGATTCCCAGGCGGCGCCACGGCGCGGCACCGATTATCTGGGTGCCCTGGAGGGCGACCTGTCCGGGCTGCGCATCGCCTACAGCAATAACCTGGGTTACGTGGACGTGGACCCGGACATCGAACGGGCCTGCGCCGCCGCCGTGGAGGTGTTCCGCGACCTGGGCGCCACCGTGGTGGAAGTGGACCCGGGCTTCAGCAACCCGCTGGCCGCCTTCGGCCACCTGTTCTACGGCGGCGCCGCCAACGCCTGCCGCGACCTGACGCCGCGCCAGCGCGAACAGATGGACCCGGGCCTGATGCAGGTGGTGGCCAAGGCCGAGCGCCTTTCCATGCTCGACTACCTGGCGGCGGTGAACGAACGCATGGCGCTCTCGGAGCGGATGGCGGTGTTCCATCAGAAGTACGATCTGCTGATCACCCCGACCCTGCCGATCACCGCCTTCGAGACCAACCGGGAGGTGCCGCCGGACTGGCCCAACACCCGCTGGCCCACCTGGACGCCGTTCACCTACCCTTTCAACATGACCGGCCAGCCGGCGCTGTCCGTGCCACTGGGACTGGCCGGCGACGGCCTGCCCATGGGGCTGCAGATCGTCGGCCGCCGCTTCGCGGACGAACAGGTGCTCAAGGCCGGGCATTTGTTCGAACAGCTCCGTCCTTTCACCGACCGTCCATCGCTGGCCCTGGCCGGCGCGACCGCATGAACCGTCTTTAACAAGGGAGCGGTGATATGAGCAGCATCAACCTGGACACGGACTTTTACGAAACCGAAGACCCGATCTGGAACCCGGCCCTGCTGACCATCCCGGTGCCCGGCATCCGCCGCATGGTGAACCTGGCGTCGACCATGGAGGACGTGATCCATTTGTCCATCGGGCAGCCGGACCTGAAGCCGCCGGAGCATGTGGTGGAAGCGGCGGTGAACGCCCTGCACGCGGGCCAGACCGGCTACACCATGGACGCCGGCCTGCCCGAGCTGCTGGAAGCCCTGGCGGAATACTACGGGGAACGCTACAACCGCACCCTGGTGCCGGAAAACATTATGATCACCACCGGCGCCACCGAGGCGCTGTACCTGGCGCTCACCGCCACCTCGGCGCCGGGCCGGGAGTTCATCGTGCCGGAGCCCTCGTTCATGCTCTACGCGCCGCTGATCCGCATGAACGGCGGCGTGGTGAAATCGATCCCCACCCATGCGGAGAACCAGCACCAGCTGGACCCGCAGGAGGTGATCGACGCCATCGGCCCGAACACCTACGCCATCGTGCTCAACTCGCCGAGCAACCCCACCGGCACCATCTATCCCCGCGACACCGTGGAAGCGATCGTGCAGGAAGCGGCGTACCGGGGCGTGTACGTGATCAGCGACGAGGTCTACGACCATCTGGTGTACGATGGCAAGGAGTACCCGAGCGTGCTGTCCTGCTGCTCGGACCTGGACCATGTGATGGTGATCTCCAGCTTCTCGAAAACCTTCAGCATGGCGGGCATGCGCATCGGCTGGTTGATGGCCAGCCAGGGCGCGATCAAGAAATTGCGCCGCTACCACATGTTCACCACCACCGTGGCCAACACCCCCTGCCAATGGGCCGGGGTGGCGGCGCTGCGCGGCGAGCGCACCTTTATCGACAACATGCTGGTGGAATACCAGCGCCGCCGCGACCGGCTGGTGGACCTGGTGAAGGCCACACCGCACCTTACCGGTTACCGGCCGGACGGCGCCTTCTACCTGTTCCCGTCGCTGCCGGAGGGCGTCAACGGCGGCAACGTGGCCCTCAAACTGCTGCGCGAAACCGGCGTCTGCACGGTCGCCGGGGAAACCTTCGGCGACAGCTGCAGCAACGCCCTGCGCATCAGCTACTCCACCTCCCTGGACCAGATCGAAGCCGCCTTCGAACGCATCATCCCCTGGATGGAAAAACAAGACTGGTAAAGAGCAATGGACAGTTGATAGTTGACAGTTGATAGCTGAAAAACAAAAAAAGGCCGTGCCAGCGTTCATTCGCGGGCACGGCCTTTTTCGTGATTACAACGCTCGTCGCGTCGTTTAGCTATCAACTCTCAACTGTCCACTATCAACTGCCTTTAAGGCATTTCGTCGATTTCTTCTTTTTCGACGACCAGGAAGTCTTCCTTGGTGACGTTGAGGGTGAAGATCAGGTTGGCGACCACGTAGATGGACGAGTAGGTACCCACGACGATGCCCACCAGCAAGGCTTCCGAGAACGAGCGCATCACTTCGCCGCCGAAGAAGAACAGCGCCAGCAACACCAGGGCGGTGGTGAAGGAGGTGTTGATGGTCCGGGTGAGCATTTCGTTGATGGCGTCGTTGACGATCTTTTCCGGGTCGGTTTCCCGGGTGTTGCGGAAGTTCTCGCGTATCCGGTCGGCGACCACGATGGAGTCGTTCAGCGAGTAGCCGATCAGGGCCAGGATCGCCGCCAGCACGGTCAGATCGAAGTGCCACTGCAGCAGGGAGAACAGGCCCAGCACGATGATCACGTCGTGCAGCAGCGCGGCCACGGTGGCGACACCGAACTTGTTGGTGAACCGGAACCACACATAGACCAGCATCAGACCCAGTGCCATCAGCATGGCGAGGCCGGACTGGTCACGCAGCTCGTCGCCCACCTGGGGGCCGACGAACTCCACCTTGAGCAACTCCAGATCGTTGATCTCGGCGTTCACGGCCTCGAACACCATGCCGCCCACCTGGTCGGCTTCCACGCCGTCGGTGGGCGCCACGCGGATGCTGACTTCCCGGGCGGAGCCGTACTGCTGAACAATGGCGTCGCTGAAGCCGCGCTCGGCGACGGCGCCGCGCACCTGGTCGAGGTCCAGATCCTGCTCGCTCTTCACCACCACCGAGGTGCCGCCGGTGAAGTCCAGGCCCAGGTTCAGGCCGCGGGTGGCGAACAGCGCGATGGAAATCACCACCAGGGCGATCGACAGTATGCCGAGCACCTTGCGCGGCGCCATGAAGTTGATGTGCTTCGCGGGAGCCTTACTCATAACCGCCTCAGATACTCAGTTTGGCCGGCGCGCGGGCGCCCCGACCGTAGGTCATTTCCACCAGCGCGCGGGTACCGATGATGGCCGTGAACATGGAGGACAGAATGCCGATGAACAGCGTCACCGCGAAGCCCTGCACGGAGCCGGTGCCCGCGGAGAACAGGATCACCGCCACGATCATGGTGGTGATGTTGGCGTCCAGAATGGTGGTGAAGGCGCGGCCGTAGCCCTCTTCGATCGCCTCGCGCGGACGCCGGCCGTTACGCAGCTCCTCGCGGATACGCTCGTAGATCAGCACGTTGGCGTCCACCGCCATGCCCACGGTCAACACGATACCGGCGATGCCCGGCAGGGTGAGCGTGGCGCCGGGGATCAACGACATCACGCCGACGATGATCACCAGGTTGCCGAGCAGCGCCACATTGGCGAACAGGCCGAACACCTTGTACCAGATCACCATGAACAGCAGCACCAGGGCCATGCCCAGCGCCATCGACTTGAGGCCGGCCTCGATATTTTCCTGGCCCAGGCTGGGGCCGATGGTGCGCTCTTCAACGATGGTCACCGGCGCCGCCAGGGAACCGGCGCGCAGCAGCAGGGCCAGCTCCGAGGCTTCCGCCGGGCTGTCCAGACCGGTGATCCGGAAGCGGCTGCCCAGGGTGTCCTGGATGGTGGCCACGTTGATCACGTACTGGTCGGTGGTGCTTTCCGGCACCTGACGGCGCTCGCCGTCCTCGCCCTCGACGGTTTTCATCACCGTCTTGGTCTCGATGAACAGCACCGACATGGGGTTGCCCACGTTCTTGCTGGTCACGCGCTGCATGCTGCGCGCGCCGGTGGAGTCCAGCTCCACGTTCACCTGGGGCGTGCCGCTTTGCTGGTCGAAGCCCATCTGTGCGTTGGTGACCTGATCGCCGGTGGCGATCTTGGATTTCTCCAGAATCACCGGCCGGTCGTTCTGGGATTTGAACGGGAAAATCTCGGTGCCCGGCGGCGCGATGCCGGTGCTGGCCCGGCTGGAGGAGTACTGGTCGGCGACCAGACGGAATTCCAGGGTCGCGGTACGGCCGAGAATACGGCGCGCCTGGGAGGCGTCCTGCACACCGGGCAGCTGCACCACGATGCGGTCGGCGCCCTGGCGCTGCACCACCGCGTTGCCGACGCCCAGCTCGTTGACCCGGTTGTTCAGCGCGGTGCGGTTCTGGTCGACGGCGTAATCCTGCAGCTCATCCAGCGTGCTCTGGTTCAGCGTCAGGGTCAGCCGGGGCCGCTCCTCGGACTGATCCAGGGTGAACTCCGGCAGCGCGGTGCGCAGCGGCGCCCGCGCCGCGTCGGCGGCGATCTGGTCGTCCAGGGTGATGACCAGCTTCTGGCCTTCAATGTCCACGCTGCGGTAGCGGATGCCCTCGTTGCGCAGCGTCAGCTTGGCCTGGCCGGACCAGGCGTCCATGCGCTGCTCGATCACCGTGGCCATGTCCACCTGCAGCAGGAAATGCACCCCGCCGCGCAGGTCCAGGCCCAGGTTCATGGGCGAGGCGCCCACCGCGCGCAGCCAGTCCGGCGTGGTGGGGGCCAGATTAAGCGCCACCACGTACTCTTCGCCGAGCAGGCTGGAAATACGCTCGCGGGCCCGCAGCTGCGCGTCCGTGCTCTCCAGGCGCACCATCCAGGAATTGTTGATGGTTTCGCCTTCGCCGTGTTCGATGCCGGCGTCGTCGAGGGCGCCCAGCACCCGGTCACGAACCGGCACCGGCACCTGGCCGCCGGCGTCGTTGGCACTGATCTGAATGGCCGGAACGTCCGGATAAAGATTGGGCAGCGCATAGAGGCCGCACCCCAATAGCACGGCCAGGAGCAGGAAAAATTTCCAGCGCGGATAGCGGGTCATAATGGTCTTCCGGTTCGGCCGGCGAGGACTTATATGGATTTAATGGTGCCTTTGGGCAACGTGGCCTGGACACTCTGTTTCTGCAGTTTGATCTCGAGGTTGCCGCTGATTTCCAGTACCACGAAATCATCAGTGACCTTGGTCACCCGGCCGAGAATGCCGCCGCTGGTGATCACTTCGTCGCCTTTGTTCAGGCTCTGGACCAGATTCTTGTGTTCCTTGGCGCGCTTTTGCTGCGGGCGGATCAGGAAGAAGTAGAACACCGCTACCATTACCACCAGCATGATCAGCTCGATACCGCCGCCGCCAGGAGCGGCCCCACCGGTTTGAGCGTGCGCGGGTGAAATCAACCAGTTCATGACGTTACTCCACGTTATCGTCGTTAAATCGCGGGTACGGGACGGCCCAAAGCCGCGTAGAAGTCGCTAATAAAGGCGCTCAATGTACCCGCTTCGATAGCCCCCCGCAATCCGGCCATCAGCCGCTGGTAATGGCGCAGATTGTGGATGGTATTGAGTTGCGCGCCGAGCATCTCGTTGCAGCGATCCAGATGGTGCAGATAGCTGCGCGAAAAATGCCGGCAGGTATAGCAATCACAGTTTTCGTCCAGCGGCCCCAGGTCGTGCCGGTGCCGGGCGTTGCGGATCTTGAGCACGCCTTCGCCGACGAAGATATGGCCGTTGCGCGCATTGCGCGTGGGCATCACGCAGTCGAACATGTCCACGCCGCGCCGCACCGCTTCGACAATGTCCTCGGGGCGCCCGACGCCCATCAGATAGCGGGGCCGGTCCTCGGGCATGTGCGGGGTCAGCGCGCCCAGGGTGCGCAGCATTTCTTCCTGGGGTTCGCCCACGCTCAGGCCGCCCACCGCGTAGCCGTCGAAGCCGATATCCACCAGCCCCTCCAGCGATTCCCGGCGCAGGGCGTCGTACATGCCCCCCTGTACGATGCCGAAACAGGCCGCATCGTTCCCCAGATCGTCGAAATGGGCCTGCTTGGAACGCTTCGCCCAGCGCAGGGACAGGCGCATGGAGTCGGCGGCCTCGGTCTCGGTGGCCGGGTACGGCGTGCACTCGTCGAAGATCATGCAGATGTCGCTGTCCAGATCCGCCTGCACGCGCATGGCGATTTCCGGATTGAGCTCAATGCGGTCGCCGTTGATCGGGCTCTGGAACACCACGCCCTGCTCGGAGATCTTGCGCATCTCGCCCAGGCTGAACACCTGGAAGCCGCCGGAATCGGTGAGGATCGGCCGCTGCCACTGCATGAAGCCGTGCAGCCCGCCGTGGGCGCCGATCACTTCGGTGCCGGGGCGCAGCATCAAATGGAAGGTATTGCCGAGGCAGATTTCCGCGCCGATGTCTTCCAGGTCCCGGGGCAGCATGCCCTTGACCGTGCCGTAGGTGCCCACCGGCATGAACGCCGGGGTTTCCACGCTGCCGCGCGGGAAGGTCAGCCGCCCGCGCCGGGCGGCGCCGTCACTGGCCAGGTGCTGGAAGGTCATTCGGGACATGAAAAGCCTCGCTGCGCGTCGGGCGCTCTTTCAATGAACATGGCGTCGCCGTAACTGAAGAAGCGGTAGCGTTCACGGATCGCCTCCTCATACGCCGCCAGCACCCGCTCACGGCCGGCGAAGGCGCTCACCAGCATCAACAGCGTGGAACGCGGCAAATGGAAGTTGGTGACCAGCGCGTCCACCTGGCGGAACCGATAGCCCGGGTAAATAAAGATGTCGGTTTCCGATTCACCGGCCTCCAGCGCGCCGCCGGCCGAGGCCGCCTCCAGGGTGCGCAGGGCGGTGGTGCCCACCGCCACCACCCGGCCGCCGCGGGCGCGGGTGGCGGCGACCTGCTCCACCAGGGTGGGCTCGACGCGGAACCGTTCGCTGTGCATGGGGTGGTCCTCGACCCGCCCCACGCGCACCGGCTGGAAGGTGCCGGCGCCCACGTGCAGGGTCACGAAGCCGGTTTCCACCCCCATCGCCTGCAGCTGGTCCAGCATCGGCTGGTCGAAGTGCAGGCCGGCGGTGGGCGCCGCAACGGCACCGGGCTCGCGGGCGTACACGGTCTGGTAGCGCTCCTGGTCCGCGCCCTCGTCGGGGCGGTCGATGTAGGGCGGCAGCGGCACATGGCCGATACGTTCCAGCGCCTCCAGAGCGGTCTCGCAGCCCGTGAAATCCAGCTCGAACAGTTCACCCCGGCGGCCCTCGACCCGGGCGCCGATGCCCTGCTCGAACACCAGCCCGGTGTCCGGCTTCGGCGACTTGGAGGCGCGCACATGGGCCAGCGCCCGGGTGCCCTCCAGCAGCCGCTCGATCAGCACTTCCACCCGGCCGCCGGAGCTTTTGTGGCCGAACAGGCGGGCCGGAATCACCCGGGTGTCGTTGAACACCAGCAGGTCGCCGGGGCGCAGGTGGCCGGCCAGGTCCGGGAACCGCTGATGTTTCAGGTCGTCCACGGTGAGTGCCAGAAGGCGGGCGTCGCGGCGCCGCTCGGGGGGATGGCGGGCGATCAGCGCTTCCGGCAGGTCAAAATCAAAGTCGTCGACTCTCACGCGGTTATTCCTCCACCCCGGTCAGACCGCCTTGGCGCCCTTGGGCAACACCACGGTGGCGGTGAGCGACAGGCGGTCATGCAGGGTCTGGTGCGGGTGCACCAGCACCACCAGATAGCCGGCGCCGAGGGTCAGCCAGGACAGCCCGGCGGCGGCGAAACGGGCCACCGTCTGCCAGAAACGCATGGGCCCGCCCCGGTAGTCGCGCACCTGCAGGCGCCAGGCCCGCATGCCCAGGGTCTGGCCGCCATGCAGCCAGAACCAGGCGTAAAAGGCCCAGGTTTCCAGCAACAGCAGGGGAAACAGCACGCCGCGCAGCACCATCGGGTCGGCGCGGGTGACGCCGTTGATGTCCTGCACCGGCAGGCCGGTGTGGTTATAGAGAAGCACGAACAGGCCGGCGCTGACGAACCACAGGGCGATCACCAGGAAGCCGTCGTAAACCAGGGCCATAAAGCGTTTGAGCAAACCGGCGGGTTTGGCGTCTTCAATCATGGGGGCTCCGACGGGCGGACCAGCGTCTGGCGGCGAACGGATACGGAATAAAAAGCCCGCGTTTAGCGGGAGCTTCGTTTCATGCTGGGTAGCAGAGCGGGACTTGGCCCGATGCGCGAGTGTAGCAGAAACCGATTCAAAACCGCCAATGATCCGCCACCGGGCGCCTCTTGCCCAGACCCACTTCTGGCGAACTTTCTGTCGTGATCAATCCAAAGACCGCGCCTTGCCGGAGCGGGGTTCACCGAGGCGCCGATGCTCCGGGGCCTGACGTTAGAGCCATAGGGGCGCCGATCAACCGTATTCAGTCCGCACATCGTGCCGGCGCTCCTTTAGCACCGCGTCCCGGATCATGCGCCAGACAAAATCACCTATCTCCTCTAGCGTGTAGCGACCATCGTCGCTAAACCAGGTGGCTACCCAGTTGAGCGCACCGAGGCCTATAAGCCGCAGCAAATCAAGATCCACTTCCTTTCGAATTACCCCTTTCTCCGCCAGTGACTTGAGCATAGTCGCCCAGAGGGACTCATAACGGTCGCGCAACTTGATCATCTCCTTACGTGCCTCGCCGCGCAGAGAACGCCACTCAAACAACAGTACATAGACCATGTCCGAGCCGCTGACCAGCATCTGAAGGTGCGCATTGATGCCTCTACGCAACTGCTCCACGGGTTCCGCCGCACCGGCCACGGCTTCGGAGACAGCAGTCGAGGTTTGCTCCAAACCAAGGCGCATCAGATCAACAAGAATATCCTCCTTGGCCTGATACCGGTAATGAAGGCTGCCGGGCAGCAAATTACACGCTTTTGCGATTTCTTTCACCGTGGTCCGGTCATAGCCCTGCTCACGAAACAGTCGAGCGGCGGATGTCAATACAAACTGACGATCAGACCGGGCCGGACCGGCCGGGCGCTTTTTTCTCATGGTTTTTCTCCTCCGGCCTCGGGGTACGGCGCGAATCCGAATTGCGAGAGTCCATTGCCTGCGTCAGACCGACGACTTCCCCGTAATGGCTCGTCACGCCGAAGATCCGCGCGGCCCGCTGATTTTCTCACAAGTCATCGGCTAAGCACCACCGGCCTTGGTCAGCTGGCCAGGGAGGAGGTCCGGGCCGTGTACGGTCTGCGTCGCACCGAATGCCGATGCTGCTTCGGTATCATGCCTTATACCAACGATTTCAATTCGGTGCTCGGATCTTTCAATGCTTCAACATCGACGTCCTTGCCTTGATATACAAGCTTCTTCCCGACCATGAAGGCCATGGGCAGATTTACCGCGTCAACGGCCACCAGCCGGCTTCCGCGTAAATAGAATACCACAAACGCTTCATCCGAGGGATCACCGCGAACCACCCGCTGATCGTGGTTTTGAGATAACCCCACCATTTGTAAGCGTACGTTAAACTGGTTCGACCAGAACCACGGCACGCTTGTGTAGGGCACGCGCTCACCCATAAGCGTCGCCGCCGCAGTACGAGCCTGATCGACGGCATTCGCCACGGACTCAAGTCGTTGCATCTTTTCAAATAACAGATTCCGGTGGCGGGTACAGTCGCCGATCGCCAGGACAGCGGGATCCGCGGTACGAGTAAACTCGTCAACGACAATACCGTCATCACAGGGCAGGCCCGCGGCCTCGGCTAGAGCGGTTTCCGGAAGAACACCGATGGAAACAAGCACGATATCGGCCGGCACGATACCGCCGTTCGCCAATCTCACGCCCGTCACACAACCTTGCTCTCCCGCTTCGAAGCCGGTAACCGCGGTGTTCAAACGTACGTCCACGCCGGCGTCAGTATGCTTGGCGTAAAAGAATGCGGACATTTCCGGCCCAGTAACCCGTTGCATAAGCCGATCAGCGGCTTCCAGTACGGTGACATCGACGCCGCTCTTGTTTGCGCTGGCGGCGACCTCGAGACCGATATAGCCGCCACCCACGATGACCAAACGTTTCCCTGCAACTAATTGTTGGCGCAAGTTATCCGCATCGGCTATATCATGCAAATAGTGAATGCCTTTCAAGTCCGCTCCCGGCGCATTCAAACGCCGAACACGCGATCCCGTGGCCAGGACAAGTTGATCGTATTTCAAGGTGCTCTGGTCCGACAACCGGATGATTTTGTTGTTTCGATCGATTTGCACGACTCGCACACCGAGCCGCAACTGATGACCCGCGTTTTCATATATTGAACTTGGCTTCAAATACAGTGAACCCTGATCAACTTCGCCTGTCAGGTAATTCTTGGACAGAGGCGGGCGCTGATAGGGTGGGTGGGGCTCTTCGCCCACCAGAATCACTTTATGCTGATATTTCTTTTGCAACAGTGTTGTCAAAAGCGCTCCCGCCGCGTGCCCGCCGCCAACGATGACCGTCGTTTGTTTCTGATTGTTCGTCATAGCCTATCTCTTTTCTACTGTGCCTTGGGGTCCGATTTCACGATTACAAACGCCATGGGGACGAGCACGCCGCACTCAATACCGCGATCGGCCGCGGGAAACCTTGAAATCCTCGAGAATCATCTCGGCCCCCTTCTCGCCAATCATGGTCGCCGGCTGATGAGTATTTCCGCCCACCAGGGTCGGCATAACGGAAGCATCAACCACCCGCAGGGACCGGAGGCCATGCACGCGCAGTCGGGGATCGACCACCGCCATTGGATCCAACCCCATCTTACAGGTACCTACAGGGTGGTAGGCCGACTCGCCGCTACGCCTCACCCATCTGGCGAGGTCTTCGTCACTGCGCAGCGTCGGTCCCGGCGATATCTCGACCTCGTGGTGAGACGCGAAAGCCGGCTGCTCCAGAATCCTGCGGACTAAACGCACCCCCCGAACGAGTCTCTCGACATCGGCGGGCTCAGCCATATAATTGGGGTCTATCAGCGGTGCCGCGAAGGGATCGGCACTGTGCAAACCGACGTGGCCGCGCGACAAAGGCCGGAGCCCATAAATCATCACGATGTAACCATAACCGCTCATCGCGGTCTTCATATCCCGCCCGTGATCAGCGTACAGCATCGGCCCGAAATGCAGTTGCAAGTCGGGGATCGGCTCTTCCGCACGGGAACGAATAAACCCACCGGCCTCGGCGCCGTTACTCGACAGTAAACCGCGACGACCGCTCAGATACTGCAGCAGGGCCCGAAGGCCCTTGAACCAGTAGCTCGGATGCATGGAAATGCTCTGGCGGTCGCGCGCTCTAACACGCACGAACACGTCGATGTGATCCTGCAGATTCCGTCCCACGCCCTCCAGCTCATGACGCAATTCAATCCCGTGCCGGGACAGTTCACCGCGCGGCCCGATTCCAGAAAGCATCAGCAGCTGCGGAGAATTAAACGCGCCGCCGCAGAGAACTACTTCGCGCCGGGCACGGACCTGAGCCAGCCCCTTCCCGCTCCGATATTCGACACCGGTGGCATGGCCGCCCTGGAGCAACACACGCGTGACGTGCGCTCCGCTGCGGACAGTCAGGTTGGACCGAAACGCCGCGGGTTCGAGATAGGCACGCGCATTGCTACAGCGCGCGCCGTCCTTCTGATAAACATAGTAGTAGCCCACGCCTTCCTGTTCACGTCCGTTGAAATCCGGGTTGCGCCGGTGGCCCGCCTGCATCGCCGCCTTGACGAACGCCGTGCTTAGCGGATTGGTATAGCGGCGCTCGGCAACATTAAGCGGGCCACCCCGACCATGAAACGCCGTTTCAAGAGCCGCCAACTCCGGCTCGAAATGTTCGGATCTTCGGAAGTAAGGCAACACATCGGCATACGACCACCCCTCGCAACCGAGCCGTGCCCACTCATCGTAGTCCCGGGCATGTCCGCGAATGTAGACCTGCGCGTTCATGCCGCTGGACCCGCCGACCATCTTGCCTCGTGGCTGATATAAGGCACGGCCATACATGTGCCGCTGCGGCTCGGTATTGAACTGCCAGTTAACGCGACGACTGAAGATCAGCTGCAGAAAGCCCAGCGGCATATTCACGAACGGATTGCGGCGACTCTCCGGACCGGCCTCGAGCAACAGCACCGAATGGCGGCCGCATTCGGATAGACGGTTGGCGACGACGCATCCGGCCGAGCCCGCCCCAACCACGACATAATCGAACTGTTCGGATGACATCGGCTCCGGACGTGAATTCAATTTTTTGCGGTCAACTTGACCATTAGCTTGGAATAGCCCCGCACAAAGTTGGACTGCACACGCTCGGGCTCACCCACGACCTCTATGTTATCAAAGCGCTTAAGTAACTCTTCCCACAAAATCCGCAATTGCAACTCAGCCAGACGGTTGCCCATGCAACGGTGAATGCCGTAGCCAAAGGAAATATGATTCCGCGCGTCCTTTCGATCAATAATAAGCTGGTCGGGATTTTCGAACTTTCGTTCGTCTCTATTACCGGAGGCATACCACATCAACACGCGGTCCCCTTTCTTAATGGTCTGACCACGCAGCTCCACGTCCTGCGTGGCAACCCGGCGCATGTGCGCGAGTGGAGTTTGCCAGCGGATAATTTCCGAAACCATGTTTGGAATCAATTCCGGGTTTTTCTTCAGCTTGATGAATTCCTCGGGGAACTGATTCAGGGCCAGCACACCGCCGCTCATGGAGTTGCGGGTGGTGTCATTGCCGCCAACAATCAGCAGCGCCAGGTTGCCGATAAACTCCATCGGACGGTTAATCAAATCCCGGGTATCCTCGTTACTCTGTAGCATGCTGATCAAGTCGAAACCCGGAGGCTCGCCAGCCTTGCGTCGTGCCTCCTTGTCTCGCCAAAGCCTCGAGAATGACCAGGCCATGTCCGCGGCATCGTCAAACATGATGTCTTCGTCGGTAAACTCGCCACCAGTCGCCGAAGATGCTCCGGACAGTCGGTCCGACCAATCAACCAGCTTGTGACGCTGCTCGTAAGGGAAATCCAGCAACGTTGCCAACATACGCCCGGTCAACTCCTTGGACACTGCCGGCACCCAGTTGAAAGCCTTGTCCAGGGGCAGACTGTCGAGCACCTCGGCGGCGCGCTGCCGGATCAGCCCCTCCATTTCCTTGAGATTCTGGGGTGCCACCACACCTTGGACCGCCCGGCGTTGCACATCATGTTTTGGCGGATCCATGGCGATAAACATTTCCACCGACAACCCTTCCGGAGGATCACCCAGAATGATTTGTGGCTCGGAGGAAAAGAGCTCGTGATTCTTATCGACGAACAAAATGTCTTCATAGCGTGTCACCGACCAGAATGGCCCGAACTGGCTGCTTTTCTGGAAGTGCACCGGTGCCTCATCACGTAACCGCTTGAAATAGGCACCCCACTGATCTTGCCGATACAGAAAAGGGTTGCTGGTGTCAATATCCTCAAGTGCCAGGGTATTGACGTCAGGCACGGGCTGTTCGAGAAACTTGACCTGTGGGCGTGTTGACCCCATTGCCTTTTTTTTCGCTTTCATCAGAGATTTGAGTGCCTTGATCTGTAAGTGCATAGGCACCAATCTCGATGTGGCATTAATCATCTTTGTTTGCATGGCATCGTTCGTGCCTGACTTGGTTGACATGGTGACCTCCCGCTACATCTGAAATTCAGGCAACAGAACGGTCATACCGTCCATCGCCTCAGTGGTTCGAATCTGACAGCCCAGCCGAGAAGTTTCTGCCCGCTCCGGAGTCATGGACAACATCTGCTCTTCAGCATCATTTATTTCCCCGGTCTTTCCGAACCATTCATCGGTCACTATCACGTGGCAGGTGCCGCAGGCGCATTCCCCACCGCAGTCTCCGTCGATGCCGGGCACAGCGTTATTAACAGCAACCTGCATCAGCGAGGAACCAGATTCAAACTCGGCAATGTGCTCGGTACTGTCATGCTCAATGAACGTAATCTTACCCAAGACCTTTCTCCAGCAAGTAACTTAATGACTGCATCGTGGTTGTTGATTCGCTTGCCGGGGAGGTCATTTATTGACACACTGGGGTCATTTAAAGACAGGCATGCCTATCAACGGACCGTATCAATGACACAGCAGAAAGGTGAACCGAAAGCCTCGGAAGGCGGCATTCCGTCGAACTATTCACGACTTATTGCCCGCGAGCTGGACTTAACCGTCAGCCAGCTACCCTCGTTGCTGCAAGGTACCGGTCTCGGTATCGCGCAATTTTTGGGCGAGGACAGTCTGCTCACGCCAGCTCACCAGGTGCGGATTTTACGCAATGCACTGGCGTTGTCGGGCCAGTTTGAGTTCGGCTTACGGCTGGGTAAGCGTCTGACCCCGGCGACCCACGGCGCCATCGGTTTTGCCGCCTCGAGCAGTCCGGACCTGCTCACCGCGCTACAGGCGATTCAGACATTCCTACCTACTCGGGCAAGCATCGTCGAGCTACACCTGCAGGAAGCTGAAGAACACCTGGAATGCCGACTGGACTTCCAAGTGCCGCTGGACGCGGATATCGAGCGTTGCCTGGCGGATACCATGATCGTGGTGCTGCTTGAATTCGGCGAGTTCGTTGTCGGTCGCCCACTACATGAGGCTGAAATTTGTTTTACCCACCGGACACCTGAGTACCACGCGATGTACTCGGACTACTTGCCCGGTCGCATTCGTTTTGGCTCCGATAAGTTCACACTAAAACTGCCGACGGCACTGTGCCGGGAACCGAACGCCTCCGCCAATCATGAAAATTACCGCCTGGCTCTTGAGCAATGTGAATCAATGCTTGCCGAGCTTCAGAACCACAAGCCCAGCTACCAGACCCGGCTTAAGAAGATGATGCTATCGAGACCCCCCGGTTCGCTCAGCGAAGACGAAGCAGCAGCCTCCCTTTTCATGAGCAAACGCACTCTCGCTCGCAAGCTCAAGGAGGAAAACAGCAGTTTTAGGAAAATTCGTGACGAAATCCTATCCCGGCAAGCGATCAGCTACCTGTGTGACAGCAAGCTTTCGATCGAAGCCATCGCCGCGTTGATGAACTATCATGACGGAGCCAATTTCAGGCGTGCCTTCAAGCGCTGGTTCGGTCTTTCGCCCGATCAGTACCGGCAGCACGCCGGTTCCCGGCACACTCTACCCCCTGCCCCCTAGTGGTCCGGTACCACGCTCCGGCATTCCGTTTCCTTTCTTTTGTACCGTATCTCGACCGGCTTTTCCCGCCGGTCTGACGCGATCTGTTTCCCGGCGCGCGAAGATATCCACTGACTGCTTTTTCGGGCCTTGACATTTGGTCAATCGCCCAAATAAAGTGACTCAACAGTCGAACTACTCAGGAGGTCGACATGGTGATCGCGAGCCGCAAGATTGGTTACGATGAAGTCGAACACAGGGATTTGGATTTCGGCATGAGCCCGGAGACGGTGCCGCGCCACTGGTTCAACAACGATCCGTGGATCACTCACTGGATGAACGCGATCCTGGCCGCGGTGCCGGACGGCGAGCGCTGGGTCATGCAGGCCACGAGTAAGCAACTCGAGAATCTTCACGATCCGTCAGTGCGCAAAGCCGCGATCAGCTTTATTCGACAGGAACGCTCCCATGCACGGGAGCATGACGCCATGAATGAAGCGATGGTCGCGCACGGCATTCCAATAGACCGGGCGGAGGCCGTGTTCAAGGCGATCAGAAAGCCCCTTCAACGCTACCTGGGCGGCGCCACCCAGTGCGCCATGGCCGCGAACTTCGAGCATTTCACGGCCGTGATTTCCCAGGTAATGCTCGATCATCCGGAACTGTGGGACGATACCAGGCAGGAAGTCGCCGCCATGCTGTTCTGGCACTTCGTGGAGGAG
This sequence comes from Alcanivorax sp., assembly GCA_042090255.1. Lineage (GTDB taxonomy): Bacteria > Pseudomonadota > Gammaproteobacteria > Pseudomonadales > Alcanivoracaceae > Alloalcanivorax. The sequence continues at coordinate 42,096 of JBELJS010000006.1, read as the reverse complement.
ACGGAGCACAAGTCAGTCAGCTTCGACGTGTTCGGAGAGGTAAGCGGGGGCGGCGTCCGCGCTTACGCAATCCGCATGGCGACGCTCGCTCTGGGTACAGCCCTTTTCCTGCCTCTGGTGCACGGTAACTGGCTGTATTTCCTCTGGAAAGATCGGCAGCTCACGAACATCCCCTCGGCACTGCGCGCCATTAAGTGGTTGTACTTCGCACCTGGAATCTTCACCCGAGCTTTTGTGATCGATACGCTGCCTTTTCTCTCCCCCCGCTTCCATCCATGGGACGCCGATAACCGGGAAGTCATCCACGCCTGGAAGCGCGCCTACGAGGAAACCGGTGATGCCCAGCAGGCTTACCAAGCATTCCGGCAATGGCATGACGATAACAGGCGTGACACAACAGCGGAACGAGTGACGGCGGCGTGAGCGGTGCCAAGCGTAAAACACTGAAACCCTCCGAGGGGGCGGCGGCCCTGGTCACGGGGGCGGGCAGCGGCATCGGCCGCAGCTTCGCCTATGAGATCGTGCGCCGTGGCGGATCAGTGATCTGCGCGGATATAGACCGCCAGCGCGCCGAGCAAACCGCCAGCATACTCTCGGAATTGGGCGAAGGTCGGGCTGTCGCCTACCGCTGCGACGTAGGTAGTGAAAAGCAGATGGCCACGCTCGCCGACAAGGCCGAATCGCTGCTCGGACGGCCAATGACGTTGGTGGTCAATAACGCCGGGGTGGGCGTAGGCGGCCGCATCGGAGAAGTGCCGCTTGGCGATTGGCGCTGGTGCCTCAAAGTCAATCTTTGGGGCGTCATTCATGGTTGTCACTTCTTCGCACCCAAGCTGCGCGCACTGGGCTACGGCGGCATTGTCAACGTGGCTTCGGCCGCCGGTTTCGGCGCGGCGCCGGAGATGAGTGCGTATAACGTGACCAAGTCCGCGGTCCTTTCACTCTCCGAAACTCTGGCGGCCGAGCTGACCGGCACCGGCGTGCATGTTTCGGCCCTGTGTCCCACCGTGGTACCCACCAACATTCTGGACAAGGCGCGACTGCCCGAGCACCGCGGCGATTTCGCCCATGCCGCCATGCGCAAGTGGACCTTCGCCACCAGCGACCAGGTGGCACGCCGGACCCTGGACGCCCTCGATCGAAAGCAACTTTATGTGGTGCCGCAGTTCGACGGGCGTTTCATGTGGCGGTTCAAGCGCTACGCGCCGCGGCTATACGCTCGCGCGCTGGGCGAGGCGTATCGCTTGGCCGGGGGCTGATATCCGGCAGGAGGCAAATCATGACATCATTCTCGGCAAGAGTTGCCGACCGTGGTTTTCGGCTACTGATGAAACGCGAGCCGGCTAGTCCCGACGAGTTGGTGATGCGGTTACGGCGCATCGCCGCGATGGCCCGCCTGCCGGGCGGGCTGCCGTCCGGAGTCACCGCGCGCAAGACCACCATTGGCAATGAACCGGCCGTACCACCCGGCGTGCCGGCGGTGCGTGTCAGTCCCAGTCAGCCCACGGCCACCGTGCTGTATCTCCACGGTGGCGCCTTTATCAGTGGCCGTTTCCCTACTTATGCTGAGCTTTGCGGGCAGCTGGCCAAGAGACTGAACGCACGCGTGTTCTGGATCGACTACCGCCTAGCGCCGGAGGCGGCCTACCCGGCCGCCCTCGACGATGCCCACCATGCCTACAGGGCGCTGGCCGAGGACTATCCTGACGAGCCGCTGGCCCTGATCGGAGATTCCGCGGGTGGCAACCTCACTCTGGCCACGCTGCTGAGGCTGCGCGATGCGCAGGCCGCCTCGCCCGATTCCTCCCCCCGCATGCCAGCCTGCGCCGTGTCGATCTCACCCGGCGCCGATGCGGTTGGCGATACACCGTCGCGCCAGGCCAACGCGGCCAGCGATGCCATGCTGACTCCACGCATGATCAAGATGGCCACCGATCTGTATCTGGCCGGCCATGATCCCCGGGATCCCTATGTCTCACCGATATACGGCGATTTCCGTGGCCTGCCGCCTCTTATGCTCACTGTGAGCGAATCCGAGGCCCTCCGTGATGATGCCTATCGGGTAGCGCACCGTGCGCGCCAGGCCGGCGTGGCCGTGACCCTGCGCGCCCGCTGGAATATGCCACATGTGTGGCCGGTGTTTCATTCCATGTTGCCGGAGGCGCGCCAGGACGTTACCGAAATAGTCGGCTTTATGCGCCGGCATTTGTCGGCGCCCGTAGCATGCACCCGGGCCGTGGCACGGACGAAACTGCGCCTCGCGCATAGCGGCTAAGCGGCCTGCTAAAAACTGGAAGGAGGACCACTATGAATGTCGCGGAGGACCGGATTCAACAAAGCCGTCGTGGCCAGCGGGCGCCGCGCCACGGGAGCGCTGAACCCAACCACGAGATTTTGATCATCGGCGCCGGCTTCGCCGGAATGGGCGCGGCCATCGAGCTTCTCAGCCGCGGCATGAAATCCTTATCGATCATCGAGCGTGCCGCCGATGTCGGCGGCACCTGGCGCGACAACCGCTACCCCGGCGTGGCGGTGGACATCACTTCTTTCGTCTACTCTTTTTCCTTCGAGCAGAATCCGAACTGGTCGCGGGTCTTCGCGCCGGGTGACGAGCTGCAGAACTACGCCCGCCGTGTGGCCAGCAAATACGGCCTCTATCCCTACATACGTTTCGGCGTCAGCGTGAAGCGTGCCGAGTTCGATGAAGGCGAGCACTTGTGGCGGGTGACAACCGACAAGGGATGTGTCACCGCACGCCACCTAGTGTCCGCCACCGGCGGGTTGATCTCGCCGAAGATGCCGGATATCGAAGGGGTCGAGGATTTTCAGGGCGAGCGCATGCACACCGCGCGCTGGGACCACAAAGTGGATCTCACCGGCAAGCGGGTGGCGGTGATCGGTACCGGCGCCACCGCGGTGCAGCTGACTCCCGAAATCGCCCCGCGGGTGGCGCATCTGGATGTCTATCAGCGCACGCCCATCTGGGTACTCAAGAAACCGGATGTCCGTATGCCCGGCTGGATGCGCACCGTCTTTCGTTGGTCGAGCCTGGCCCAGCAGGGAGTACGTACCACCACCGATGCGCTGACCGAATCGTTGATGATCATCGCGGCGGTTTACTATCGGCGCTTTCCCTGGCTGGTGCACTGGGCCCAGCGCGCCGGCGTCAACAACATGCGCGAGCAATTGCCCGATAACCCGGAGTTATGGGGCAAATTAACCCCGCGATATGGCTTCGGCTGTAAGCGGCCGACATTTTCCAACAACTACTTTTCCACCTTCAGCCGTAGCAACGTCGATCTGATCACCACCCCTATCCAACGCATCACTCCCAAGGGCATCGAGACCATCGACGGCATTGAGCACGAGATCGATGTGCTGATCCTGGCGACCGGCTACAAGGTTTTCGAAAAGGGCAATCTGCCCTCCTATGAAGTCGTGGGACGCGGCGGTGTGGATCTGGGCGAATTCTGGGAGCGGAACCGTTACCAGGCCTATGAGGGCCTGACAGTACCCGGCTACCCCAATCTCTACATCATGCTGGGTCCATACGCGCTGATTGGTTCATCCTATTTCAAAATGGTCGAGGGTAACGCCATTCACGTGGCGCGCTGCATCCAGGCCGCCCGAAAGCGGGACGCGACTTGCGTGGAGATTCGTCAAGACGTGCACGATCGCTACTTCCGGAATATCCAACGACGCCAACAAGGGACGGTGTTCCTTAACCACAATTGCGCGGCCTCTAACAGCTATTACTTCGATCATCATGGCGACGCGCCCATGCTTCGACCTTCTACCTCTTTCGAGATGCTTTGGCGAGCGAAACACCTGCCCATGGCTCATTACCATTTCAAAAAGGCCTATCCGGCAGGATGGCTATCAGATGACTCAAGGCTGACGTCCAACAGCAGGCCTTTTCCCGGAGATGATACCGTTGCGGAGGTTATTCGCCGATGACGACTCATGAGGAAACAACACCGGTGCTGGTCGGCGCCGGCCAGATCAGCGCGCGCGAACCGGATACCGAGCGCACCCCCATAGGCCTGGTCGCCGAGGCTGCCCGAGCCGCGGCGGCGGACTGCGGTGTGGCCGGGGTTCTGGGTCAGATCCAGTCGTTAACGTGTCTCAACATATTGGCGCCGTCTTATTCCGATGCCCCGTCCACCCTGGCGCGGCATCTGGGCATCGACCCCGGCGAGCGCTTCTACACACCCATAGGCGGGAACATGGGTCAATGGCTGGTCGGTTACTATGCCGATCGCATCGCCGCCGGTGGTCTCGATTGTATCTTGATCGCGGGCGGCGAGGCGCTTGCCACACAGATGCGCGGCAAGGGCGCCGGCCTGTCCGGAGTGCTGGACACCGCCACCGGCGAGGGTCCGCGACTGCTCGGCGATGACCGCGAGCCGACCAATTCGGCGGAACAACGCCACGGGCTCAATCTGCCCATCCAGATCTATCCGTTATTCGAGCAGGCGCTGCGGGGTCGCTACGGCCTTGACCCAGCCGAGCACCGACGAATGCTGGGCGAATTCTATGCCCGATTCAACGCCGTCGCGGTCGACAATCCGCGAGCCTGGCGCCGCGACCCTTTATCGGCGGCCGATATCGCCGAGCGCTCACCCAAAAATCGCATGGTCGGCGCGCCCTACACCAAGCACATGAACGCCCTCATCGCGGTGGATCAGGCCGCCGCGCTGGTAATGATGTCCGTGGCCAAGGCCCGGCGGCTGGGCATCGACCCTGAACGCTGGGTGTACCCCCTGGCCGCGGCAAACGGCCACGATCATTGGTTCGTCTCCCAGCGGGCGGATCTTTCCCGCTCGCCGGCGATCACCGCCTGCGGCGAGCGGCTGGCAGCGACCAGCGGACTCGGGATCGACGCGATCGATCACCTGGACCTGTACAGCTGTTTCCCCAGCGCTGTACAGATGGCGCGCGATGCGCTGGGTATCTCCGTGCATGATCCCCGGCCACTGACCGTCACAGGTGGCTTGGCTTACCATGGCGGGCCCGGCAACAACTATTGCACCCACGCCATCGCCGAGATCATGAACCGTATCCGCGCCGACCGAAGCACCAACGGATTGGTCAGCGGCGTGGGCTGGTACATGAGCAAGCATTCGCTGGGGCTCTACGGCGGAAGACCGCCCGTCGGCGGTTGGCGGCCGATCGATCCGGCCGGGCTGCAAGCCGAGATCGACGCCGGCCCCGTCGTGGAACTGGTGGAGCAGGCGCAGGGCAAGGCCCGCATCGAGACCTACACTGTCATGCACGACCGCGCCGACCGCCCGGTCCAGGGTATTGTGCTGGGCCGCCTGAGCGATGGCCGGCGGTTTGTTGCCAACACTCCCACCGACACGGACCTGCTCAATGCCATGACGAACGAGGAATTTCTCAATCGCACGGGCCGCGTGCACCACGATGGCAAACGCAACCTATTTACCCCGGAGGGGTGAGCGCAAGGAGGAGACGATAATGAGCATCGCGTCCGAAGCCCAGTTCGACCAAGCCCGCGTAGCCGAACGCATGCGTGACATTCGCGAGGCCACCCGCGTCGTGAGCGAAGGCTTTTCCCGGGAATACATGCGCGAATGCATCGATAATCACCGATTCCCTCAGGAGGCCTGGGAAGCGCTGGGCGAATATGGGCTGCTTGGCATCACCATTCCCGAGGACCTGGGGGGCTCGGGCGGCGGCCAGGTGGAACTAGTCGCGCTGATGGAAACGCTGGCCGAGGCCGGGCTGGTGCTGCCCATGCTGTTGCTCACTGGGTTTGCGCGAGTGCCGATCATCCGCAATGGCACACCCGGGCAAATAGAGCGGTTCGTCAAGCCGACAATCAGCGGGGCCGAGAAACTGTGCTTCGCAATCACCGAGCCGGATGCCGGGACCAACAGCTTCGCGATGTCCACGCTGGCGACACCGGATGGTGACGGCTATCGGCTGACCGGGCGCAAGGTTTTTATTTCCGGTGCGGCGGACGCCGATCGAATGCTGGTCGTGGCCCGCACCCAAAAAGCCGGCGAAGTCAAACGACGCACTGAGGGTATGTCCTTGTTCGTGGTGGATACCGACGCGCCCGGCGTGGAACTACAGCCCCTGAATATCGACGTCGGTTGGCCGGAGCGGCAATACCTGGTTTTTTTCGATGACGTCAAACTCGACGCGGGTGGCTTGATCGGCAACCCGGGACAGGGCCTGGCCGGAATGTTCGAGGCGCTGAATTCGGAGCGCCTGCTGGTCACCGCCATGTCCGTGGGCCTGGGCAATTACGCTCTCAAAAAGGCAGTGGCCTACGCCAACGAACGCAAACCTTTCGGCACCCCCATCGGGGGTTATCAGGCTATACAGCACCGGCTGGCCGAGGCCAAGGCCGAATTGGAGGCAGCACGGCTGATGATGATCCACGCGGCTGCGACGTTCGACGCCGGTGGCGATGCCGGTTCTCATGCCAACATGGCGAAATTGCTGGGTTCTCGCGCGGCGGTCAAAGCCGTCGAGGCCGCCCTGCAGACCCACGGCGGCTACGGTTTCGACCGGGACTACGACATCATCACGCTATGGCCTTCGGCACGGTTAATGGAGGTTGCACCAATCAACAACGAAATGCTGCTCAACTACATCGGAGAACATGTCCTTGGCTTACCCAAATCCTACTGAGACGCGTGACGTGATCGAGCGTGACGGATTCACTGCCCCGGACGGGCGGCAAATCGCGCTGTGGCGCTGGCCCGGATCGCGCGAACGCCCCACCCTGCATTGGGCCCATGCGACGGGCTTCCATAGCCAGGTTTACCGCTCGCTGCTCGACGAATTGGCTGACGATTGCAACGTGCTGGCCTGGGATATGCGGGGCCACGGGGCCAGCGCCGAGGCGGCCGATATTAAAACATTCCGCGGTTGGGAAACGTACTACGAAGACCTTGTCGCTTGGCTGGAAAGTCTGGATGAGCCTGTCTGGCTTGCGGGTCATTCGATCGGTGCCACGACCAGTATCATGGCCGCGGCCCGACGACCGGACAAGGTGCGGGGCTTGATCCTGGCGGAACCGGTGATCATGGATCCCTGGCAGGGCTGGCGATTGTGGTCGGCCAAGCTGCTACGCCAGTCACAGCGGTTTTCACTGGCCGCCGGAGCGGCACGTCGCCGCAGGGTGTTTGACTCGCGCGCCGCCGCACTGGAGAACTTTCGTGGCCGTGGTGGCTTCAGAACCTGGCCGGAAGCATGGCTGGAAAACTATGTTGAGCACGGCCTCGTGGCCCATGATGATCGTTTTCGCTTGGCCTGTACGCCGGAATGGGAAAGCACCACCTTTGCCCATACCGAACACAACCCCTGGCCCGCCGTCCGACGATTGCGGTGTCCGATGGTCGTACTGGCCGCGGAACGCGCCTCAACCTTCTCGCCAAGGGCGCGCCGGCGCCTACATGCCTTGCTACCCTCCGCCGAGTTGAACGTTCTGGCTGGAACAACCCATTTTCTGCCCATGGAGCGACCGGAAGTGGTGCGGGATGCAGTGCGACAAGCAATGCACGGTGATACCTAGAGGGTAAGGAGAAAAGCATGAAACACACAGCGGTGATCAGCGGCGTCGGCATGGTGCCGTTCGCGAAACCCGGCGCCAGCGCGCCCTACTACCAGATGGGTGCCGAGGCGGCGCGTCAGGCCCTGGCCGATGCCGGGCTGGACTACGCCAAGGTGGAGCAAGCCTACGTGGGCTATGTCTATGGCGATTCCACCTGCGGCCAGCGAGCGCTCTATCCAATCGGCATGACCGGCATTCCCGTGATCAACGTCAACAACAATTGTTCCACCGGCTCGACCGCCCTGTTCCTGGCGCGCCAGGCGGTGGAGTCCGGCGCCGCCGACTGCGTGATCGCCCTGGGCTTCGAGCAAATGAAGCCGGGAGCGCTGGGCAGCTACTACAACGACCGGCCGACCCCCTTCGAACCCTTTGACCGGATCTGCGAGGACCTGGTGGGACAGCCCGAGGTGCCGCTGGCGATCCGCTATTTTGGCGGCGCGGGCATGGCGCACATGGACAAGTACGGCACCAAGGCGGAGACCTTCGCCAAAATACGCGCTAAGGCGAGCCGGCATGCCGCGCGCAACCCGGTGGCGCTGTTCCGCAAGGAAGTGACAGTGGAGGAAGTGATGGACTCCCCGGTGTTGATCGGCCCAATGACCCGCCTGATGGCCTGCCCGCCGACCTGCGGCGCGGCGGCGGCCATCGTCTGCTCCGAAGCCTTCGCCAGGGCCAACGCTCTCGATCACCGAGTGCGCATCCTGGCGCAGGCGATGACCACCGACACACCGAGCACGTTCGAGGCGCGCAACATGATGCAACTGGTCGGCTATGACATGACGCGCACCGCCGCCGATCAGGTTTACGAGACCGCTGGCATCGGTCCGGAGGAGCTCGACGCCGTGGAACTGCACGACTGCTTCGCCACCAACGAGCTGCTGACTTATGAAGCACTACGGCTGGCGCCGGAAGGTGGCGGCGAGCAGATGGTCGAGGACGGCGACAACACCCACGGTGGGCGCGTGGTTACCAACCCCTCGGGCGGGCTGCTTTCCAAGGGTCATCCATTGGGCGCCACCGGGTTGGCGCAATGCACCGAGCTGGTCCAACAGCTGCGAGGACAGGCCGCGGACCGCCAGGTCGAAGGCGCGCGCATTGCGCTCCAACACAATCTCGGCCTGGGCGGCGCCTGCGTGGTGACGATGTACCAGGCCACCTGAAGAGGACGAACTATGATCGACACTAAACACATCGGGCTGCGCCTGCCGACCGTCAGCTTCGAGGTCGAGAAGGGGCGGTTACGTTTTTTCGCCAAAGCCACCGGCGAAACGCGGCCCGAGTACCTCGACGAGTCTGCGGCCCGGGCAGCCGGCTACCGTAGCCTGCCGGCACCACCAACCTTTCTGATGGGCGCCGACCTCGATGCCGGAACCATGACCACGTTGCTCGAAACGCTGAACGTGCCGATCGGACGCATCCTGCACGGCGAGCAAAGCTTCACCTATCACGCGCCGGTATGTGCCGGCGACGTGCTCAGCGTCGAGTCAAAGATTAGCGACATCTACGGCAAGAAGAGCGGTGCGCTCGAATTCATCGTCAAGGATTCGCTGATCAAGGACGCGACTGGCGAGACCGTGCTCGAGGCACGCAGCGTGATCGTCGTCCGCAACCCGCAGGAGAACGCAGCATGAACGCCCCCACTCGTGACCAGGTCAAGGTCGGCCAGGCGCTTCCGCCACTCGAGCTTCCGCCCATCACGCGCGCGACGCTGGCACTGTTCGCCGGCGCCTCGGGTGACCACAACCCGATCCACATTGACATCGACTTTGCCAAGGCCTCTGGCATGCCGGACGTGTTCGCGCACGGCATGCTGCCGATGGCCTATTTGGGCCGCTTTCTGACCCAGTGGGCACCGCAGACCCGGCTGCGCCGGTTCTCGGTCCGCTTCGCCGCCATCACGCCAGTCGGCGCACGGCTGAGTTGCACCGGCAAGATCGTTGAAATCACCGAGGACGGCCACGAAACACTGGCCCGGCTCGAGATCGGCGTGGTCGATAAACAGGGTGAAGTCAAGCTCGCCGGCGACGCCCTGGTGGCGCTGGCCTGAAACACGTCCTTTCCATCACCAACAAAGCAGGACTGCGTATGAAACTTCAAGATAAAGTGGCCATCGTCAGCGGCTCAGGGCGCGGGATAGGCCGGGAAATCGCCCTCAAACTCGCCGCCGAAGGCGCCAGCGTGGTAGTCAACGATCTTGATGCCGCCCCGGCGGAGGAAACGGTCGCGGCGATCAAGGACGCCGGCGGCAGGGCCGTGGCCTGCATCGGCAGCGTGACACAGGAGGATTTTGCCGAACGCTTTGTGAACACGGCAATCGAACAGCTGGGCGGTCTGGACATCATCGTCAACAACGCCGGCTACACCTGGGACAACGTGATTCAGAAAATGAGCGATGAGCAGTGGCAGGCGATCATGGACGTGCACGCCACGGCGCCCTTTCGCATTCTGCGCGCGGCCTCCGAATACTTTCGCGTGCAGGCCAAGAAAGAAGCCGCCGAAGGGCGCGAGGTATTCCGTAAGGTGGTCAACATCGCCTCGATCGCCGGCACCGGCGGCAACGCTGGACAGGCCAACTATTCGGCCGCCAAGGCGGCGGTGATCGGCCTGACCAAGGCGATGTCCAAGGAATGGGGCAGGCTCAAGGTGAACGTCAACTGCGTGGCCTTCGGACTGATCAAAACGCGCCTCACAGAGGCGGAAGCAGGCTCTGATGCGAGCATCGATGTGGAAGGCCGCAAGATCAAGGTGGGCGTCAACCCCGATCTGCTCAAGACCATGGAGGCCATGGTGCCGCTCGGTCGCGCCGGCACGCCGGCCGAGGCCGCCGGGGCCGTCTATCTGTTTTGCACTCCGGAGTCGAACTACATCAGCGGTCAGACGCTGCTCTGTGGCGGCGGGTTCTCAATGTGAGGCCATGGACACCATGACGTTTAATCAATCACCCTGGATGGACGAAGAGCTAACGCTGTTCCGCGACAACGTCCGGAAGTTCATCGCCACCGAAATCACCCCCTTCGAAGAACACTGGGACTCCCAGCAGCACGTCGAGCGCACGCTGTGGACAAGGGCAGGCGCCGCCGGCCTCCTGTGCACCGACGTGCCGGAGAAATACGGCGGGGCGGGGGGAAGCTTCGCCCATGAGGCCGTGATCCTCCAGGAGCAGGCCCGTGCCGGCAATACCAGTTGGGCCAAGGGCGTTCATGAGATCGTCAGCCACTACATCGTCAGCTGCGGCACGCCGGAGCAGAAGCATCGCTGGCTTCCCAAGCTCGCCTCCGGCGAGTGGGTGGGGGCCATTGCCATGACCGAGCCGGGCACCGGCTCGGATCTACAGGCCGTGCGCACGCGGGCCGAACGCCAAGGCGAGAACTATGTGGTCAACGGGTCGAAAACCTTCATCTCCAACGGCCATCACTGCGGCCTGCTGATCGTCGTCTGCAAGACCAATCCGGCCGAGGCCGCCAGGGGCGTCTCGCTGCTGGTCGTCGAACAGCCGGGCGAGCAGCCCGGCTTCCGCCGCGGCCGGCTTCTGCACAAGATCGGCCAGAAAGGTCAGGACACCGCTGAGTTGTTCTTCGATGATCTGCGGGTGCCGGCCGAGAACCTACTCGGCGGCGAAGAGGGCCAGGGCTTCTACCAACTTATGAACCAACTGCCACGCGAGCGCTTGATCATCGGCCTCGGCGCCATCGCTGCCGCCGAGGCGGCCCTGGAGCACACCTTGGCCTACGTGCGCGAGCGCAAGGCCTTCGGCAAGCGTCTGCTCGACTTCCAGAACACGCGCTTCCGGCTCGCCGAGCGGCGCACCGAAGTGACTCTCGGCCAAGTGTTCATCGACCACTGCATCCAGCGCCTGATCGCCGGCGCACTCGACGCGGAGACGGCCTCAATGGCCAAATGGTGGTGCACGCAAAAGCAGTGCGAGATCGTCGACGAGTGCCTTCAATTCTTCGGCGGCTACGGCTACATGCTCGAGTATCCCATCGCGCGCTTGTACGCCGACGCCCGGGTACAGAAGATCTACGGCGGCACCAACGAGATCATGAAGGAGCTGATTGCGCGGGGGCTCGATTGAATGCGATTCACGTCACCGGGCTTCCGTCAGCCGGATGGCGATATCGCCAGTCCCCGGGGCCGCCGCCGCTGGCGTTGACCCCACCTCGCGATAGATGCGCCCGTGGTTGACGTTCTCCATGATCAGCCGGGAGCCGGCCGGATCCTATACAAGATTGACAGGTCGGTAACAGCCAGAGCGCGCAAGGCATTTCCAACAGCCCGCTAACCGTGCCGGGCGACACCTTTCCAGTATTTCTCCTCAAGCTGCTTTTTCGGTAGCTTGCCGGCCAAGTTGCGGGGCAGCTCGCCAAAGTCCACGATCTTCGGCAGCTTGAAACCGTACAACCCCTCCGTCTTGCAGTGCTCGATGATCTCCTTGCGAGTGGCCTGCTGGTGCTCTTTGAGCTCAATTACCGCCGCCGGCACCTCGCCCAGGTCCTTGTCCGGCGCCCGCACCACGGCAACGTCAAGAACCGCCGGATGCCGCTTGATAACCGTCTCGATCTCATTGGGGAAAAGATTCACCCCGCCGGAGATGATCATTTCCTTGATCCGCGAAGTCAGGTACAGAAAACCATCCTCGTCCACATAACCAATCAGACCATCGTCGTACCAGAGCTTGCCCTCGACCCCGATATAATTCTCCTTCATCTTCTCTTCGCTGAGGCCGACGTAGTTCAGCGCAAGGGCCATCGGGGAGCGCACGAGCACCTTCCCTTCCTTGCCGGGTGGGGTCCAGGTGCCGGTCTCCTCGTCATAGATCCGGCATTCCGCCGCCCGCAGCTTGCCAACGCTGTCGTAGCGCTTTGGGTTCTCCTGGTAGTCCTCGCTGGCGAGAACGCTGATCAGGCCGCTCTCCGAAGCGCCGTAGTATTCATGGAAGACATCATCCGACGCTCCCTGGCGGCGGAACAGCGTGTTGATCTCGCGCTTGACCTTGGGCGGACAAGGCGCCGCCGCGCAAATGATTACCCGCATGCTGGAAAGGTCGTATTGGGACTTCAGAGCCTCGGGCAGTGCCAGGATGCGCTCGAGCATGGTCGGGGCGACGAAGGTCCAGTTGATACGCTCGTCCTGAATAAGTTTAAGCATGAGCTCGGGATCGAACTTGCTCATGGGCACCGCGGTGCCGCCGAGAAAGAACGGCAACACCGCGATCTGTACCCCGGCATGATACAGCGGCCCCGGAATCAGCGTGCGGATGTTGTTGCTGATCGGATCCCGGATTTTGCCGATCTTGTAGAAATGAAAGGCCGATATCTGCATCAACCCCAACCGGGTCACCTCCTCCTTGGAGGCGCCCCGCCGCGCCTCGGCCGAATCCGATGTCAGCCGGTCCCGGTCGATGTTGATGTATTTCGGCGTCCCTGTGGTACCGCCGCTGTAGGTCTTTGGGGCCATGCCCAGCTTGCCGCTTGGGAGTATGGACCGGCTGTCCCGGATCAGTGACTCGTAGGCGATCATACCCTCGGGCAATTCGTCAGCATCAACCACGATGAAGTGTTCGACGGTGGTCAACTGATCACGAACCGACTGTACCGCTTCCACAAAGGCGCCCCCCAATACCAGAGCCTTTGGCGAGGCCTTGTTGATACATTCCGCCAACTCCTTGGGCTGGAGATGCCAATTGAGCATCGGCATGGGATTGTCCCTGAGCGTACAAGCCAGCATCAATTCGAACCATGGCGCGCCGTTGTGCATCACCTCGGCCACCGCCTCGCCTTCGCCGATACCCAGCCGGTGCAGGCCATTGGTCAGGCGGAGAACTCGATCCCTGAATTGACCGAAGGTGACCCGACGATCACCGTCGACAATCGCCTCACGATCTCCCCAATGCTCCCATAGAGCAAGCAGGAATTGCCGCGGAAGCTCCTGTCGCTTAAGCCGGCTACGCCACGCGGCCCGGACGCCACCAATCGCCAACGCGCCCCAACCAAACTGGCCCAAAATCTCCCTGAGGGCCGCACGGGCTTCGGGCATTGCTTTCAGCTGGGCTATAGCGGACATTTCGAAGATCTCCTGACTGGTGTTATGTTGTTATGGCAGGCGCGAGACGGGGTTGGTAACCCGCCCGTTTCCGTGGTTTCCACCGAACCGGACGCGCGCGAAACTGGACCGCAACCCGTTCAAACTCGTCGACGATTTCGGTGTTGTCGAAACGCTTAAAAGTTCCTCCCACAGGATGCGCGGTTGCAATTAGGCCAGCCGGCTGTCTATGCAACGGTGGAAGTTTCAGCAGCACCATCTGTTCCCGACCATGGTTGCGTGACAGCAGCCTAGCGAGGTCATTTTTTGACAATACGGGGTCATTTGGAGACACCCTATGAGAGGCATGACGGCGAACCGGCTACAGGGCTCGCAATTCCTTCTTCAGAATCTTGCCCACCGGATTGCGGGGAATGGCGTTGATCAGTTTCATCTTTTCCGGCAGCTTGTAGACACTCATGCCCTGCTCCCTCAAGTAGTCGTTGATTTCCTCCAGGGTCGGCGGGTTATCCTCGTCAACAGGCACCACGCAGATACAGATCCGCTCGCCCATGATCTCGTCCGGTTGGGGTATGACCGCGACGTCCCGTACCTTGCCGAAGCCCAGCACCGCGTTCTCCACCTCCACACTGGAGATATTGTAACCACCCCGAATCACGATGTCCTTCTTGCGGTCATAGAACCCTAGGTGCCTGTCATCCCGCATGATGAAAAGGTCGCCGGTGCGGAAAAAGCCGTCATAAGTGAACGAAGCCGCGGTAATATCCGGGCGCTGAAAGTAGCCCGCGAACACACCCGGGCTGCGATAGCAAAGCTCGCCGATGCCACCTGGTTCGGTTATCTCCTCATCCTCATCGCCGAGAATTTTCAGCTCGACCCCGCTGACGCCGGAAGGCCATTGGACTCCTGCCTTGCCCCACCAGGGCAGGTGATCCACCCGCATCTCCAGGTCCGGCACATCGGCCGGGCCGGCTACCAGACTGGTGCCCTCGTTCTGGCCCCAGATGTTGACGATCTCGATGCCCCAGCGGCGCTTGAACTCCTGCATCGACCAGGCCGAGGGGGGCGCCGAACCAGTGGTGATGGTCCTCACGCTGGAGAGATCCAGCTGGTCCACGTTGGGCAGCTTGACAATCATGTTCAGCATTGCCGGTACCAGAATCGTGTACTCGATGTGCTCCTCGGTCAGCTGGCGCAACAGGATTTCCGGCGTAATCGGGTGATGCAGCACCAGGGTGCCCCCCGCCGCCAGCCAGGGGAGGTAGTTCACCCCTACCGCCGTCATGTTCACCAGCGGTGCCACACACAGGATACGGTCACCCTCGCGCAGGCCACAGGTGGTGAACACCAGGTTGGTCATGTACTCCCAGTTGTTGTGGCTCATGGGGCAGCCCTTGGGGTTTGACTCAGTGCCCGAAGTCCAGCACAGGGTGAAGATGTCATTGGCATCCACCGGCACCTCCGGGACCCGGCCCGGATCTCCATGGGCGATATCGGTCAGCGCCGCCAGACCAATGTAGTGCTCGAAGCCCAGCTCCTGCCCCAGGGCCCGGTAATCAAAGCCGTGGAAGCTTTCCACCGAGGCGTAGAATCTGGCGCCGGTGATCTCTTTCACATAGCCCACATCCTTGCTTCGCCATTGCAGGGGCAACGCGGAAAGCAGACCGCCGGCCTTGGCCGCCGCCAGATAGAGCATGGCCAGCTCCCAGATGTTCGGCAACTGCGCCACCAGTAGGTCGTCCTTGCCGAAGCCCCGGCGTGCCAGCTCGGCGGCGGTGGCGTCCACGGCCCGACCAAACTCGGCCCAGCTGAGCCGCTGGGGCGGTGTGCCGACCAGCTCGTCACGATTGGGTGGATCCACCACCGCTTCCCGGTCCGGGTAGGCGGCACGATTGGCGGCAAAGCGATCCAGCAGGGTTCTGTCACCCCAGTAGCCTTTATCGGAGTATGCCTCGATCAGTTCAGGTTCGTGTAAGATCATTTACCCTATTCCTCCAAGCTTATTGGCCCCAACCGAGTCCGCGCTCGCTCGCCTTGTGGTTCATGGACGGCATCCGCGAGCGGCGGGTCGGGTCTCGCCGGCGCTCACCGCCGACTCTACGGGCTTGCCGCCTCCTCCAGCGCCTGCACCGCGCGTTGCTCGGATGACGGGAGTTGTTCGGCATGGACGACAAGCGCCCGCCAGTCAAGCTGATCGGCGGCGGCATATGTAGCAAGACGGCTCCAGGCGTTGGCGCAGTCGAGCAGGACGTCGGCGGCACGGGCAAAGGATCGATCGCCCGTGAGGCGGGCAACCTCGGCGCAGAATTCCGCTTCGAGGCGGCGGAACAAGCCACCGCCTGTGCCGGCTTTCTCGACGAAGACCGGTAAGACCCTTAGCGATGCGTTAAGCTGGTCATCAGTCAGTCTATCTCCCCAGGTGGCCAGATCGTCGACGAAGATATTGACGCCCTTCAGGCCGGAGGCGACCACACCATCGGCGGGCAGGTCCGCCGGATCGAACAGCGTCGCATCCGTGCCGCGCATATTGCGCGCCGCGCTTGCCGCTGCATCGCGCGCCACCGGCAGTAGCTCAGGCAGCCGATCAGGAAAGCGTATCGGGTAAGTCGCGTGGCGATTGGGATCGGGAAAGCCATGGGAGGCACGAGCTCGCGCCAGAGCTTTTAGGGGGACTTCCTGCACCTCCTCGCGATCGTTATCCACCACCCGGGCGACGCCGCGCCTCTCGTCGTAGCCGATGACGACGATGTCATGACGGGTGTTGGATAAACGTACCCTGAGATACGGCAGCTCGGCGATGTCAGCCCAGATCATCACGGGACGGCCGGCGTCGATTTCGTCGGCGACCCAGCGCCAACCCTCGTCGGGATCGTCGGTTTGGCGACGCTCGGTTTCAATGCCGAGGCGGTGGCAGAAGTCGAGCTCCATGTCACCGTTGCGCCCTACCAGGTAGATGGGAGGCGTGAGCTCGGATACTCTCATATACATAAAGGACAACCCGCCACCGAGGCCGAACACGAGCCCCTCGCCCGGCGGCCCGTCCCAGCCAAGCCCGGCCCATTCCAACAGGTCGCGCAGTGCGCCCGAGCCGCAGTGCCCACCCATCCGGTGGGGATAGTTGGAGATTTGCACGCATTTCATTCCACTACTCCAGCTGTGTTCAAAGACCTGAGCCAACGCCGGTTGGCATACCGCGAGCTCACTCCGCCGACGAGGCGCGGATCGAGGCCTTTTTTAACCACCAACCTCTGGCAACGAATAGTCCTTGAACTGCTCGCGCAATTTGGCCTTCTGTAGCTTGCCGGTCGCCCCGTGCGGCAGTTCGTCGACGAATACCACGTCATCCGGCAGCCACCATTTCGCGACCCGCTGGCTCAGATAGTCGATCACGCCCTGCTTGTCGAGCTGGCTGTCCGGCTCGCGCACCACCACCAGAAGCGGCCGCTCGTCCCATTTCGGATGATGCACCGCTATGACCGCTGCCTCGGCGATCTCGGGATGGCCCACCGCTTCGTTCTCAAGGTCGATGGAACTGATCCACTCGCCTCCGGACTTGATCACGTCCTTGGTGCGGTCGACGATCTCCATGTAGCCTTCGGGGTCGATCTTGGAAACATCGCCGGTGCGGAACCAGCCCTCGCTGTCGAAGGCCTTGGCGCTGGCTTCAGGGTTTTCGTAGTAGCCGCTGATGATCGCCGGGCCGCGCACCAGCAGCTCACCGAAGGACTTGCCGTCCCGCGGCAGCGCTTGACCGTCGTCGTTGACGATCTTCATCTCCACCCCGAACACCGCACGCCCCTGCTTGGCCTTGATGTCGAACTGCCGATCAAGCGGCAGATCGGCGTCCTTGGGACGGATCATCGAAACCGTGCCGATCGGACTCATCTCGGTCATGCCCCAGCCCTGCAAGCCTTCGACGCCGTACTTCTCCTGGAATTCGCGCATCATCGCCCGTGGCGCGGCCGAGCCGCCGATAAGAACACGCTTGAGAGAGGTGAACTTCTGCTCGGTCTTACGCATATGACCAAGAAGCCCGAGCCACACGGTGGGCACACCCCAGGCCTCGGTGACGCCCTCGTTATTAATCAGCTCGGCCAGGCTCTCGCCATCGAGCTTCGGCCCCGGAAAGACGATCTTCGCGCCCACCATTGGCGCGAAGTAGGGGACGCCCCAGGCGTTAACGTGGAACATCGGCACCACCGGCAGCACGGCACTCTCCTCGCCCAGATTCATTCCGGGGATGGTCAACACCGAGAAGGCGTGCAGCAGCGTCGAGCGGTGCGAGTACAACACCCCCTTGGGATTGCCGGTGGTGCCGGAGGTATAGCAGAGCGACGAAGCGGTGTGCTCGTCGAACTCCGGCCAGGCCATTTCATCGGACTGCTCGCCGACCAATTCCTCGTAGCACATCACGTTGGGCAGCGAGGTTTCGGGCATATGAGCGCGGTCGGTCATGACGACGTAGCCCTTCACGCCTTCAAACAGACCTTGCAACTTCTCCAGCAATGGAACGAAGGTCAGATCAAGGAAAATGTACTGATCCTTGGCGTGATTGACGATGTAGCCGAACTGCTCGACCGGCAGACGCGGATTGATTGTGTGACAGATCGCCCCAATACCGGAGACCGCGTAATACAGCTCCAAGTGCCGATAGGTGTTCCAGGCCACCGTCGCGATGCGATCCCCTGCCTGGACGCCAAGCGACTTGAGCGCGTTGGCCAACTGGCGGCTACGCTTGGCCGCATCTTCGTAGTTGTAACGGTGCAGGCCGCCTTCCGGAGTCCGGGACACGATCTCCTGCTCTGGATAGCTGCCGGCCGCGTACTCGATGATCTGGGAAATCATCAAAGGCCGGTCCATCATTAATCCACGCATCTGTCTCTCCTCAATCAGTCGATTTTCTCTGGCGGTTTCTGTCGGATGGCGTATTCGGAACCGCAACAGTCGACAGAACAAAATAGTATTTTTGAGCGCACTGGAGGCCCCGCGATTGTAACCGGGCGTGGCCAAGGCCCCGAACGCACCGGGAAGACGGCGATCCTTGCTCGCCCATACCCTCCCGAGCGCACCAACGACGGCGCCCCAGAGCGGTCAAGGACCACTGTCCGCGCGATGTCCCGAGCCCGTGTGCTGCTCGCGAAACCGGAGCATCACGCCGCCAGTGGCCGGGCAGCTCCAAGGTGCCGAAAGTGGCCCAGATCCACGAGGACTTCCTCCGCACCGGGACCGGCAAGGCCAGAAGCGCACCATACCCACCGAACTGCGCGACTTTTCGCTGGAGCGGAAGGCGGCTGCTGGCGACGACAACACCGTAAAACCTTAAATTTTCATTGACTGATAAGCAATTTTTCGTATTGCCTCAAAACCAAGTCCAGCGCATTGTTTGTTCGACCAAACAAAGCATGCCAAATGCCACCCCCGAATAACAAAAAGGATGATTCCCTATGACAATAATCAGGTCTCACCATCAGTCCCGCAGATATCTTTTCCTCCCCAACGCGGGGCTTCGGGTCCGTCGTGCCTTGGCCGTTCTGATAGTCGTGCTGCTCCCATGCGAGGTAATGGCCGGAGCGGGCGATGCAGCAAGCACCTACGGCCTGGGCCCCATTCACGCCGGCTCGGCCCAGGCGTTCAGCGCTTTCCACAGCGGTGCTTGGGCCACCTACTACAACCCGGCGGCACTTGCGCGCTCGCCGGAAGGTGAACTCACAGTGGTCTTTCAGCACGGTGACCAGGAGTTGCGTGCCGAATCACTTGGCGGAGCCGCACCATTCGATCGCGAAAACGATGTGCTCACGGACCAGAGTTCGGAGTTACTGCTTCTTGGTATCAAGACCCGTGTCGCCGGCGCGGCGGACTTGGACACACCGATCTATCTTGGTATTAACGTCGGCGTGGATGAGTATGCCTCCAACGCGCTACCCTTCGCGGCCAATACCAGTCAGGAAGGCCAGTTCCTGCGTTTTGAGTCGCAACCCTTGTATCTCGCTTTTGGTGGGGCGGTTAGCAACCTCCTGCGCGGCGTTGATATCGGTGCCTCGGCAAGACTCACGCTGGCGGCCCAGGCCCGCCTTGAAGCGGTCTCCGATCTGTCCGGCAATACCGACTCCGAAGAGCTCTCTCTGGAAGCCGAACCGACATTGACGCCCTCGCTGGGCATTAACGTCAACCTGAGCGATACGCTGTGCGGTTCGAGCGCCTGCCTGCCTTTCGCGCTTAAACCGGAGCTGGCGTTGTTCTATCGAGGGGAGTCGGAGTACGACGTCAGCGTGGACGCCAACGTGGTGATTCCCGGTGTCATACCCGAGCCGGGCCTTGATCTTGCGCTGGCCACTCTCGACACGTTCCAGCCCCAGGTATACGGAATCGGATTGCTGATGCCTTTAGGTAAGTTCGAGCTGGTTGCGGCTGTAGAGCGCCAGTATTGGTCCGATCTTGAGAGTGAATTCGCCGGTGACACGGTCAGGGACCAGGCTGGGCTGCGCTTTAATGACACCACCGTTCCCCGCATCGGCGTCCGTTACACGTGGTCGGACGCTCTTAAACTTTATGGGGGTGTGGCCGTCGAGGATTCCCCACTTCAATCGACCCGGTCCCAGGATGTCAACTTTCTCGACAGCGACCGTATCGTGGTCGGTGTTGGCGCCGATTACCGCCTGAAACGCGCGCCGATAATCAATATGCCCCTTGTGATGTCCCTGGCTTATCAATACCAGCAGCTTGATGAAAGAGAGTTCAACCTCACATCCATCAACTCGCCAACCAATCCCAACCCCTACGAGACCGTTCGCGTGGATGGCGACATACACGTCATCTCGGGTTCCCTGTCACTCAAATTCTAGACCGCGATGGCGGAGCTGAATTCAGGAGAGTAGAGATGAATAAACAAATAAACATTCGGCCGCGGTACGTTTCGTTTGCCCTTTGGGTGTTCGGGCTGATGTTGATCAGTGCGTGCGGCGATGACGAAGGCAAAGTCGTCAATCCATGGCGCGCTTCGGACACACTGGTGTTCGCTTACCCCTACCCTGGCCAGCAGGAGGTGCCGACGAGCGGCAATGTCGTGCTGCGTTTCTCAACCACACTGAGTGACGAGGTGAGCGGCGATGTCGAGGACCGTCTGCGGCTCGCCGACGACGCCGGAAACGCCGTGCCCTTTACCCCCGAAGTGATCAATGGCGGCCGGGGGCTGGTACTGAAACCACGGACTTCACTGTCGCCCAATACGCATTATCGGCTGAGTGTCAGCGAGGCGGGCCTGGGGCGTATCGACGATACCGTATTCAAAAATTTTCAATTTCACACGATGGGCGCCCATGCGGGGTTCGCCGACGCCGTCGGCAGTGACGGCTTTAAGATACTTGGCATCACACCTCTGGATCCCGATCCACTGCTGGCCGGCATCGAGGATGCCAGAATAAATGATATGAGCACGCTACGCATGGTCTTCAACCGGCCGCTCGACCCGGCCACCACCGTTTATGGCAAGCAGATCACGCTTGTCGACGACCAGGGCCAGCTGATCGACGCCTCCGTGCTACTGCAGGGGCGCTATTTGATACTGGATCCGCGCCAGGACCTGGACTCGGTGGAATACACGTTAGCATTATCGGGGCTCCGCAGTCGTGATGGTTCTCTACTTCCGGAAGTCGAACGCCAGTTCACACCCATGGGCACACAGCCGCGCGAAACCACGGTCATCAAGGTCGGTTCCCTAGGCGAGCAACAGCCGGACCTGCAATCCCAGCTGACGGGAAGACCGGTCAATCAGGTGCCATTGGACAGCTTTATCATCGGTGACAGCGCCGTTACCGAACTGACGGGCTCGCTGGCCGCGGACCTGGGCTTTGTCCCAGACTTTGCCGATGCCGTCCCCCTCCGGGTGCCGGCCGGCACGGTACTGCGAGGCGCGCCGGTCGATGTCAACATTCTGGGGGAAATCCCCGCCGGTATCGATACCGGCGACCTGCAAATTACCCTTCTCAGTGACGCCAACGGCTATCTGATTCCCAATCCCTTCAGTACCGAGGCGACGGCGCCTCGCTATGCACTGCTGAGAATGGATGCGGCCATGACCGCGGAGGGAACCATCGCCAATGCCGCCCTCAGTCAGAATCTGCTCAATATCCAGGTCGTCGGTCTCGCCATTGTCGAGGATGGCAAGCTGGTGCTGGATGCGATCTCCGTGGTCGACCCCGACATTCTCGGCCTTGAAAAGGCTGGTGCCCAATTATCTTTCCGCATGGAGTCCTTCGCCGGGCAGCGAAACCCGCCAATGCCTGAGCCGGATCTACGCCCTCTGGAATTACAATCCTGGTCGCCGGGTGAGGACTTCCAGGCCAACACACGCCCGGGGGATCCGGTCATTCTGAACTTTAACAAGGCGATTGATCCTGCGTCGGCGTTTCTTGATGGCGCTATCAACGTCCAGGTTAACGGCACTTCGCTACCACCTGAAGACGTCTCGATGCGTGTCGACGGCGCCACCGTCATCCTCGAAGGCACCGGAATCGTGGAGCACAACCAGGACGTTGAAATCATACTGACCAGCCAACTACGGGACACGGCGGGCAACCCGCTGAGCAAGGATTACACCCTTGATATGCGCCTTGACGATCTGTTTTTGCCGAATGGCAACCGCGACAGCCTTCGTGCACCCTTGGTAGCCGCTGTTTTCCCCGGATACCCCTGTGCTCTGACCGACGCCCGGTTAACCGGTGAACGATCACAATGGCGTAACGGGCGCTGCCAGGGCGGCCAGGGAAGCGACCCCCTGTTCCCCGTGGTCGGGCTTTTTCGAGAGTACCCTATACGGGTCATCTTCAACCGCCGTATAGATCCGGCAACAGTCAACGGCGACACTTTTTTCGTCGAGCGTCGCGATGCCGGTGGGGATTGGCAAACGGTGCCAGGCCATCTCGACGTGCTGGCGCAACGGGTCGAGTTTTTCCCTGACAGCCCTTGGCGAGACGGTCAGCTATATCGCTATACGTTGCGCTCGGAGCCCACCAGTCCCGACTGCGGAAACAACGCCATCTGCACACTGGACGGTGCTGCCTTGCAAACACGCCAACTGTCACAGAGCAGCGACACGGCTCCAGCGCCGCGCGAGGGAGGCCCCGATATGGTGAACCACTTTGTCGTGACCGGTGACGACCAGCGTTATACCCTCGTATCCCTGCGTTCCCTACCGACGGTCGACGTCAATGCCAATCTACAGGTCGACAATTCAGAACAAGGTGCTACCGACAACAATGGTGTCATCAAGGCGCCCGCCAACCACCTGCGGTTGGAGCTGCGGGACACCGGGGGCGTGATTACCAACGCCAACCTGGGCTGCTCAATTGGCGAGGACTGTCCGGAGAAACGCTTCGCCTTCGTCAGCACCGGCGCGTTGCAGGCCAGCCCCCGGGAATACGACTCCGCCGTCTCCATCAACCGTCGACTGATTGACGGTAACCCGGACACGGATGATCGGACCACGGGCGCTGTTCTTGTTTCCGTCTTTCCAACCACGCTGACCACCACGCAAGTCTTTCTCGAAGCCAGAGCGTTAGGCCTTATCACCATTGGTCTCGAGACAGGTCCCTTGGTTCTGCGTTTACTACCCGAGGGCGATTCACCGTTTATTGAAGGCTACATCACCGAGACAGAGGACGGTCCCTGGTTCAGCACCACTTTCGACCTGTTGATAGACGCGCCTGAACTGGAACCTAGGTTGATTATTGAACTTGGGCACGATATTCGCAGCAAACGGGTTAACAACGTCACTCTCGAAGGACCGCTTCGGTTCGTCGACGATGGCAGACTGATACTCAAGGTCTCCAATCCCGACCCGCTGACCATTCCCGCCAACATCGACCTGATCGGCATCGGTCTGGCGTCGGTTGAACTTGAAGCACCTCCCTTGGGAGTGGACCTGACCTTCACGTTCCTTCCGGTGAAGGATTTTTAACGTCTTTTACCCTGGCCGTTACAAGCTGGTCTGGAAGGGGCTGGAGAAACATTGCCGTTGATATATTCAATCTGTAACATTGGTTGGACGACCAAATGCATTGCCAAAAGAGTTGACTATGACTGACCCTCACACGACGACATCCTCCGCGCATTGCGGCCTTCGACGCGGTGTTCGGGTGCGATTCACTGGCAGTGACGGGTTGAGCCTGTGGGCCAGCCGCCATGGTGAAGACACGGCGCCCCCCGTATTGCTCCTGCACGGCGGCGGGCAGACCCGCCATGCCTGGTCCGACACGGCGATCGCGCTGGCCGATGCCGGCTACTGCGCGTTTAGCCTGGACGCACGAGGCCACGGCGAAAGCGACTGGTCTCGAGAAGGCGACTACAGTGCCCGAGCCCTTGCAGCGGACCTCAGCGCGGTGATTCGCTCGCTACCGGCCCGGCCGGTTATCGTCGGCGCGTCCATGGGTGGCCTGACCGCTTTGCTCACGCTTGGCGAAGACACCTCCCTGGATTGCGAGGCACTGGTACTGGTCGACGTGGCGCCAAGATTGGAACCTCGGGGCGTCCGCCGGATCATCGAATTCATGCGTCATCATCAGGACGGATTCGAGACGCTGGAGCAGGTACGCGATGCTATCACCGCCTACAACCCGCGCCGCCCGCCATCAAAAGACCTCTCCGGGCTACGCAAAAACCTGCGTCAACACGGTAATGGCCGGTTTTACTGGCACTGGGACCCAGCTTTTCTCAACCACGCGAACGCGCCAACCAAGGCCGGGAGCATGTTCGACCGAGCAAGGCTGGAGCTGGCGGCCCGCCAGTTGGACGTACCGGTGCTTTTGATACGTGGCTACTACAGCGATGTTCTTAGTGACCGGGGCGCAACAGAGCTGCTCACTCTAATACCAGAGGCACGTTATGTCGTTCTGAAACAGGCCGGCCATATGGTCGCGGGAGATCGTAACAGTGTTTTTACCGAGGCGGTACTGCAATTTCTGAAAGAACGGCCAGCCGCCACTGAGCCGGAATCGTGCCGCACTGCCACTACGGAGCAACACCATGAAACACCCTTATCTTGATGTTCTGATCGTCGGTGCGGGCCTGTCGGGAATTGGCGCGGCGTGTCACTTAAAGGAAAAATGCCCCAACGTCCGTTTTGGAATCGTTGAACGACGCAAACGGATCGGAGGCACCTGGGATTTATTCCGCTATCCCGGCATCCGCTCCGATTCCGACATGTTTACCCTGGGTTATAACTTTCGGCCCTGGACCGATACCAAGATGCTTGCCGACGGCCCTTCTATCCGTCGGTATATTGACGACACCGCACGCGAATACGATGTGAAACGCCGAATCCAGTTCGGTCTGAAAGTGATCTCGCAATCCTGGCATAGCGAAAAAAAACACTGGATCGTCAAAGCCATCGACGAAGCAACCGATGAAGAGCACCAGTTCAGCACCGGCTTTGTATTCCATTGCACCGGATACTACAAATACGACTCCGGCTACACACCGGAGATTCCGGGGATCAACCAATTCCGCGGTGACGTAATCCATCCGCAACACTGGCCGGAAAACTACGATTACACTGGCAAACGGGTGGTGGTTATTGGCAGTGGCGCCACTGCCGTGACGCTGGTTCCGGCTATGGCCGACAAGGCGGATCATGTAGTGATGCTGCAGCGCTCGCCCACCTATGTAGCCACCGTGCCGGAGCAGGATCTGATATCCAGGAACCTGCGCCGCATTCTGCCGGAGATGGCCGTTTACCGGCTGGCCCGGACCCGCAATATTCTGTTGCAAAGAGCGGTATATCGACTTTCTCTGAGTAAGCCCAAGGCGATGCGACGCCTGCTTTTGGCGACAGCGCGCCGGCAGCTCGGCCCGGAGGTCGATATGCGGCATTTCCAACCCCATTACAATCCCTGGGAAGAACGCATGTGCGCCGTTCCCAAGGGTGATCTCTTCAAGGTTATCCGCGAAGGCCAGGCCTCCGTGGTCACCGACCACATCGAAGCGGTCACCGAAACCGGGATCCAATTGAAGTCCGGCGCTCATATCGACGCTGATGTTCTGATCACAGCCACTGGCCTTGATTTGCAGCTATTCGGTGGCGCGAGGTTGGAAGTCGACGGCCGTGAGGTTCATGTGGCGGACGCCCTGATGTACAAGGGACTGATGCTCGAAGGGGTACCAAATATGGCCCTGGTGTTCGGTTACACCAACGCTTCTTGGACGCTGAAGGCCGACATCGCCTCTGAATTCGTCTGCCGCCTCCTGAATCACATGCGCGATATTGGCGCCCGGGTGGTCACACCCGTCGATGGACAAGGGAGCAAGACCCAGATGAACTTTCTTAATTTACGTTCCGGATATGTTCTTCGCGCCAACGACCGCCTCCCTCGTCAAGGCAGCAGGACCCCCTGGCAGAATCTTGATGACTATTTGCGTGACCTGCCCGCATTACGCTATGGCAATCTCGAGGATGGCCACCTTCGTTTTGAGGGAAGTAGCATCAAGCGCGGAAGGAACAGCGTATTTCGCAAGTTACTGAGTGCCTGATCCGCCTACCTGTTGGAGCATATTATGAAACGTTTTTACGGGAAAGTCGCTGCGATTACTGGTGCCGGTTCAGGCATAGGTCGAGCGACCGCCATGCTGCTGGCTAAAAAAGGCTGCCATTTGGCTCTGTCGGATATTGACGAAAACAGTCTAAAAGACATCGCCATCGACCTGCGCGACTACCCGGTCAGAGTCACCACCCATGTTGTTAATGTAAGCCGAAGGAATGAGGTCTATCGGTATGCGGATCAATGTGTCAAGGAGCACGGACAGGTTAACTTGATAATGAACAATGCCGGCGTTGGACTCGGAGAAACCGTCGATGCCATGAGCTATGACAACTTCGAATGGCTTATGAACATTAACTTCTGGGGGGTGGTATACGGAACCAAGGCCTTTCTGCCTTACCTCAAGCAATCCGGCGACGGCCACGTGATAAACATCTCGAGCATCTTTGGCATCATTGGAGTCCCCACCCAATCAGCCTATAACGCCGCGAAATTCGCTGTTCGAGGGTTCACCGAGTCGCTGCGCGAAGAACTGGACATTGAGCGAAGCTGTGTCAGTGCAACCTGCGTGCACCCGGGCGGCGTCAAGACCAACATTGCGCGTAATAGCCGAATGGGTGATATGGGGAACATAGCCCCGGGCAGCAAGGAGGAAATTACGGAACTTTTCGATCGCATCGCCCGGTCCACGCCGGAACAGGCAGCCAACGCTATCCTCCACGCGGTTCGCAAGAACCGGCGTCGCGTGTTGATAGGTAATGACGCAACGATACTGGACGCCGGCCAACGCCTGATGCCGGCGGGCTATCAGCGGCCCCTCGAAGCGCTCTTTCGAATGCGACAGGGGCGGCAAAAAATGTCTAGTCAATCATCGCAATAAGCAGGATCAAACTTCAAAAAGAGGGCCGAGTCATGGCTTTAAAGAAGAGAACTAGTGCAAAGACGTCCAATGTCCTGAACGGTGCGTCAGTGGGCATCCCTCCCCGTCACATAGACTTCCAGTTTCCGGACACAACACCAAAGTACTTCTATGCGGACAACGCTACGGCAACCACATTCTTTGCCATGCTGTCGGGGTTCTTTCCACCCGGCGAGCGCTACTTCATGGATTCGGTGCGTTATTTTCGAAGCCATGTCACCGACACGCAGCAGCGAGCGGCCATTTCCGGATTCATGGGGCAAGAAGCCATTCATGGTCGCGAGCATGACCGCCTTAACGAATTGCTTGCCGAGAGGGGCTTCGACATGGACACTCCGGACCGCTTCGTAAAATTCGGCCTCCGCATTCTGAAAATGTTACCGAAGAGAACCCAGCTTGCCGCCACTACTTTCATGGAACATTTTACCGCCTTGCTTGCGGAGCAGCTATTGGAAGACGAGACGTTTCAAAGTCTGGCCGACCCGGAGATGATAAAGATATGGCAATGGCATGCTCTTGAGGAGCTTGAACACAAATCTGTTGCTTATAACGTTTACGAAATCATCGGCAATAGTCACGGTGAGCGGATCGCAGCGACGGCGGCATCCCTGGTTGTGCTCTTGCCGATGTTGGGGATCACTTGGGCATGGATGCTCGCCAAGGACGGGAAGCTGGGCAGCGTCAAGGACAATGCCATTGGATTGAACGTACTGTTCGGTCCAAAGGGATTTGTCTCCGGGATTATGCGCCGCCTTCCGGAGTTCGTTGATCGACGTTACCATCCTGACAATCACGACACGCGGGCACTGGAAGATACGTGGCGACAACGCCTGTTCGCTGAAAATGGATCACTATACCGAGCTTACAGAAACCGTCCCGACAGCGACCAAGTCAAGATGGCCTAATATCCGAATTCCGCCGCCCCAAAAGACCTGGGGACGACATTAGCACTACCGTTTGGTGGCGCTAATGTCGTCTCATCGTTGATCCTGAATGATATAACCAGCCGCTTTCTCGCCGATCATCATGCTTGCCGCGTTAGTGTTGCCACTGATCAAAGAAGGCATGACGGACGCATCAGCAACGCGCAATCCTAACACGCCCCTGACTCTTAACCGATCATCCACTACGGCCAGATCATCCACCCCCATACGGCAAGTGCCCACCGGATGATAAATAGTTTCAGCGCGCTGCCTGATATCGCCCTCAATTTGGGTATCGGTTACCACATCGCTCGCCGGTAGATCTTCTCCTCCAAAAACCTCGGCGAAAGCTTTTGTCTGGAACACCCGCCGAGCCAGTTTGACGCCCTCTCTCAGGACGCCAAGATCGTCAGCATCGGAAAGATAACAGGGATCGATGAGCGGGGCGCTGAGAGGGTTGCTATCGGCGAGACGAATCCAACCGCGGCTTTTAGGCCGCAACTGGCATACATGAATGGTGCAGCCAAAGCCTGACGTGAATTCCCTGCCATGATCGCGCAAAAATGCGGGCAGAAAATGCATCTGCACATCCGGGCGCGTCCCTTCGCCGACATTAATAAACGCCCCCGCCTCAGCCGCATTGCTGGCTAGAAAGCCGCGCCGATGGCGGAAGTACTGATAGAACGCTCGCATCAAACGCGGTAGAAAGTAAGGGGAGAAGCCAATTGACTGTTTGCTACGATCGTGAATCGAAATAGTCATATCCAGATGGTCTTGAAGATTACACCCCACCTCTGGACAGTCCACCAGACAATCAACGCCAACACTTTGTAAATGGTCACGGTCACCAATGCCTGAAAGCATCAGCAAATGGGGCGAGTTGATTGCCCCACCCGAAAGTACGACTTCCCGATTTGCCCGAACGGTGTGAGATGAGCCGGCCGTATCGCTATACTCGACGGCTACCGCACGTCCATTTTCGATCACTACCCGGGAAACCATTGCATTAGTCAGAATGGTCAAATTACCGCGGTTCCTCGCCGGATCGAGAAACGCCCTCGCGGCGCTCCAGCGTCGCCCATCTTTTTGCGTCACTTGGAATTGGCCGAAGCCGCGCTGCGATTCACCGTTGAAATCATCGTTACGCTTTTCGCCTAGTTCTTCCCCGGCGCGAATGAACAACTCAGTCAGCGGATTAGGATCCCTGACCCGAGTGACGTTCAGCGGTCCTCCGTTACCGTGCCAGGCGTCCGGCGGATACTCCTCATTGTGCTCATGCGCGTTGAAGATGGGCCGGACATCATCCCACCCCCAACCCTTCAGCCCGCTGTCCCGCCAGGCATCGTAATCCTCAGGTTGTCCACGAATATAAACCATGGCGTTGATTGAGCTACTGCCACCGAGAGTTTTTCCACGGGGCCAATAGAGCTGCCTACTGTCAAGCGCTCGTTGAGCCACTGTTTGATAACCCCAGTTACGCTTGCCCTCCCTGATCAAACCGATCACCCCGAACGGCACGTTCACAAACCCGCTGTTGTCGTGCGGACCCGCCTCCAGCAAGCAAACAGAGAATCGGCCGGACTCGCTTAGTCGGTTGGCCAGGACACAACCGGCGGATCCCGCTCCGACTACGATGAAATCATATTCATCCACGATCGCACTCCTCTCCGAGGGCGGCGATACGATCAAGATGGTAGTCACCATGGCCGTGTGTTAGGGAGCAGTACGTCATGAGACGAAAGTAATGGCCTATATCAAGCTCTTCGGTGACCCCGATACCGCCGTGAATCTGGATCGCCTGTTGCGCGATCTTTACCCCCTTGTCGGCGTAGTACGCCTTGGTGGCCGAACAAGCGTGTTCCCGCTCGAGCGTATCGTCTAGATCCGCTTTGACGGAAACCATGAACAGCATCGACTCCAACTGTTGAAGATCCGTGAACATATCCACAAGGTAATGTTGGATTACCTGGAAGCTGCCGATCGGCGCACCGAACTGCTTCCGCGTCTTTGCGTAATCAAGAGTGCGCTGATAAAGCGCGCTGGCGGCGCCATACATGCGCGCGCAATCGAGCGCCTGCAGCCAGGCGACCGTCTTGCTGACGGCGCGCTCCACCTTCACGCCACGAGAAAGAATCATCTCCTCGTCAATCACCACGTCATCGAACAGTACATCGGCAAGCCGGCTACCGTCCAAGCCCCGATAGCGGGTCACCTCGCAGCCTTCAAGCGGCACAAGGACCAAGGTCAGCTCATCTCCAAGCATCGCCGTCGTCAGCACCCTATTCGCGCAGCCACCATCAGGAACGAAATTCTTCCGTCCAGACAATTTGCTACCGTTAATCGACAGGGATGGCTTCAAAATATTGTATCCGGCGTGATAGTCATAGAGCGCGCATGCCACTCTCTCATCATCATCGACAATGGATTGCAATACCTTCAATGCCCGCTCAGTACCCAGATACTCGAGAAGTTTTCCAGGACCGATCACCAGATCGACATAGGGATCCAGACACAAGACGGCGCCGGCTTCCCTAACAATCATCGCCACGTCGATCAGATCGCCGCCATAGCCTCCGACCGACTCAGGAAACGGCAGACCAAACCAGCCTAGCTCGCGCATCAACTCCCATCGTGATGGATCACAATGATTGAGTTGGTTGAGTTGTTGCATGTAGGTATCAAAACCATAGTGATCCTTGAGATACCGCCGCGCCGTATCGGCAACCATGGTCGTGTTATCGGAAAGATTGAATTCCATTATGACCTCTCATAAACCTAACAGCATCTTGGCAAGCACGTTCTTCTGAATCTCGTTCGATCCGCCATAAATCGTGCAGGCACGAAGAAAATTGTACCGACGAGGGGAATGATTAAAGCTTTCATTACCCACCGCTGATGAACTATCCCAGACAAGCGACATCAACCCGCCCATCTCGACCATCGCTTGGGACATTTTCTGCTGTAGCTCGGTACCCTTGATCTTGAGACCGGAAGACTCCGGTCCAAAAGGTCGGCCCTCGTCTGTCGCGGCAACGGTCCTAAAGTTGGTGTACTCCAACGCCATCAGTTCGACTTCCAGCTCGGCCACACGTCGTCGCGCCTGTTGCTTATCGATGTAATACGGAGCTTCGTCAATAGCCATCTTCATGCGCGCCAATGCATAGTGACTGTCGGCAACGCCGGCGATCGTTGTGCGCTCATGCGTTAACAAAAACTTGGCGATCGTCCACCCCATACCCTCCTTCCCCACCAGATTGTCCAGCGGCACCTTGACATCGGTGAAATACACTTCGTTGAGGTGATGGTGCCCATCAATGGTATAAATGGGACGAACCTCGATACCCGGCGTGTTCATATCTATTAGCAGGAAAGAGATGCCCTGTTGCTTCTTGGCATCGGGGTCGGTTCTGACAAGACAGAACATCATGTCCGCCCAATGCGCTTGGGTGGTCCAAATCTTCTGGCCATTGACCAGGTAATGGTCCCGTTTGCGCTCGGCGCGGGTTTTAAGGGATGCGAGGTCCGATCCGGCATTGGGCTCGGAATAACCCTGGCACCAAAGCGTCTCGCCGCTGGCTATCCCGGGCAGCCATCGCTCTTTTTGTTCCGCGGATCCGAACGTGTAGATCACAGGGCCTACCATGGCGACACCGAAGGGACTTACCGGAGGCGCCCCAGCCATGGCCCTCTCAAGATCAAAAAGATAACGCTGTGTCGCGGTCCATCCCGGACCTCCGTATTGTTCAGGCCAAGTTACCGCCAGCCAACCCTGTTTACCGAGCCGTTTCTCCCATTGCTGTTGCTGCGATTTTTCCGGCATTTCGCCAAGCGCGGAAATACGACTAATCTCTTCAGGAATATTTTCCCGCATCCATGCGCGTATCGTCTTTTGAAACTCCTGCTCTTCCTGCGTAAATTGCAAGTTCATAATTTTCCTCATCCAAGCAAGTGGTTTTGACAAGAATGATAAATCAGGTAACCGATCGGCCCATCCGCTCCCAGTAGGGTGCACGCAGCTCATTCTTGAGAATCTTGCCGGCGCCACTTATCGGCAATGGTTCACTACGGAACTCGATACTACGTGGAAGTTTGTAACCGGCAATCAACTCCCGGCAATGACTCAACAGCTCGTCTTCCGTGAGCACATGGCCTTGGCGAGGCACGACGATTGCATGCACCGTTTCAACCCATTCATCGTGGGGAATCCCCACCACCGCGCATTCCTGTACCGCGGGATGACTATAGATAGCACTCTCAACTTCGACCGAGAATATATTCTCCCCACCACTGATGATCATGTCCTTGACGCGATCGACGATGAAGACAAACCCGTCTTCATCCATATAACCGAGATCGCCGGTATGCAACCAGCCGTTACGCAGGGCCTCAGCGGAGGCTTCCTCCATTCCCCAATAACCCAGCATGACGTTCGGACCTCTGGCGCAGATCTCGCCAACTTCGCATCTCGGCCGCTCGGTATCATCCTTGTCAAAAATGGCAACCTCGACTCCCAGCGCGGCTCTGCCCGCGCTTCGAAGTTTGTCGCCTCCAGGGACATGGAAATCGGGTGGCAAGGCGGTGATGATGGGTGACGCCTCCGTCTGTCCATACCCTTGAGCGAACAGAGCGTCCGGCATCTGCTTCATGGCGCTGATCAATACTGACTCAGGCATGGCCGACGCTCCGTAGAGCATGCGCTTGACGCTACTTACGTCGAATTCCTTTATTCTTCCGGAGGACACCAGCAGATTGATCATCGTTGGCACGAGTAAGGCATGTGTAACTCTTTCACGCTCAATAAAAGAGAGCACATCGTCTATGTCGAAACGAGGTACGATGCCGTGCGTGCCACCAGCTAGCGTCACGGCAAAAGTGCTTGCCATATCGGCCAAATGAAACATCGGAGCCGCATGCATGTAGATCGTGCCGGACCCATAATCCATTTCCGGCACCACATTAAGCGCATTGAAGACAAGGTTGTCATGGCTCAGCATCACGCCTTTCGACCGCCCGGTGGTCCCCCCGGTATAGAACAGTCCGGCAAGCTCGCTCCCTCCTTCGCTGATATCCCGCATCGGATCGGATTCAGCGATAAGCGACTCATAGTCGACACAACCGTCCGGTAAACTACCGTCGCCCATGAAAACCACATGTTGAACGGTCTCAAGCAGCGGCCGCAGTTTTGACAGCATGTCGCTGAATGCATCATCGACAAACAGGATGGACGATGCGGAATCGTTCAGACTGTACGCGATCTCCGGCGGTGCCAGGCGGATATTGACGGGATTAAGAGCCCCGCCGGCCCATGGCACGGCGTAAAAATATTCTAGGTAGCGGTCGCTATTGAGTGACAAGATCGCGACGCGATTCCCTCTTTCCGCTCCCAAGGCGCGAAGGCCCGCGGCCAGGCGCGCAACACGATTCTCAAAAGCGCGCCATGACCGCTTTCTATCTTTGTAAATCGTGGCGATGCCGTCAGGATTTTGCTGGACCGCACGACGTAATGTTTGCGATATGATCATGGTATTCTCCCAAGTCGCTTAAAAAGCATCAGCCCCAGTTGAAAATACTTAGCGGCTGTAGATAAAGCGCCCGATTGACACGAGCGTTTTATCCAGATAAACGTCGACCGATACGACTACGAAACGTCTTCCTGCACGGACAATACAAGGCTCGGCACGAATCGTGCCCGCAAACGCGGGCCGTAAATAATCAAAGGTCATACTACTGCATGACGGCTCTTCGACCAGATCAAGCGATTCCATCAAATAAAGAGCTGCCGTTATTTCGGCAAAACTGGCGAGGATGCCGCCATGAAAGGTACGCAACAGAGGATTACCGATATGCTGTTCTCGAAAGCACAACCGGCAAGAGAACCCCTCATCAGAGGTCAACGCCTCGAGACCTAGAAACTCCACAAATGGAGTATTTTCAAGCATTTCTTTTTGCGCTTTATTCAGAGCCATGTCAGCCAACCCGTCATCTGGCGATTCGAAAGCGATCGCTCTTTCATACTTTCCCCTCTCCTTTCATGGCTGAATCGAATGCAGGCCCGAGAGTACCGACGGCAAATGAACCGAATACCGTTGCCAGCAAGTTATGATCGGAATAAGCGCAACCTTGTCCGCGCACATAGGCGATATCACCTCGTACCGCGTAACACTCCACCTCGCTGTAGATTCCCTCCCCCGCGGGTACAGGCCGGATGAAATCCACACGCAGATCGATGGTCGCAATCGGACGCATGTCACCGAGCCGGGAAAATATTGCCAACCCGCAATTGGTATCCAATAGCGTGACAACAACTCCTCGGTGAAGCCCCCCGTGTCGATCGCAAAGCGTTGGACGGCAGGAGAGGCTCATGGCGGCACGCCCTTTGCCAACTTCCTCCACTTCCACGCCGAAGGCGTTGAACAAGGGATGGGATGTGCCAAAGAAGGTCTTGGCCATGGTTAAATAACGATCTGACATCGAATCGCTTCCCCCTTTCATTGGCTGGCCCACTCGGGAGCCGGTATCTCGCTCCGGGTCCGGTCGCTTTTATCTAATCAGCCCAGAGCATCTAGTGCACACTTCACATAACGCGACTCGTGTGATTTAACCCGATTAATAGCCAACTCGATATCGGCGGAAGGAAATGTCGTTGCCTCGGAAGCCATTTTCAAAACAGCCGCCAAGCCGGACCAAGCCGCTGCCGCGCCTCGCATGAGCTCCACTAACTTCGCATCTCTCACCACGGTAAGCCGTGCACTGGCCTCTTCCAAAAAATCGGCGTACAGGGTACGAAATCCGGCTCCCCCAGTACCGCGCTTTTCGATCACCTGGTAAGCAAAACGCAACGACCAGCGCCAGTTTTCGTCAGCCGCCCAATGTGACAGCCCGTCAATCCAAGTATCCAGCGCCGCGAGACCGCTAAAACGATCGCCGTTCGCCAGAGCATAGGCATTGTCAAAGATGGCCCTCCGAATACGTTCCGGAGTTACGCTGGCTTTGATAGCTTCGGGGGCAAACAGGTTTCCGTTATGAATAAAAGGGGGCGCAGTGGAGAAGCGTGCGTCGGCCAAATTAGCCGTAGATACCGCGATCAATCCCGGGCGTTCGGTATCACTGACCAACACCTCGTCCCGCTCCTCGTCATATAACCATGCCACAATGGCGTGCCCTGCAAAATGTGTGTTGCTTTGGAAGTAGGGCAAATGGAAAGTGTCAGTTAACAACAGTGCGGGTCGATTTTCATTCAGCACCCGTTTGAGATCCGTATTGGCGGACCGTTGATCGCGGTAGCCGCGCCAGGAAAAGGGAATATCCAAAGTATTGAATACCTTTTCCTCGAATTCCATTGAACGCACATGCACGATGAAAGGGGTATTGGAGGCTGCAGTCTCCACATAGGTAATGCCGAGTCCGGCCCCAAGACCAAAACAGCAAGCCTCGCTCATCACCAAGCCGTGGAACTCAAGCAAGTCACGGATGGCCGAACTGCCACAGTGCCTGCCCGGCCTGTGGCAGTGACGCGCCCCGATCTTTGGCCTTACAGCCGTTTCAGACACTTCTCCGCCGACCATTCAGGCGGCCTCGCTCACCGGCTCGGTTTCATATACAGCGGCCGATGCCCGCATCGGATCACCATGCTCTCCGTACTCCTTCAACCATGCCGCGACTTTCTCCGGCATGCCCGTTTGCCAGGGGTGGAATCCCGGACGGAACCACGCAACAAACTCGGGCAACATGCGGGTCAGAATACCGCGACGACCGTAGAGCCGGTTTAGACCACGCAGCACTACCGTCGGCCGTCGCATCGCACCGTCAAGACGCAACATATTCACGAACACCGGCCCGACGACCAGGTGCACCATCAGCATGGCAACCACCAGGGCCGAAGCGCGAGTCAAATAACCTCCGCCTGCCGCGGTTCGGTATACATCGTACGCCACTGCCTTGTGCTCAACCTCTTCCACACCATGCCAGAGAAACATCGCCCGCATTACCGGATCCGCATCTCGGAACATATCCGTTTCATCCTTGAGCATCGCCTCGCCCAGAGTGGCGGTAAAATGCTCGAAAGCCGCGGTCATCGCCAGTTGATACTTTTCCGGCATGTATTTCTGTGTCGTACGAATAAAACGACGCAGGTTGCGGGTAATCTGATCGACATCGATTCCCTGCGCCTCCATCACGTCATTGAAACGATCATGGACGATACCGTGCTGGCCCTCCTGACGAATGAAATGGCGGATATCTTCACGCAAGCGCTGGTCCGTCACCTGATCCTGGAAATGGCGCACCGACTGGATAAAAAACCGCTCCCCCTCGGGAAAATGCACCGACAAGGCGTCAAAAAAACGGGTTACCACAGGATCACCACCATTCCAGTGGCGCGGCACAGAGGACACATCAAAATCTACTTTACGGGGCTGAATTGAGATTGCACTCATCAGAACCTCCTCTAGAGAACTACAGCATGAAGTATACGTTTCCAAAGATGCTATTGGTTAACCAACCAAGACTCAATAAGAATTTTTTCTTAAAGCTCGCTCATCTTTTACCGTAACAGGACACTGCCATCTGAAGCAGCAGTGCATACAAAGGGGCGTCGGGACGTCCGCGGAACTCAGGTCCGTTGTTTGATAAGGTAGTCGTACGGTTCAAGGGAGGAGAGAGGAGGGCAACCACCGATTACGGCTGCCCGGCTTGTAACCAGATGAAGCGGGGATGTTTACAGCAGCCTCAACGTAGCTAGTCGAAGGAGCAAATTGAACGGGGCGCCCTAACGAAACCGGAAAGGGAAATCCCAGTGACGACGCTGCGTCGGAAGTCCATTCCCAACATAATGTTTGGTACCAGAGGCCGGACTTGAACCGGCACGCCCTCGCGGGCAACGGATTTTGAATCCGTCGTGTCTACCAATTCCACCACTCTGGCTTTGGCTTACCGCTGGACAGCGAACCCGCTGTCTCGGGCGGCGAGTATACCAAGCCCGGCCAACATTGCCAGCCGTTCAGCGCACCCGCAGCAGCAGCCAGATGCCCAGTACCAGGCACAGCAGCGGGGGTAACCCGGCGGCCAGCAGCGGCTCGGTGCGGAACACCAGGGACAGATGTCCAAAAAACTGCTGACCGTAGTTGAAGGTCAGACCGGCGACGATGCCGGCGGCCATGCGCAGCCCCATGGTCACTTCGCGCAAGGGGCCGAAAATAAAGGAGATGGCGATCAGCACCATGCCGATGGTGGCCGCCGGCATCAGCAGTTTCTGCCAGAACGCCAGCATGTAATCCGCGCTTTGCAGCCCCTGCTCTTTCATATATCGGGTGTAGTTCCACAATTTGGCCATCGCCAGCCGCCGCGGCTCCAGGACCACGATACTCAGCAATTGCGGGGTCAGGCTGGTGTCCCAGCGGCCGCCGCCTTCGGTGTAGGTTTCGGTGCGGTCGTCGCCGAAACGGGTGCCCTGAATGTTCTGCAGCGTCCAGTGATCGCCCTGGTAGAGCGCCCTTTCCACGAACTGGCTCTCTTCCAGCTGGTGATCGTCGTTGAAGCGGTAACGGGTGAGGCCATAGAGCACCCCGTTGGGCTGCACCGTATTGATATGGATGAACTCGTCGCCTTCCCGGTGCCAGAAACCGTATTCACTGCGCAGCGCCTCGCCGCCGCCCTCCTGCAGGGAGCGGTTGCTCTGCGCCACCTGCTCGGTATACGGGGCCAGGTACTCGCCCACCGGGATCGACAGCAACATCAGGAAAATCACCGGGCGCAGCACCATCCAGCTCACCTGCAGGGTGGACACGCCGGCGGCGCGGATCACCGACAGCTCGCCGCTGTTGGCCATCAGCCCCAGGCCGATCAGGGTGCCGAGCAGAATCGCCATGGGCAGGTATTCGTGAAAGCGGCGCGGCACCGTGGTGAGCACGAACTGCAGCGCCTGCATCACCTGGTAACCGCCGCGCAGGAATTCCAGCTCGTAGATAAAGCTGAACAGGCAGTCCAGGCCGACGATGATCGCCACGATGGCCAGCGACGGCAGCAGCACCGAGCGCCAGAAATAGCGTTTGAGCAGGGTCATGCGCGGGCCCTCCTCGGCTTCAGCCGGCCGCCGAAATAGAGCATGAAGACGGCGAACCCGGCGATCAGGTGAATCCAGACCATGGAGTAGTACCAGGGCCGTTCGCTGCCGGGCACTTCGGCGATCCAGCTGCGCATGGTCAACAGCAGGCCCACGTAAAGCATGTAGCCCAGCACCGCGGGGATCATGCGCAGAAACCGGCCCTGGCGGGGATTAACGCGGGACAGCGGCACGGCGGCGAGACACATGATCGGCACGGTGAGCACCAGGGACCAGCGCCAGGCCAGCTCCGCCATGGCCTGGTTGCCGCCGTCATCGATCAGATCCAGGGTGGAACGGCCGCGCACCTCCGGCGGCCGGCTGCTGGAACGCTCGCTGCCGATGCGCACGCGGGCTTTCTCGAAGGCCACTTCGCGGTAATCCGCCTCGCCGGGCTTGCCCTGGTACTGGTAGCCGTCGGTCAATTCCAGATAGCTGATGCCGTCCTGCTGCACCAGGTTGCCGCTGCGCGCCCAGACGGTCAGCAGGCGGCCGGCTTCCTCACTGGAGAAGCTGGCGTCGGCCACGAACACGTTTTCCAGCACGCCTTCCTCGCGGTTGAGGCTTTCCGCGTAGGTGGCTCTCTGGTTGTCGTCGTCACCTTTGACGTGGAAGCGCCCGGGGGTCAGCAGTTCCAGCACCGAGCGCCCCTTTTGTTCCTCGAAGATGCGGTTCACCTCCGCGTCCCCTTGCGGGGTGACGTAGAGCGCGAACAGGGCGATCACACTCATCGCCACCAGAGCGGGTACAATCAAGGAACGCACCACCCGGCCGTCGCCCTGCCCGCCGGCGCGCAGGACCACCATCTCGTTGTCCATGTGCATGCGCCCCAACACCAGCAGGATGGCGATGTAGAGGCTGAGCGGCAGGATCATCTGCAAGAACTCGGGGAGCCGGAACGCCATCACCAGGAACAGGGCGTCCGCCGCGATCTGCCCGGCGGCGGCCTCGGCTAAGTACTTGATAAAGCGGCCACTGACCAGCACCATCACTAGAATGAAGGTGACCAGTACCGTGGTCATGAATACCTGTCGATTTATATAGCGGTGTAATATCAACGTCGGCCCCGCCTGCACCTACTAAAGTGTGCGGCATTGTAACTCAGGAGACAGCATGGAGTACGCCATTAGCCATTCCGCTTTAGGAAAAATCAAAGCGGATTGCGTGATTCTTCCCTTGAGCAGCGACGCAACCCTGCCAGATAACCTGCCCGATGAGACACGCGAAGCGGTCAAGGCGTTCATTAAGGCCGGAGATTTCTCCGGCGACAAGGGCCAGACCGCGTGGCTGCATCAGCCGCCGGGTCTGACCGCCAGCCGCCTGTTTCTGGTCGGCTGCGGTGACAAGAGCGAGCTGGACGGCAACACCTTCCTGAAACTGGTGGGGCAGGTCAGCCGCGCGCTGCAGCGCGGCCCGGTGAAGCAGGCGGTGTGGGTGCTGGGTTCGGTGAGCGTGGCCCGGGATATCGAATGGCAGGTGCGTGAAGGCACCCGCGTGGCGGAAGAAGCCGCCTACCGGTTCGATATGTACCGCAGCAAGGCGCCCAAGGCGGCGACGCTGAAGAAGTGGACCTTCTGGGCCGCCGAGCGCAATACCGGCCTGAAGAAAGCCAGCAACGTGGGCAAGGCGGTGGCCGCCGGTTCCGCGCTGGCCAAGGACCTGGGCAACATGGCGCCCAACGATTGCTACCCGGAGTACCTGGCCAAGCGCGCCCGCCAGCTCGGCAAGGATTACGAGAAAAAACTGTCCGTGAAGGTGATCAGCCACGCCCAGGCGGAAAAAATGGGCATGGGCGCCTTTTGCGCCGTGTCCCAGGGCAGCAGCCGCAAGGGCTGCCTGATCGTGATGGACTACAAGGGCGCGGCCGGCAAGCCGGTGTCCCTGGTCGGCAAGGGCATCACCTTCGATACCGGCGGCATTTCCCTGAAACCCGGCGCCAGCATGGACGAAATGAAGTA
Source organism: Alcanivorax sp. (assembly GCA_042090255.1). Lineage (GTDB taxonomy): Bacteria > Pseudomonadota > Gammaproteobacteria > Pseudomonadales > Alcanivoracaceae > Alloalcanivorax. Next base: position 2,037 of record JBELJS010000006.1, on the reverse strand, counting down.
CGACATGGGCGGCGCCGCGAGCGTGTTCGGGGCGATGAAAACCGTGTGCGAGCTGGGTCTGCCGATTCATCTGGTGGCGGTGGTCGCCGCGGCGGAAAACATGCCTGATGGCGAAGCCACCCGTCCCGGGGATATCGTCAAAACCCTGTCCGGCCAGACCGTGGAGATTCTCAATACCGACGCCGAGGGCCGGTTGGTGCTGTGCGACGCCCTCACCTACGTGCAGCAGAAGCACAAGCCGCACACGGTGATTGATGTGGCCACCCTGACCGGGGCCTGCGTGATGGCGCTGGGCAGCCACGCCCAGGCGGTGTACAGCAACGACGACGCGCTCAGCGAGGCGCTGCTGGAAGCCGGCCGGGACACCGGTGACCGGGGCTGGCCGATGCCGCTGTGGGAGGACTACCAGAGCCAGCTGGACAGCCCGTTCGCGGACATGCAGAACATCGGCGGCCCCAAAGGCGGCTCGATCACCGCGGCCTGCTTCCTGCACCGCTTTGCCCGCGACGTGAAATGGGCGCACCTGGACATCGCCGGCACCGCCTGGAACAGCGGCGGCAAGGAGAAGGGCTCCACCGGCCGGCCGGTGCCGATGCTGACCCGCTACCTGATCAATCTGGCGGAGCGTAAAGGCTGACCCTTTGACGGAAATACTGTTCTACATCACCGAACAGGCGGGCGAAGGCGTGCAAACCGCCCTCGCCCGCCGCATCGCGGAGAAAGCCTGGCGGCAGTCGCGGCGCATTTATGTGCACTGCCGGGACGACGCCCATGCCCGCGAGGTGGACGCCGCCTTCTGGGCACAGCCGGCCACCGGCTTTCTGCCCCACGATTTGGGCGGCACCCCGGTGGCCGGCATTCCGGTGGCCGGCACCCCGGCACCGGCGGCGGACACACCGGTGGTGGTGGGCCACGGGGACGATCCCGGCGACCACCATGATGTGCTGATCAACCTGGCGCCGGAGGTGCCGGACTTCGCCACCCGTTTCCAGCGGGTGGCGGAAATGATCACCGGCGACGGGCCGCTGCGCGAGGCGGGCCGGGCCCGTTTCCGCTTTTACCGCGACCGGGGCTTTCAGATTCAGAGCCACCGCCTCTGAAACACCCTTCGGCCCGACGGCGCCGCCACGGAGCGCGACGGCGGCGCCCCCTTTCGCTATAATTCGCCCTTCGTTTTTGCGGTGAAGACAGCGGAGATCATGGATAAAACCTACCAACCCGACAGCATCGAGCAGGCCTGGTACCAGACCTGGGAAGAGGCAGGCCATTTTCGCCCCTCCGGCGAGGGCGAATCCTTCGCGATGATGATTCCGCCGCCGAATGTGACCGGCAGCCTGCACATGGGGCACGCCTTCCAGGACACCATCATGGACACCTTGGTGCGCTATCGCCGCATGCAAGGCCGCAATACGCTCTGGCAGGTGGGCACCGACCATGCCGGCATCGCCACCCAGATGGTGGTGGAGCGCCGCCTGGCGGCGGAAGGCACCGACCGCCACCAACTGGGCCGCGAACGCTTCCTGGAAAAAGTCTGGGAATGGAAAGCGGAATCCGGCGGCACCATCACCCAGCAGCTGCGCCGTATGGGCAGCAGCGTGGACTGGTCCCGGGAACGCTTCACCATGGACGACGGCCTGTCCAACGCGGTACGCGAGGTGTTCGTACGCCTGCACAGCGAGGGCTTGATCTACCGCGGAAAACGTCTGGTGAACTGGGACCCGGCGCTGCACACCGCGATCTCCGACCTGGAAGTGGAAAACCGCGAAGAACAGGGCCACATGTGGCACTTCCGCTATCCGCTTTCCGACGGTTCGGGGCACCTGGTGGTGGCCACCACCCGCCCGGAAACCATGCTCGGCGACACCGCCGTGGCGGTGCACCCCGAAGACCCGCGTTATAAGGATCTGATCGGCCAGACCGTGCATTTGCCGTTGGCGGACCGCGACATCCCGATTATCGCCGACGACTACGTGGACCCGGATTTCGGGTCCGGCTGCGTGAAGATCACCCCGGCCCATGACTTCAACGACTACGAAG
>JBELJS010000049.1:0-25428 GCA_042090255.1 Alcanivorax sp. | reverse complement strand
CTGAATCTCCACATGGCGGGGTTTCTGCAGAAACTTTTCCATGTAGACGGTGGCGTCGCCGAAGGCGTTCTTGGCTTCCGAGCGGGTCAGGGTAATGGCGTTGAGCAGCTGGTCGCGGCTTTCCACCACGCGCATGCCGCGCCCGCCGCCGCCGGAGGCGGCTTTAATGATCACCGGGTAGCCGATTTCCTCGGCCATCATCAGCGCCGCGTCGGCGTCGTCGCCCACCGAGCCGCTGGAGCCGGGCACGGTGGGCACGCCGGCTTTTTTCATCGCTTCGATGGCGGAGACTTTATTGCCCATCAGGCGGATGGTTTCCGCGCGCGGCCCGATAAAGATAAAGCCGGAACGTTCGACGCTCTCGGCGAAATCCGCGTTTTCCGCCAGGAAACCATAGCCGGGGTGAATGGCGTCGGCGTCGGTGACCTCCGCGGCGCTGATGATCGCCGGGATGTTCAGGTAGGAATTCACCGACGGGGCCGGACCGATGCAGACGGCTTCGTCCGCCAGGCGCACGTGCATCAGATCCCGGTCGGCTTTGGAATACACCGCCACGGTGCGAATGCCCATTTCCTTGCAGGCGCGCAGAATCCGCAGGGCGATCTCGCCTCGGTTGGCTATCAGTACTTTTTCCAGCATGGGCAACCCCCGTTAAACGATGGAGAACAGGGGCTGGTCGAATTCCACCGGCTCGCCGTCCTCCACGAGAATGGCGTCGATGGTGCCGGACTTGTCCGCCTCGATCTGATTCATCATCTTCATCGCCTCGACGATGCACAGCACGTCGCCGGCTTTCACTTTCTGGCCCACTTCCACGAAGGACGCGGCGCCCGGGGACGGCGACCGGTAGAAGGTGCCGACCATCGGCGAGCGCACGATGTGGCCGCTGGGGGTGTCGTCCTGGGCGGGTGCCGCCGCTTCCGGAGCCGGGGCCGCCGGTGCGGGCGCGGGAGCCGCCGGTTGCGGGGCGTACACCGGCGCGGCGTGGCGGCTGCCACGGCTGATGCGTACGGATTCCTCGCCTTCCTGAATTTCCAGTTCTTCAATGCCGGACTCTTCCAGCAGTTCGATCAGCTTCTTGATTTTTCGAATGTCCATGCTCATTCCTGTGCCTGATCCAGTTTTTCCAGAGCGGCGGCCAGCGCCAGCCGGTAGCCGGTGGCGCCCAGCCCGCAAATGACGCCCTCGGCGATGTCGGAGAAGTAAGAGTGGTGCCGGAAGCTTTCACGGCGGTGTACGTTGGAAAGGTGCACCTCGATGAACGGAATCCGCACCGCCAGCAGAGCGTCGCGCAGCGCCACGCTGGTGTGGGTGAACGCGGCCGGGTTGAACACAATGAAATCGATGCCTTCCGCGGGGGCGCCGTGGAGGCGTTCGATCAGTTCGTACTCGGCGTTGCTTTGCAGATGCTGCAGGTGGTGGCCGGCCTCGGCGGCCTGGTCCATCAGTGCCTGATCGATCTCCGCCAGGGTGGCGGCGCCGTACTGGTCCGGCTCGCGGCGGCCCAGCAGGTTCAGGTTGGGCCCGTGCAGGACGAGGATGCTAGCCAAGGCGTATACCCCTGAATTTGTCGTTATCTGCGTTGAACGTGTGGCAAAAAGCCAGTTTTACCCCGGCTTTCCCTATATTTGGGAGTCTAAGGGTATCTCATGAAGGAAAAAAGGACTTTACACCATTGGTTACATGTAGGGTCGACTGGGCTCTCCAGCGGGGCGAGGTGCCGGGCAGGGCTGCCCAGGACACGCCACGAGTACATCCGTGTAGGCTCGGATTTGGCCGTCCCTGGCCAAATACGGTGCCCGGCACCTCGCTGGTGCGGAGAGGCCGCCGCCACGGGTCCGAGTAAACGTCTGGTCCCTCCAGCGAGCGGTCTTGGTGGGGGCAGGCCTTGTGGGAGCGGGCCCCGCCCGCGAAAGGGGGCGCCAGCCACCCGGCTGGATACCAGAGGCGCTGCAGGTGCCCTCGCTCAGAGGTGGGGCGTCACGCGGCGCTCCAGGTGCTTCAGGAAGCGCTCGCTGTCCATCTCGCCGAGGACTCGGGATTCGGGGATTTCCTCGCCGTCGGGGGCGAAGAATACGAAGCTGGGCAGGCCGAAGATGTCGTAGTCGGCCATGATGTTCTGGTTTTCCTGGTTGATTTCGGTGATGTCGACCCGGTAGAGGTCGTAGTTGCCCATGGCGTCCAGGACACGCGAGTCGCTGAGGGTGGTGTCTTCCATGACCTTGCAGGCGACGCACCACTCGGCGAAGAAATCCACCAGCACCGGTTTGTCCGCGTCGGCGGAGCGCGCCAGGGCGTCGCGTAGGCCCTGACGGCCGTCCACGTCGATCCAGGGGCCGTGCTGGGCGTCGTCCGTGGCGGCGGCGGGGTTGTCGCCGCCGGCCTGGGCGCTGCTTTCGGACGGGCTCTGGGTGAGGGGTTTGAGCGGTTGCCAGGGGTCGCTGCCGCCGCCGGCGGCGCCCACCACCATGATCGCGCCGTACAGGGCCAGCACCAGGGCGAGGCCCCGCTTCAGGCGTGAGCCGCCTTCGCGGACCGGCTCCAGGGCGCCCAGTTGCACGCCGTACACCGCCAGCAGCAGGCCATAGAACGCCAGGGTCAGGGTGTCGCTGACAATACGGTCGAGCAGCCAGATGGCGACGCCCAGCATCACCACCCCGAAGAAGCGTTTGATGTCTTCCATCCACTGGCCGGCGCGGGGCAGGAAATGGCCGCCGCCGGTGCCGAAGAGGATCAGCGGCACGCCCATGCCCAGGGCCAGGGCGAACAGCGAGGCGGCGCCGGTGGCCGCGTCGCCGGTACCCGCTACATAGAGCAACGCGCCGGCCAGGATGGGGGTGACGCAGGGGGAGACCACCAGGGCGGAAATCACACCCATCAACACCGCGCCGCCCAAGCCGCCGCGGCCGCTGGGGCCGGCGTTGTTAAGGCGGTTGCGCAGCCGTTCGGGCAACTGAAGCTCATAGAGCCCGAACATGGACAGGGCCAGCAGCACGAAGATCACCACGCTGGTGAGGATGGCCGCCGGCTGCTGGAGCAAAAACTGCAGGTTGAGGCCGGCGCCGAACACCGCCACCAGCAGGCCGGCCAGGGTGTAGGGCACCGCCACGCCGAGCACATAGGCGCAACTGAGTATAAAGCCGCGGCGCGCGCTGGAATCGCTTTGCCCGGCGATGATGCCGGACAGGATCGGCACCATGGGAAACACGCAGGGGGTAAAGGCGAGCAGCAGGCCGCCGGCGAAGAACAGCACCACGATCAGGCCCAGATTGCGGTCGTGCATCCAGCTGTTAAAGGCGTTGGCGTCCTCGGAGAGCAGAATGCTGAAGAAGTCGTCCTCGTCGTCGCGGGGCTCGCCGGTCGCCGCCGGGGCGCCGGCCGCCGGGGCGCGCTCCGGCCCGGGCGCGCTGAACGAGAAGGTGCGTACCTCCGGCGGGTAGCACAGCTTGTCTTCGATACAGCCCTGGTAGTGCACCTCCAGCTCGGTGTCGGCCAGGGGCACGCTGTCCAGCGGCAGGCGCACGTCGAGCTGGCCGAAGTAGACGTTTACGTCGCCGTAGATTTCGTCGGTCTTGGCCTCGCCGGGGGGCAGTTCCAGGTCGTCGAAATCGTCCAGCAGGTTGCCGTTGGCGTCGCGCAGGGTGAAGTCGAGGCGATGGCGGTAGAGATAGACCCGGTCGAGCATGCTGAAGCTGACCAGCAGCTGCTGGCGGTCCCAGTCCGCGTCGGGCACCACCTGGATCGCTTCGTCCACATTGGGCAGGCGCGCGTCGTCGCTACCGAACGGGCTATCGCCACCGCCCAGGGACAGCGCCGGGGCGACCGCGCTCAAAGCGAGCCCCATCACCGCGATCAGCATGCGCAGAGTCAACGTCATCTATTCCTCCCACTGGATACAGCCTTTCGATACCGGACCGGAGGCCGGGTTCCCGGAGGCGCCGGGAAAAACACCGCACAAGTATGCCGGAGCCTGGATTAGCGCCGGGTTAAGGTTAGCCGCATGGACCACTAGCGCGTCATTCTCGCCGCCGCGGCCCGGCGACGCAAAACTAAACGTTGCGTAGGTCGCCCTTCGCCGCTGCTTGACGTTACTCTGGTAGCCTCGTGGGATACGACGACACTCGGGAACGATAATGACGGACGACAAATTCGGACAAAAGGTCGGGGATACCCTGCTGGACCCCAGGAACAACCGTATCTGGAAAGGCCTGCTGTGGCTGCTGGCGATTCTGCTGCTGGTGGACGTGGCGCTGGGCTGGTACTGGAGCTGGGAGCCGGACCTGTCGGAAGTGAACCGCCGCGACGGCGCGGTGGCCGGGGAGACCATGACCCGGGAAGTGATACACGTGGCCAGCACGCTGCTGGACAAGCCTGGCGGTTACCTCAGCAACGACATGCTGCCGCACCGCCTGTGGCTGGATAATATGCCGTCCTGGGAGTTCGGCGTGTTGGTGCAATTGCGTGACGTGACCCGGGTGATGCGCCGCGACATGAGCCGCTCTCAATCGCAGAGTCAGGAAGACCCGTTCCTGGCGATCGCCGAGCCGCAGTTCAACTTCGATGCGGAAAGCTGGGCCATGCCGGCCACCGAAAGCGAATACCGGCGCGGCATCCGTGCGCTGGAAAACTACCTGGAGGCGTTGCGCCGCCAGGACGGCAGCGCCCAGTTCTACGCCCGCGCCGACAACCTCAACTACTGGCTCAACGAAGTGCAGAACCGGCTCGGGTCCTTGAGTCTGAGCCTCAGCCAGAGCGTCGGCCGTACCCAGCTGAACACCGACAACGACACCCCGGTGGGTCAACTGGATAAGGAGGAGCGCTTTGTTAAGACCGACTGGATGGAGATCGACAATGTCTTCTACGAGGCGCGCGGCGCGTCCTGGGCGCTGGTGCAGTTGATGCGCGCGGTGGAGGTGGATTTCGCCGACGTGCTGCGCCGCAAGAACGCCACCGTCAGCTTCCGGCAGATGGTGCGCGAACTGGAAGCCACCCAGCAGACCCTGTGGAGCCCGGTGATTCTCAATGGTTCCGGCTTCGGGCTGTTCGCCAACCATTCCCTGGTGATGGCCAACTACATCACCCGCGCCAACGCGTCACTGGTCGACTTGCGCAAGCTTCTGCAGGAGGGGTAAATCGCGACCGAAGCACTGCTTCGCAGCGCGATTTAGACCGGCCAGGGACGGCCGGGCCGGGCCCTCTAATGGCACGGCCCATCGCCAGGGATGGCCGGCACGGCGCTCGCTATGCCTTCACCCCCAAAAACCCCGCGAAGTTGTACCACTTGAAGAACATGTCCACGTTATCCAGGCCGTTGCGGGCGAGAATCTTGATGTTCTCGTCCGGGCGGTAGGGAATCAGCACGTTCTCCAGCGCCTCCCGCTTCTTGGCGATCTCGGTTTCCGAGTAGCCGTTGCGCTTTTTCATGTCGTAGTAGAGCTTGATCCAAAGCCGGTTGAGCAGGGCGTCGCTGCCCAGCACCTTTTCCACCAGGATCAACACCCCGCCCGGGTTGAGCCCCTCGATGATCGAACGCAGCAGGCTTTCCCGATTGAGCGGGCGCACGAACTGCAGGGTCAGGTTGAGCACCACCACGGACGCCTTTTCAATACGGATGCCGTCGTTCAGGTCGGCGTGTTCCAGCCGCAGGCGGCCGGCCTGGTGCTGGCCGCTGAGGTGCTCTCGGGCTTTGTCCAGCATTGCCGGGGAAGAGTCCACGCCCACCAGGGTGGCGCCGGCGTCCACGGTGCGGTCCAGGCTTTTCAGGGTGAGGCCGGTGGAGCAACCCAGGTCGTAGACCCGCGAGTCGGGGGTGGCGAATTCGCCGGCCAGCTCGCCGATCATGCGTTGCAGCTCGCCATACTGGGGGATGCTGCGGTCGAGCATGTCGTCGAACACCCGGGCGGTGCTCTCGCCGAAATCGAAATCACTGATCGCCCGGTCCTGTTCCGCGAACAGCCGGTCCCTGCCGGAGGGTAGGTTGGAAGTGGGGTCGTTGTCCGAAGTCATGGGTCCGCCTGACGCTGAAAACCGCCCCAAAGGATGAAGGGGCGGTTTTCCGCTGTCCATTTTTTTCGCGGACCGGATCAGGCCGCGGCGGACACCGCCGGCTCGGGCAGGGTGGCGCGCCACTCATCCAACAGGTGGGTGTTGTCGTCCTGCCAGGGGTGGAAATCCGGGCGCAGGTATTGGAACCAGGCTGGGATGGCCCCGCTCACCACGCCCCGGTAGCCAAACATCTTCCACAGGCCCTTGGCCAGGGTCAGCGGCTGGCGGTTGACGCCGTCCTGCTTGAGGAACTGCCAGGTGAAGTAGGCGCTGAAACCGATTAGATAGGCGGTGCCGGTGAAAAAGGTGCGCTGGCGGCGCCAGTAGCCGCCGTCCACGTCCTGGTACAGATCGAAGGCCACCGCTTTGTGCTCGGTCTCCTCAATGGAGTGCCACACCCACAAATCACGCACCGACGGGTCCATTTTTTCCACCATGTCGCCGCGTCGCAGAATGGTGTCGGCGAGGATCGCGGTGATGTGCTCCAGGCCGGCGGTGGCGGCCAGTTGCTCCTCGGCGCTGAGGTGCTTGCGCCCGCCGGCGAGCAGGCGTTGGGTGACGCCCAGGGCCTTTTCCACCAGCCCTTCATAGCCCTTGCCGGACACCAGATCGTTGAACGCCTGATGCTCCAGGGAGTGCATCGCTTCCTGGCCGATAAAGCCGGAGATGTCCTTCTGGCGCTGCGGGTCGTCGACCCGGTCACGGAAGGCGCGCACCGCGTCCACGAAGAAGCGCTCGCCGTCCGGGAAGGTCACCGACAGCACGTTCATGAAATGGGTCAGCACCGGATCGTCGTCGAACCAGTAGCGGGTGTTCTCCAGGCCTTTGAAACGGAAGTTCATGCGGCGCGGCCGGATCGGCAAACGCTGAACGGCGCGACGGGAACGGGAAAGCAGTTTCATGGCGACTCCGGGGTTTCTGCCATTGATTGATGTCAACAACTATGGTCCAGTCGTGCCTTCCCGTCTTGTTGTGGAGGGCCAACCTGTGGTCGTTTCAGGCCGGACCTGGTTCACCCCCGGTATTCCCGGCATCTATGTGGTGCTGCTGTGCGATGTCCTCCGTGATCTGGGGCACAACCCGGCGGTGCTGTTGAAGACGCTGGGCCTTAAGCGTGAGCAGCTGCTGGATTCGGAGTACCGGCTGCCCCTGGAGCAGGCGGACGCCGCCGCCGAGGCGGCGCTGGCGCTGGTCGGTGAGGCCGGCCTGGGGTTTCGCTATGCCCGCGCCATGCGCATCACGCTGCATGGGCCGGTGGGATTGCTGGCGCTGTCCAGCCCCACCATGGAGGACGGCCTGGAGGCGGCGCGCCGCTATCTGGGGCTGCGCGCGCCGTTTCTGAGCGTGGAGCGGGTGCCGCTGGCCGAGCGGCGCCAGGCGCTCAGCTTCCGTACCGACTTCGACCCCGGGCCGATACAAAGCTTCGTTATCGAAGCCATGGTGATCGGTTTCGTGTACATGCTGGAGCAACTGCTGGAAGCCAGCCCGGAGGGCGCGGAGGTGCACTTCCAGGGCGCGCCGCCGCCCCACGCCGAGGCCTTGCGCAAAGCGGTGCCGGTGCCGGTCCACTACGGCCAGGCGCGGGACGCGCTGATCGTCTCCGAAGCGTTGCTGGCGGCGCGGCCGAGGTTGGCCGACCCGCAGGCGGAAGCCCTGGCCCGGGAGCAGTGCGAACTGGAATTCCGGCGCTGGCGCGCCAATCAGGAAGGGCCGTTGCCGGAACGGGTGCGCGCCGTGCTGCGGGATCACGAAGCGCCCCTGCCGGAGCTCGCCGACATGGCCGAGCGGCTGGCCACCTCCCCGCGCACGCTCAAGCGTCACCTGCAGCAAGCGGATCTCACCTATCGACAGTTACAGGACGAGGCGCGCTATCGGCAAGCCTGCAAGTTGCTGGGGGAGCGCGGCACACGAATCAGCGAAGTCGCCTACGCATTGGGCTACAACGACGTCGCCAATTTCTCCCGCGCCTTCAAACGCTGGAGCGGCAAGACACCGAGGGAATACCGGGAAGGGATCTAGAGAAAGGCGGGATTTTTGGGAGCGATTTGTGGGAGCGGGCCCTGCCCGCGAAAGGGAGCGAAGCTCCCGGCAGGATCCCAGAGGCCTTTATAAACGGCAAAAAAACAGCGTCTCTGGTATCCCGCCGGGTGGCTAACGCCACCCTTTCGCGGGCGGGGCCCGCTCCTACAAGGCAAGCTTCAACAGGCGGTTATTTCTTCTCGAAGGCCGCGACTGATTTCAGGATCTCTTCCTTGGCGGCGGCGGCGTCGGCCCAGCCGTCCACTTTCACCCATTTGCCGGCTTCCAGCTCTTTGTAGTGCTCGAAGAAGTGCTTGATCTGCGCCAGCAGCAGCTCGGGCAGGTCGGTGATTTCCTTGACGTCGTCATAGAGCTTGGTGAGCTTGGTGTGGGGCACCGCCACCAGCTTGGCGTCTTTGCCGGCTTCGTCGGTCATGTTGAGAACGCCCACCGGGCGGCAACGGATCACGGAGCCGGGCACCACCGGGTAGGGGGTGACTACCAGCACGTCCAGCGGGTCGCCGTCTTCGGACAGGGTGTTGGGGATGTACCCGTAGTTGGCCGGATAGAACATGGGCGTGGCCATGAAACGGTCGACGAAGATGGCATTGCTGTCCTTGTCGATCTCGTATTTGATCGGGTCGGCGTTGGCCGGGATCTCAATGGCGACGTAGATATCTTCGGGAACGTCTTTCCCGGCGGGTACCTTTGCAAAATCCATGGTCTGTCCTTTAAGCGATTGGGTCATCGGGCAGGGACCGTGGCGGTGCCCTGTATGAACGGGCGCGGATTATAGCAACCGCGCGGCCCGCCTGGCTAATCGCCGAAAGTCGTACCGGACGGTGCCTCCCGGCGGCGTGGCGGGTACAATGCGCGCGCGTCGGTACGAGGAGCCCTTCACCATGAATGTCCATGAAATTGCACATCCCCTGGTCAAGCACAAGCTGGGACTGCTGCGGCAAAAGTACCTGAGCACCCGCAGTTTCCGCCAGCTCACCGCGGAAGTGGCCAGTCTTTTGACCTACGAGGCTACCAGTGACCTGTTACTGGAAAACTACCAGGTGGACACCTGGATGGGGCCGGTGCCGGCCCAGCGCATCAAGGGTAAGAAAGTGACCGTGGTGCCGATTCTGCGCGCCGGTATCGGCATGCTGGACGGCGTGCTGGAGTTGATTCCCAGCGCCAAGGTCAGCGTGGTGGGGCTCTACCGCAACGAAGAGACCCTGGAGCCGGTGGTCTATTTCGAGAAGCTGGCCCACGGTCTGGAGGAGCGCCTGGCCCTGGTGGTCGACCCGATGCTGGCTACCGGCGGCTCCATGGTAGCGACCATCGATATGCTCAAGAAGGCCGGTTGCAGCCAGATTCGCGCCCTGGTGCTGGTGGCGGCGCCGGAGGGCATCCGCCGCGTCCACGAGGCGCACCCGGACGTGACGCTCTACACCGCGTCCGTGGACACGGGCCTCAACGAGGACGGCTATATCGTCCCCGGCCTGGGCGACGCCGGCGACAAGATCTTCGGCACCAAATGAATATTCTGATCGGCGCGCAAATGCTGTTCGTGGCGTTCGGCGCCATGGTGCTGATGCCCCTGCTCACCGGCCTGGACCCGAGCGTGGCGCTGTTCACCGCCGGGCTCGGCACCCTGCTGTTTCAGTGGATTACGCGGCGGTCGGTGCCGGTGTTCCTGGCCTCGTCGTTCGTGTTCGTGGCGCCCATCGCCCACGGCGTCGAACAGTGGGGCATTCCCGCCACCATGGGCGCGCTGTTCTGCACCGCCGTGGTCTATGTGGTGCTAGGCGCTTTGGTGAAATGGCGCGGCCCGGGCTTCCTGCACCGGCTGATGCCGCCGGTGGTCACCGGGCCGATCATCATGGTGATTGGGCTCAGTCTGGCGCCCACGGCGGTGAACTTCGCCATGGGGCTGACCGGCAACGGCGCCGAACGGGTGTTTCCCTACGGCGAGGCGCTGCTGGTGTCGATGGTGGCGCTGCTCACCACCATGTTGGTGGCGACCCTGGCCCACGGGCTGTTCCGGCTGCTGCCGATTCTGTGCGGTGTGGTGGTCGGCTATCTGGCCGCGCTGGCTCTGGGCATGGTGGATTTCGGCGCCGTCCAGCAGGCGCGCTGGCTGGCGGTGCCGGACTTCGTGGCGCCCACTTTCCATTGGCCGGCGATCCTGTTCATGGTGCCGGTGGCGCTGGCCCCGGCCATCGAGCACGTCGGTGACGTGCTGGCGATCAGCAACGTCACCGGCAAGGACTACATCAAAAAGCCCGGCCTGCATCGCACCCTCACCGGGGACGGCATCGCCAGCATGGCCGCCGCCCTGTTCGGCGGCCCGCCCAACACCACCTATTCGGAAGTGACCGGCGCGGTGATGCTCACCAAGGTGTTCAACCCGGTGGTGATGACCTGGACCGCGGTGTTCGCCATCAGCCTGGCGTTCATCGGTAAGGTCGGCCTGTTGCTGCAGAGCATCCCTACGCCAGTGATGGGCGGCATCCTGATTCTGATGTTCGGCTCCATCGCCAGCGTCGGGATGAATACGCTGATCAAGGCGCGGGTGGATCTGCACGCCCAGCGCAACCTGGTGATTGTGGCGGTGACGCTGATCTTCGGCATCGGCGGCATGGTGATGGGCAATGGTGAGTTCACCCTGCAGGGCATCAGCCTGTGCGGTCTGGTGGCGGTGATCCTGAATCAAATACTGCCCGCCGCCCCGGCCACCGCCGACGACCTCCACGAAGAACAGGAATACGTCGACGACCTGCTCGACCACGCCCGGAAAGACCGCGACTTGTAGGATCGGGCTGTGGGAGCGGGCCTTGCCCGCGAAAGGCCGGCTTGCCGGCCGGCAGGATCCCAGAGGCCTTTAACGGCGGTTATTGAAGACCTCTCTGGTATCCAGCCGGTGGCTGTCGCCACCTTTCGCGGGCAGGGCCCGCTCCCACAAAGAACCGCCCCCACAGCCCGTCACAAATCGTCTTTCTTCACCCATTGCTTGGACTGGGGCGGCTGGTAAGCGGCCATGCGGTCGAGCAGCGCCGCCGGTTCGGATTCCACGATCAGCATGCCGCGATGGTTCGGGCGCAGGAATTCCTCTTCGGTGGCGTGGTCGAGGAAGGTGCCCAGACCGTCGTAGTAGCCGGCCACGTTAAGCAGCGCGCAGGGCTTGTGGTGCCAACCCAGCTGCGCCCAGGTCCAGATTTCGAACAGTTCTTCCAGCGTGCCGACGCCGCCGGGCATGGCGACGAAGCCGTCCGCCAGCTCGGCCATGCGTGTCTTGCGCTCGTGCATGGAGCCGGTCACGTGCAGCTCGGTAAGGCCCGGGTGCGCCAGCTCTTTTTCCTGCAGGGCCTGCGGGATCACGCCGGTGACCCGGCCGCCCTCGGCCAGCACCGCGTCCGCCACCGCGCCCATGACGCCGACGCTGGCGCCGCCGTAGACCAGGCCCATGCCCCGCGCCACCAGCTCGCGGGCGAAGGCCCGCGCCGCCACCACATAGTCCTCCCGCCGCCCCGGGCTGGACCCGCAATACACGCACACATTCCGCATCGATTGTTTCTCCTTGGTGCTCGGGGTGCTGCGAAGCCTGCTTTGTGGGAGCTTGCCTGCAAGCGAAAGGCCGGCCACGCCGGCCGGCAGGATACCAGAGGCCTCGATAAATGCCTCTGGCATCCTGCCGGGCGACAAGTCGCCCTTTCGCGGGCGGGGCCCGCTCCCACAAAGACCGCGACCTACTTCGGGCAGGCACCGGCCTGGCCGTGATCACGAATCTGCGTCATAACGCTCTTGGCGCGCAAGGTCATGAAAGTGCGGATGTCCACACCGCCATCGTGCAGCCGCTGGGCGGTCCAGGTATTGCAGGTGCGGCCGAACCAGAAATTCCCGCGTGCGGGAAAGAAGCGGCTGTCGCCGTACAGGCCCGGGTCCGCCGCTATCGGCCGGCCGTCGGCGTCCAGTTTGAAATCCTCGGCCAGGGCGGCCTGCAACCGCCTCAGACCTTTGGCTGACAGACACAGTGCCTGCACATCGCTGTTCGGCAGGTCCGCCGGGTGCTTATCCAGCCCGACCACATGCAGCACCGCCTCGGTGGGCCAGAGCAGTGCCTTGCCCAGCAGCCAGAGGTTGTCTGTGCGGCGATAGAAGTCGTTATCGCCCCAGCCGATTTCGTACCAGGCGGGCTCACCGAATGCCTCGCTCAGAAACGCCAGCGGCGGCGTCAGCCGATCCGCCGGCAGCACGATGCCGGTGTGCCAGCGGTGGCGCACCACCAGTACGGTCGCGGTGTCGTCGCTAGCGCGCCCCTTGCCTGGTGCCAGTGTGATCAGCACCGCTGTTACCAGTGCCACAATCAATGTTTTCATAGTGTGATGTTAGCGATACGCCGGTTTGTTGTAACCCGGCGCGCACCGGCTACCAAGGACGGGAGTGGTTATGCGGAGCGGACAGTCGGCTCCAGGCGTCGGCCTGGTGTTGGTGGCGTTGGCGGCGCTGTGTTGGGGCGTCTCAGGCGGCATCGCCGGAATACTGATCGAGCAGGGCTGGGACGCCTCGGTGGTGTCCTTTTACAGGGCGGCGGTCGGGCTGCTGCTGGTCGGTGTTTACCTGGTGATCCGCCCCGGCGGCAACGGGATGAGGCGCCCCCGGTTATGGCTATGGGCCGTGCTGGCCGGCCTGGGGGTGGCGGGTAATTTTACCTTCTACTTCCTGAGTATCGCGGAAGGTGGTGTGGCGGTGGCGGCGACATTGATGTATTCAGCGCCGGTGTTCGTCTACCTGGTGGCGTTCGGTTTAAAACTCGAACGTGCCACTCCGGTAAAGTGGCTGGCGATTGCCTTGGTGATGCTGGGTATTGTGCTGCTTACCCGCCTTTACAACGTGGATGCGGGCAAGGTGACGGCGGCGGGCATCGGCTTCGGGCTGTTGGCGGGGCTGTCCTACAGCGCCTTTATCTACGGTTTCAAGTACGCCGCCGGCCACGGCAGCCCCCAGGCCGTGCTTTCCATCGCACTGTTCTGCGCCGTGGTGATTCTGTTCGGGGTGAGTGATACGGCGCAGGCGGTGGCGGTATTGAACGCACCGCAGTGGTGGTTGTTCACGCTGCTCGGGGTGCTGGGCGCGGGGTTGTCGTTCGCGTTTTACGTGGTGGGCCTGAAGCGCACCGCGCCCACCCTGGCGGCGATCGTGGCCATGGTCGAGCCCGTCACGGCCTCGTTGTTCGGCGTGCTGGTGCTGGCGGAAACCCTGGCCCTGACGCAAATTCTGGGTCTGGTATTGATCCTGGCGACGGTTACCGGCCTGAGCTTGTACTCGAACTTTCGCCGCTGAAATGTGCGCCGCTCGGTGGTGCTCAGCGCCGCCGGGCCTTCATGGCCCAGCCGACAATCACCAGCGGCGCCGCCAGGCCCACCCAGGATACCCAGTCGAAGACGCCGTTGCCGAGCAGGGCGGCCAGCAGGCCGACCAGGCTCAGCAGCGCGATCAGCGTTGGCGCGGCGAAGATCTGCCAGCGTGTCTTGCGGTGTTTGACGGGTTGCGGGTCCATCAGGGTTTGCCTCCGGCGGGCTGTACCGGCACGGCGGCGCCGTTTTGGGCGCGGGCCGGGCTGGCGCGGCGGCGTGCCACCCACAGGTAGAGGCCGGTAACCAGCACCACGATGGTGATCACATCCAGCACCGCCCAGAGAATTTTCAGCGGCAGACCGCCGTAGTCGCCGAAATGCAGCGGCCCGGACAGCGACAGGGTTTTGTTGTACCAGGGCATTTCGCGCATGTCGGCGAACTCCCCGCTGCGGGCGTCCACCAGGGCCGGGGTGATGATGTGCTCGGTCAGCGATGTGTTGCCGTGCAGGAAGATCGCGAAGTGGTGGTCGGTGGACCAGCCGCCGCCGGGGAAGGCGACGAACTGCAGGGTCATATCCGGGGCCGCGTCCTCGGCCTGGGTCACGGCGCGGTCCAGCGAGGCCATTTCGCCCGGGGTGGGCACCGGGGCGTCCTCATAGCCTTCGGTGAGGTCGGCCAGGGCCTGGGTGCGCCAGGTGTCCACGATGGGCGTGGAGAGTGTGTTCACCACGCCGGTGAGCCCCACCACGGTGAGCCAGGCAACGGTCACCACGCCCAGCAGGTTGTGATAGTCGAGCCATTTAATACGTTTGGAGCGCTCGGTGCGCAGGGTGCCGAAATCCAGCTTGCGCATGAACGGCGCGTACAGCACCACGCCGGACACGATAGCGATGAACAGCAGAAACCCCATGGCGCCCAGGAACAGCATGCCGGGCAGGCCCAGGAACATGTCCGTATGAAGCTGCAGGATGAAATCCATCACGCCGCCTTCGTGGTGGCCGGGGACCAGCTCGCCGCTGGTGCGGTCGAAAGAGGCGAAGTGCATCTCGCCGTCGGCGGCGTCCGGCGTCGGCCCGCTGGTGACGTTTACCACCGGCCGGTCGGTGTCGAAGCTCATGAACAGCGGCACGTGATCCGGCCGGTTCTCGAGCGCCGCGCCTAGCATGCGGTCCAGCGACAGCAGCGGGCCGCCCGGGTTGGCCGGTTGCCATTCGCTGTCGTCCAGCGCCGCGTCGATTTCATCGTGAAAAATCAGCGGCAGACCGGTCAGGCACAACATCAATATAAACGCCGTGCAGATCAGGCTGGTCCATTTGTGTACCGCCGACCAGGCGCGGATGGTGCTCTGTTGCATGTTTGACTGCCTGAGCGCCCCGGCTTGAACCGGAGCGCCTGAGTTGTCGTTTAAAAGTCCAGCGTGGCGGACACCAGCACCGTGCGCGGCGCGCCGAGGGTCAGGTAACCGGCGCCCGGGAAGCCGCCGGTGGAGGCCCAGTAGTCTTCACCGGTAACGTTCTCCACCCGACCGCGCAAGGTCAGGAACTGGCTGTCGCCGAGGGCGATCAGGTAGCGCGCGCCCAGGTCCAGCCGGGTCCAGGAATCCACCTTCTGCTGGTTGGCGGCGTCCGCGTACTGCGAACTGGTGTAGATCACGCGGCCATCCACGGCCAGGTCCGGTAACTGCGGCACCCGGTATTCCAGGTTCAGGTTGGCCTGGGTGTCCGGCGAGCCGATGGCGTCGTTGCCGTCCACGTCCGCGTCCAGGAAGCTGACCCCACCGAGAACAGTAAGGTTCCGCGTGGCGTTGCCGTAGGCCATCAGTTCCACGCCGGTGTTTTCCTGGTCATCGATGACCTTATAGACGTTCGCGGCGTCCAGGCCCGCGATCGGCTTTTCGCTGCGGAACACGGAGACGCTGCCGCCGAGGTTGCCGCCGTCGTATTTCACGCCCACTTCGGTCTGCTGGGTTTCGTAGGGTTCGAGCGCTTCACCGCCATTCAGCACGAGATTATTGTTGCTGTCCGTATCCGGTGCCACTTGGCCCTTCTGCAGGCCTTCGATGTAGTTGGCGTACAGCGAGACGGAGGGGCGCAGTTTGTACAAGACGCCCAAAGTCGGAGTGAGCGCGCTGTCGTCGTAATTCGCATTGCGCGCGCCGCCGCCGTAGTCGTAGCTCTTGTCTTGAATGTTCTGATAGCGGGCGCCGAGGGTGACCAGAAGACGTTCTTCCAGCATGGATAACTGGTCGGACAGGGCGATACTGTCGAATTCGGTTTTGACGGTCAGCTGCGGGTGGTCCAGGTTGCCGCCTGAGAAGGTATAGCCCGGCTGGGGTTCGTCGGTCGGATTGTAGATATTGCCGGTCACGCCGCCGCCCCCGGCGAAGGCGTTTTTGGATTCCAGTTCATAGCGGGAACCGGACACGCTCACCGTGTGGCCGATGCCACCGGTTTGGAAGTCGAAACGCACCCCGGTTTCGCCGGTGATAACCGTGTCCTCCCGGGCGGTGTCGAAACGGCTGGCGGTGTAGTCGCCGTTGGTGTTCTCCACCGTGGGATTGGCGAAGATGGAGTCTTCTTCGCCGCGTCGGGCACCGATGGCGGCCCAACCGGTAATGTTGTCGGCGAAATCGTACTCGGCGCGCAATGTGCCGAAGACATCGTTGGAATCCGAGTAGGTCCACGGCTGACCGATGGATTCGTCGGCGTCCGGCGCGTCGGTGATGGGCACCACATTCCCGGCGGTATTGCGGAACGTAATGTTCGGCTGGCCACCGTCGATGCGGTGCTTCTGGAAGCCCAGGTCGGCGGACACCCGGAAGTCTTCCTCGCGGAAATCCACACCGATATGCGCCATGGACAGCTCCGCCTCCTCGCCGTCCACGGCGGTGTCGCCGTCCCGGCGGGCCACGTTCAGACGAATGCCGAAGCGGCCGTCGTCGGAGCGGTTGGCCAGGTCGGCGGCGGCGTAGCCCTGGCCGCCGCTTTGCGTGCCCAGGGTGACCTGGTTAAGCGGGCGGTTGGGGGCGCGCTTGGGCACCACGTTAACGGCGCCGCCCAGCCCGCTGCCGCCCGGCGCCGCCCCTTTCAGGAAGGTGTTGGCGCCCCGGAACACCTGCACCCGCTCAATGAAGTTCGACGCCAGGTATTGGCGCGGCAGCAAGCCGTACAGGCCGTTATAGGTAATGTCGTCGGAATAAATCGGCAAACCGCGCACCAGATACACCTGCTGGTAGTTGCCGAAGCCGCGCGCCACCCGCACCGCCGGGTCGTTGAGCAGCACCTCGCCAACGCTAGCGGCCTGCTGGTCTTCGATCAGCTGCTCGGTGTAGTTGGTGACGTTGTAGGGGGTGTCCATCACGTCCTGGGCGCCGAGGATGCCGACGCTGCCGCCTTCCGCCACCTGACCGCCGGCGTAGGCTTCGCTCAGACCGCTCTCGGACGCGTCGGCGCTGGATTGCACCTCCACCGGGGCCAGCGTATTGCCGCCGCTGCCTTCGTTGTCGCTGGTTTGCGCGTAGGCGCTGGGAAAGGCGCCGCTGGCAAGAATGGCAAGGGAGAGCGCGGAAAGCCGGAAAGCAGGATGTCGCATGGTGGGCCCCGAATTGGCGTTATGGGTGATTCTCGGGCGGGATTCTACCCAAAATGAGAATTGCTTGCATTCTCTTTCGGGCGGGAGGACGGGTTGTAGAGATAGGGATAGAGGGGAGAGGTTTGTGGGAGCGGGCCATGCCCGCGAAAGGCAAGCGGCGCTTGCCGGCAAAGGGTGCCCCGCAGGATTCCAGAGACCTTTCTGAAGACCGGGCTGATAAGTCTCTGGGATCCTGCCGGGTGGCTAACGCCACCCTTTCGCGGGCGTGGCCCGCTCCTACAAAGGTGGTTACACCTCGAAGGCGTCGTTGAGCTTTTTGGGTACGGCGACCAGCTTCAGTTCGGCGAATTGGGGCAGGCCGTTCTTATAAGGCGGATAGGATTCGCCGCCGATCAGCGGTTCCAGGTAGGCGCGGCCGGAGGGGGTGATGCCGAAGCCGTCCTTGCTGATGAACTTGCGCGGCATCTTCTTTTCCACGTTGGCCACTTTGCTGAGCGGCGCCTCGCCGATGCTCCAGGCGTACTTTTTTGTGTCCTTGCGGACAATCGTGGGCATCACCGCGTTTTTACCGGCGACGGCGAATTCCACGGCGGCGCGGCCCACGGCGTAGGCCTGATCCACGTCGGTTTTGGAGGCGATATGACGCGCTGCCCTCTGTAGATAGTCGCTCACCGCCCAGTGGTATTTGTAGCCCAGCTCGCGTTTCACCATTTGCGCCAGCACCGGGGCCACGCCACCGAGCTGTTTGTGGCCGAAGGCGTCGGTGCTGCCGGCGTCGGCCAGGAAGGTGCCGTCGGCGGTGCGTGCGCCTTCGGAGACCACGATCACGCAGTAGCCCACTTTCTTGACGGTGTCGTCGACTTTCTTGAGGAAGGCCTTCTGATCAAAGGCGATTTCCGGGAACAGGATAATGTGCGGGGCGTCGTCCGGGTTGTCCTTGGCGAGGCCGGCGCTGGCGGCGATCCAGCCGGCGTGGCGGCCCATCACTTCCATCACGAACACCTTGGTGGAGGTGGCGCACATGCTGGCCACGTCCAGGGACGCTTCGCGGCAGCTCACGGCGGTGTATTTGGCCACCGAGCCGAAGCCCGGGCTGACGTCGGTGATCGGCAGGTCGTTGTCGACGGTCTTGGGCACGTGGATGGCCTGGATCGGGTAGCCCATTTTTTCCGACAGCTGGGAAATCTTCAGGCAGGTGTCGGCGGAGTCGCCGCCGCCGTTGTAGAAGAAGTAGCCGATGTTGTGCGCCTTGAACACTTCAATCAGCCGCTCGTATTCGCGGCGTGAGCTTTCCAGGTCCTTGAGCTTGTAGCGGCAGGAGCCGAAAGCGCCGCCGGGGGTGTGCTTGAGCGCTTCAATGCCGCTTTTGCTTTCTTTGCTGGTGTCGATCAGGTCTTCGGTGAGGGCGCCGATGATGCCGTTGCGGCCGGCGTAGACCTTGCCGATGGTCTGCTTGTTCTCCCGGGCGGCTTCGATCACCCCGGCGGCGGATGCGTTGATCACGGCGGTGACACCACCGGACTGAGCGTAGAAAGCGTTTTTGCGCGCCATTGCGGACCTCCTGCTTAAATTGGCGCGCATTTTAGCCTGCCTCGGGCGTCACTAACAGGCTGCCAGGGCATGGTGTCGAGCGCGGGGCTCTGGAACAATACGCGCCGGGAGGAACCATGAACGCTTTATTGAACGTATTCGCCCGCCTGTGCGTATTCCGCCGCGGGCCGGAAGACATGCCCTACGCGCCGCCCCTGGTGGGAATCTTGCTGGCGCTGTGGATGGTGATCCAGTTATTCAGCGCCGCGCTGCAGGACGGGTTGTCGGTGGCGCAGATGGTGGGCGTGCAGCTGCTGGCCATGGGCTTGCTGCTGGGTGCCAGCGCCCTGGTGCTGGCGTTCAAGAATCTGCTGGGCCGCTGGACGCAGACCGCCATCGCGCTGATTGGCGTGGACATCGCGCTGTCCTTGCTGGCGCTGCCGATGCTGCTGATCGGCCATGCCGCTGGCGGCACGCCGTCAATACTGGAAGGCGTTTATCTGTTGCTGGTGAGCTGGCAGCTGGCGGTGCAGGCGTTTATTTTCCACCGCGCCTTCGCCATCGGCCCCTTGCTGGGCCTGGCGATGGCGTTCGGCTTGTTGATCCTCACCTTTATGCTGGTGGGCGCCCTGATGCCGGAGGTGTTGCAGGCCGGGCAGGCCGCGTAGATGCTCTAAGGCAGTTAATAGTGGACAGTGGATAGTTGATAGCTGCGCGGGAGAGTTTCTCGGCGCATTAAAGCAAAGAGGCCGCGCCCAAACCCTGGGCGCGGCCTCTTCGTTTTCGGGCTCCACGGGCGTTGCCCGCGTCGCTATCAACTATCCACTATCAACTGTCAACTAAAACAGCACCATGCCGAGGCTTTCGGCGACGCAGGCGGGCTTGTCGCTGCCTTCCAGTTCGATGGTGACTTCGTTGCAGAGCAGGTAGCGGCCTTCGCCTTTGGTGGCCACGGATTTCATCACGAAGCGGCCGCGCACACGTGCGCCGGCGGGGACCGGGGCCAGAAAGCGGCAGCTGTTGAGGCCGTAGTTGAGGCCCGCCTTGGCGCCTTCGATGGCGTAGATTTCGTCTTTGAACATGGGAATCAGCGACAGCGTCAGGTAGCCGTGGGCGATGGGGCCACCCATCGGCGATTCTTTCTTGGCCCGTTCCACGTCCACGTGGATCCATTGGTGGTCGCCGGTGGCCTCGGCGAACTGGTTGATGCGCTCCTGGCTCACCGTCATCCATTCGGTGACGCCCAGTTCCTTGCCTTCCCAGCTCTTCAGCTCATCGGGGCCATTGATGGTCAGCATCTGTCTCTCCTCGAACGATTCAAAAAAGAGAATAGCTTCCCGCTTCAAGGCGTTGATCGCAAGCGTCGTAGGTCGGTTTAGCGCAGCGTAAGCCGACGTCTGACGTCGGGATGCCGTTGCATCGGTTTTGTCGGCTTACGCTGTCGCTAAGCCGACCTACGCGGGCTCAAAAGCAGCGGCGCCTGGGTGCCGCTGGCTTGTGGCCTGAGGCCGATGTTGTATCCTGCGTTCAGAGTTTCTTCGAGGTCTTCCATGCACATCCATATTCTTGGCGTCTGCGGCACCTTCATGGGGTCGCTGGCGCAGCTGGTTCGGGCCCAGGGGCACCGGGTCACTGGTTCCGACCAGAACGTTTACCCGCCGATGAGCGATCAGCTCCGTGCCGCGGGCATCGAGCTGATCCAGGGTTATGACCCGGCTCAGCTGGAGCCGGCCCCGGACCTGGTGGTGATCGGCAACGCCTTGAGCCGGGGCAACCCGGCGGTGGAGCATGTGCTGGACCAGGGCATGCCCTATACCTCCGGCGCCCAACTGCTCGCCGAGGTGGTGCTGCCTGAGCGCTGGGTGCTGGCGGTGGCGGGCACCCACGGCAAGACCACCACCGCCTCCATGCTGGCCTGGATTCTGGAAGACGCGGGCCTCGACCCCGGTTATCTGATCGGCGGCGTGCCCGGCAACTTCGGTGTCTCCGCGCGGCTAGGCGGCACGCCGTTTTTCGTGGTCGAGGCGGACGAGTACGACACCGCCTTTTTCGACAAGCGCAGCAAGTTCGTCCACTACCGGCCGCGCACCGCCGTGCTCAATAACCTGGAATTCGATCACGCGGATATCTTTGCGGACCTGGCCGCCATCCAGACCCAGTTCCACCATCTGCTGCGCACCGTACCGTCCCTGGGCCGGGTGATTCTGCCCCACGGCGAGGCCGCCCTGGAGGAAACCCTGGCGCAGGGTTGCTGGAGCGAAGTGGAGCGGTTCGGCGAGCAGGCGGACCCCGGCTACCGTCTGGAACGTCCGGACGGTTCCCGCTTCATCGTGATGGAAAAGGGGACAGAGATTGCCGTGGTGGACTGGTCGCTCACCGGACGCCATAACGTCAATAACGCCATGGCCGCGCTGCTGGCGGCGCGCCACGTGGGCGTCACTCTGGAAGACGGTGCCGCCGCCCTGGGCCGCTTCCAGGGCGTGAAGCGCCGCATGGAATTGCGCGGCGAAGTGGGCGGCGTGCGCGTTTACGACGACTTCGCCCACCACCCCACCGCTATCGCCACCACCCTGGACGGCCTGCGCCGCCGGGTCGGCGACGAGAAGGTGCTGGCGGTGATCGAGCCCCGTTCCAACACCATGCGCCTGGGCCGCCACCGGGAGGCCCTGGCGGCCAGTGCCCGGGACGCGGATCAGGTCATCTGGTATCAGCCGCCGGGGCTGGAATGGTCCCTGGACGCGGTGGTCGCCGAGTCGCCGGTGCCGGCGCGGGTGGAAACCGACCTGGACGCCCTGGTGGCGTCGGTGGCGGCGCAGCCCGGCCCCCTCAATGTGGTGGTGATGAGTAACGGCGGCTTCGGCGGCGTGCACGACAAACTGCTGGCGGCGCTGCGACAGCGGCTGCCGAAAGGGAGTGGAAGCAATGACTGATAGCGCCCGCCAACGGGTCACCCTGGCGTTCACCGGGGCCTCCGGTGCCCCCTACGGATTGCGGCTACTGCAGTGTCTGCTGCGGGCGGACTGCGAGGTGTTCGTGATTCTGTCCAAGGCGGCGCGGGTGGTGATCGGCATGGAGACCGATCTGAGCCTGCCCGCCGGCACCGGCAAGGCGGAAACCGTATTGCGTGAGTACGCCGGCACCGACCAGGGCCTGCTCACCGTGTGCGGCCTGGAACAGTGGACCGCGCCGGTGGCCTCGGGCTCGGGCGCGCCGGCGTCGATGGTGGTGTGCCCCTGTTCCACCGGCACCCTGTCGGCGATCGCCAGCGGCGCCAGCGACAACCTGATCGAACGGGCCGCGGATGTGGCGCTCAAGGAGCGCCGCCAGCTGATTCTGGTGCCCCGGGAAAGCCCGTTCTCGGCGATTCATCTGGAAAACATGCTCAAGCTGGCGCGCCTGGGCGTCACCATCCTGCCGGCGGCGCCCGGGTTCTATCACCGCCCGCAAAGCGTCGACGATCTGATCGACTTCGTGGTGGCGCGCATTCTCGATCAGCTGGGCGTCGAGCAGACCCTGGTCAAGCGCTGGGGCGAGTAACCGGCGCCAGGCTCAGCCGCCGGTCATCAGATGGCCGGCGAGGCCCAGGGTAAAGCCCGCCACCGCGCCCAGCGGCGGCCCCCAATGACGGCGCAGCCGGGCCTGCGGGGCGATGTCCTGAAAGATCAGATAGAGGATGCCGCCGGCGGCGAACACCATGATGGCGCCCAGCAGCCGGTGGGCGTCCGCCAGCCAGACCGCGCCAATGGCGGCGGAGAGCGGCCCCAGTAACGCCAAGGCGGTGAACACCCACAGCAAGCGCCGGGCGCTTAGGCGCGTGCCCTGGCGCATTTCCCGAAACGCGTTGAAACCTTCCGGGCCGTTCTGCAGGGCGATCAGCAGCGCCAGCAGAACGCCGCCCCCTTGGCCGGCGGCCAGAGTGGCGCCCAGGGCGATGGCCTCGGGAATGAAATCCAGCAACATCGCCATCAACTGCGCCCCCGCGCCGCCACGCCGGGCCAGGGCCCGGTCGGCGAGCATGAACACCACGCCGCCGGCCACGAACGCCGCCAGGGTGACGGCGCTCGGCAGGCGGGCACTGCCTTCGGGAATCAGCACCAGGGCCACGGCGGCGAGCAGCGCGCCACCGCCAAAGGCGATCACGCTGTGCCGGAATTCCGCTTCCAGCCAATCGGGATGAATACGTTCGAAACGGGCGAGCAGGCCGCCCAGCGGTATGGTGGCGCCGGCCACCAGGCTGAGCAGCAACGCTTGCGGCAACGCCTCCATGGGTCGGGCTCCGCGTTACAGGCTGTAGTGGATCGGCACGGTCACTTCGATCGGTTCCGAGGCCAGCTCCACGGGGGGCTCCGGGAACCGCAGGCGGCGCACCAGTTCCAGGGATTGTTGATCAAGGATACGACTGTCGGAGCCGCTCACCAAGGTGACGTCGTGGGCGCGGCCATCGCTGTTCAGCGAGAAGCGCACTTCCACCACCCCCTGCTGGCGGCGCATCCGTGCCCGCGCCGGGTATTCCTTATTGTATTCAATGGTGTCGCGCACTTTGCCGAGGTAGCGGTCCAGCAGGTTGTCGTGGTCGCCGCTCTGGCGCACACCCTCGCCGGGGTCGCCGGCGATGCCCTTCTGGCCCTGGGGTTGCTGTTGGGCCTGGTCGGCGGTGCGGGTTTCCGTATCCTGCTGCTGCGCAGGCGCCGCCGGTTCGGTTTCCGGCTCAGGTTCCGGTTCGGGCTCCGGCTCTGGCTTGGGTTCCGGTTTGGGTTCCGGCTTCGGCTCAGGTTTGGGCTTCGGTTTCGGCTCTGGCTTGGGTTCCGGTTTGGGCTTAGGCTTCGGCTCAGGCTTGGGTTCCGGCTTCGGCTCGGGTTGCGGCTTTGGCGCCGGCTCTGGGGCCGTGGCCACCGGGCTGTCACTGGGCTTTTGCGCCAGGTTCAACGTTACCGCCTGCTGCTGCCCATGCTTGGCGGGGCGGCCGCCGGCCAGGGTCATGCTGCCCACGCCCACCAGCAACACGGCATGGGCGGCCAGGGCCAGGCTCCAGGCGAGAATTACGCGGGGTTTGGCCATCACGGTGTGCTCTTACTCCGGGTTACCAGGCGTACTTCTTCCACGCCGGCGTCGCGCAGGGTTTCCAGGCTGGCACGCAGGGTGCTGAGTGCGGTGTCGGCGTCGGCCATCAGGCGCACCGGCTGCGGTGCGTCGGTGTCGGCAGGCGGTTCGCCGTCCTGTTGGACCGCGCCCGCGCCCGCGTCCGCCTCCGTGTCGGCCGCGGCGGCGCGCCGGTGCTCACGGATCAAGTCCGCCATCCGGGTGGGGTCCACCGGCTGGCCCTGGTGCAGCAGCCGGCCTTCCTTGTCCAGCACCAGCATGAACTGCTCCAGGTTTTCCTTGGTGTCGGCGCTGGCGCTGTCCGGCGCGTCCACGTCCCCTTCCGGTCGCGGCGCTAACTGGCCAGCCACCATAAAGAAGATCAGCAGCAGGAATACCACGTTGATCAGCGGCAGCACCGGCTCCAGGGGCGGGCGGCGGCCACTGTCCGGAGACTCCAGGTTCATGGCATCAGCTCCAGCTGCACGTCCTTGATGCCGGCGGCGCGGGCCGCGTCCAGGGTGGCCAGGGCGGCCTGCAGCGGCGCGTCCGCTTCGCCGGTGATCAGCACGGTGTCGTCACGCCCTTGCAGACGCTCCGCCAGTGCCGCCACCGCATAGCGCTCGCCTTCCATTTCCACCTGGCCGTCGGCGGTTACCGTCAGCGTCAGCCAGTCCTTGTCCTCACGCTGCTCGCTGGCCTCGCTGGGCAGCACATTGACGGGCAGATCCTTCCAGTCACCAAAGCGGCTGGCGAGCATGAAGAAGATCAGCAGAATGAACACCACATCGATCAGTGGTGTCAGGCTGATGGTCGGGGAGCGATGGCGTTCCGGTTCCAGGTGCATGGATCAGCCGCCGACGGCGACCCGGCGCGGGGCCTGATCGCGGGCCGGTGCTTCGGCGCTCGCCGGCTGCCCGGCACCGTGCCGGCGTACCTGTACTTTCAAGCGGGCCAGGCGGTCCTGCAGTTTTTCTCGGCACAGCTCAATGGTGCGGTCGGCCCAATGGAAGGCCGCCAGCGCGGGGATCGCCACGGTAAGACCGGCGGCGGTGGTGAGCAGCGCTTCCCAGATGCCGCCGGACAGAATCGACGGGTCCACCTGGGAGCCGGCGGCTTCCAGCGCCTGGAAGGCGCCGATCATGCCAAACACGGTGCCCAGCAGGCCGATCAGCGGGGACAGCGCGCTGATCACTTCCAGGGTGCGCAGGCCGCCGCGCATGTCTTCCAGCGCCTCGCGGCCGCGCCGCAGGCTGTCTTCTTCCCAGCTGTCCGCGTCCATGGCGCGGTTATGCCAGGCGCTCAACACCACCTGGTCCACCGGCGAACGCCCGGCGTCACCGACCACCGGTGTGTTGCCGCGTTCCAGGCTTTCCAGCAGGGCGTCGGCCTGTTTGCTGGCTACCGGGCGAAGACGGGCGAACTGGAGCATCTTGGTGATCAGCGTGGCCAGAGCCACCACCGACAGCACCGCCAACAGCCACATGGCGGGGCCGCCGGCAACGAACCACTCCGGAAGTTGAAGCTGCAAGGAAGACATCATGTCCGAACTCCTGTTGACGGGCGCATACCGCCATCACGGAAAAGCAGAAAAAGGGCGATATCGCCAGAGAGCCGGAGTCTAGCAGTTCAGGGCCTGAATGCAAGTCATTCCTATTTACATTTCAAGGTCTCTGGGAGCCTGCCGACCGGCGTTGCCGGCCTTTCGCTTGCAAGGCAAGCTCTCACAATTCCGGCTTGGCAGCGGCCTTGGCGGTGAAGTTCCCCAAGGAGCGCCGGGATCGGGTGGGCCCGTCCAGGACCGTGTTTGGCCAGGGAT
>JBELJS010000048.1:0-26075 GCA_042090255.1 Alcanivorax sp. | reverse complement strand
CTGGTCGCGCAAATCACTCGGGTAGTAGTCGCCGGGCAGCGCGCCGACCCCGTCAAAGGCACTGTTCAACATGCGGATAATGTCAGCGGATTCATTGCTGACAATGGTCTCGCGCTGCTTGTCCCACAGCACCGGCACGGTGACACGGCCGGTGTACTTACCGTCGGCCTTCAAATACAGCTGATACAGCTTGTCCAGGCCGTACAGCGGATCGCCGGTGGCCCCGGGAAAGTCCTCGCGCAGTTCCCAGCCGTGCTCCAGCATGAGCGGGTGCACCACGGACACGTCGATATGCTTCTCCAGACCTTTCCAGGCGCGCATCACCAGCGTCCGGTGGGCCCAGGGGCAGGCGTAGGACACGTACAGGTGGTAACGCCCACTCTCCGCCGGGAAGCCGCCCTCGCCGGTGGGGCCGGGTTCGCCGTCGGCGGTCACCCAGTTACGGAACTGGCTCGCCGAGCGCTTGAAGTGGCCACCGGTGCTCTTGGTGTCGTACCACTTGTCTTGCCACTGTCCTTCTACCAGCAGTCCCATGGGACCTCCTTGGTCATTGCTTAAAACTGACCTCTATTATTGATTCTGAAAAGACGATATAAAACAGCACATATTTGTGAAATATGGTCAATTGATTCGATATGTCGACGAAAATCACCCTGGACCAGTGGCAGGCACTGATCGCCGTGGTGGACGAGGGCGGCTACGCCGCCGCCGCCGAGGCGCTGGATAAAAGCCAGTCCGCGATCAGCTACGCGGTGCAGAAAATCGAGACCGAGCTGGGCGTGCGCGCCTTCGCCCTGGAGGGTCGCCGGGCCAAACTTACCGAGACCGGCAGCCTGTTGTACCGCCAGGCCAAGGTGCTGGTGGAGGAGGCGGGCCGCATCGAGAACACCGCGATCCGCTTCGGCCACGGCTGGGAGCCGCTGGTGCGGCTCACCGCCGACGGGCTGTTCCCCCAGGACCAGGTGCTCTGCGCCCTGGTGCGGCTGGCCAGCGAAAGCCCGCTGACCCGGGTGGAGTTCCAGGAAACCGTACTGTCCGGGTCCGAGGAGGCGCTGCTGCGCCACGAGGCGGACGTGGTGATCACCGGCCGGGTGCCGCCCGGCTTCATGGGCGATCATCTGTCGCGGATCCGCTTCGTGGCGGTGGCGGCGCCGGAGCACGCGTTGCACCATCAGGGGCCGCTGGAGCTGGACCACCTGCGCCCGCACCGCCAGCTGGTGATCCGGGATTCCGGCAAGCGCCGGGTGGACTCGGGCTGGCTGGGCGCCGAGCAGCGCTGGACCTTTTCCCACGGCAGCGCGCGCCGCCAGGCGCTGCTGCGCGGCCTGGGTTTCGCCTGGGTGCCGGAGACCGAAATCGCCGCCGACCTGGCCGAAGGCCGCCTGCTGCCGTTGCCGCTCAAAGAGGGCGTGGAGCGCTTCCACGACCTCTACCTGGTCTACGCCGACGGCCAGTACGCCGGCCGGGCCGCCCGCTTTCTCGGTGAATGCCTGAGGGCGGAAGCCGAACCCGTTTAACTGGTAGGAAAGAGAACACCATGACACCGAACACCACCGCGATTCGCATTGAGAACCGCTATAACGGCCCGCCGGGCTCCGCCAATGGCGGCTATATTTGCGGCCGCATGGCCGAGCACACCGGCGCCCAGTGCGTGGAAACCCGCCTGATGGCGCCGCCGCCGCTGGACACCGACCTGCCGCTGCGGCTGGACAACGCGCAATGGTTCGCCCTGCACGACGACCAGCCGGTGGCCCGCGCCCGCCAGGCCAGCCTGCCGGAAATGACGGTGCCGGCGCCGGCCACCCTGGACGAAGCACGGGAGGCGGAGACCCGCTTCAGTGGCTTCGTCGATCACCCTTTCCCCGGCTGCTACGTGTGCGGCCCGGACCGGGACGACGGCCTGCGGCTGTTCCCCGGCTGGCTGGACGACCGCCGCGCGGTGGCCTGCCCGTGGACACCGGCGGCTTCCCACGGGGATGATCAGGGGCGGGTGACGCTGCCGCAGGTGTACGCGGCGCTGGACTGCCCGGGCTCGTTCACCCTTGAGAAGGACCCGGACACCTGGGTGGTGCTGGGCAGCTTCACGGTGCAGGTGGATGCGCTGCCGGACGTGGGCGAAACCTATGTGGTCAGCGGCTGGCCGCTGGGCCGCGACGGGCGCAAGCATTTCGCCGGCACCGCGGTGCACGACGCCGCCGGTCGGTGCCTGGCCCGCGCCCATGCGGTCTGGGTGCAGATTCCCGCCGGTTCCCGTTGACGTCGCCCTCGCGGAAGCGCTCTATACTGTTTGAGAATCATTCCCAGGGAGTTGTCCAATGCGAGCCTTACACAGCCTGCCCTTGATCGCCGCGCTCGCCCTGTTGCTGGGCGGGTGCGTGTCGCCGGTGGTGATCGACCACCGCGCCGGCACCGATTTCACCCAGTACCGCAGTTACGCCATTGAGGCGCCGGACGCCGACCAGCAGGCCCTGAGCCTGAACGGCCAGCGGGTGCAGGAGGCGGTGCACCGGGAACTGGCGGACGGACCGCTGACCCGCGCCGGTCTGGACCAGGCGGACCTGGTACTGCGTTACGCCTTCGTGCCGGTGGAGAAATTCCAGGGCAGCACCGTGCAATTCGGCTTCGGCTGGTTCAACCGGGGTTACGGCATCGGCGCCACCACCCCGGTGGAAGGCGAGACCTACGAGGAGCACAAGCTGCAGATCGCCCTGGTCGAACGCAGCAGCAGTGAAGTGGTGTGGGAAGCCACCAGCCGCGACACGCTCTACGAATCGATGAGCAGCGAACGCCGCAAGGAACGCATCGACGTGATGGTGGCCGAGATGTTCAAGCGCTTCCCGCCGGGGGCGGCGGACTGACCGGCCAGCGCAAGGTTACCCGCAAGCCTCCGCTGTCGGCGGCGTCCAAGGCGATAGCCCCGCCGGTGCGCGCCATCACCGAGGCGACGATGGCCAGGCCCAGACCCTGGCCATCGCCCCCACCGCGCCAGCCCCGGTCCAGGGCGCGGGCGCGTTGATCCGGGGCCAGCCCCGGCCCCTGATCCTCGATGGCCACAATGATTTCGCCGCCGCCCTGTACGCTCTCCACCCGCACCCTTATGTCACCGCCGGCCGGGCTGTGACGGACCGCGTTCTCCAGCACATTGCGCAGCGCGATTCGCATCAGGCCCGGACCGGCCGGGGCGGCCCGCCGCGGCAGCTGATCGTCGCCGGCATCCAGGTGAACGGTGAGGCGCTTTTCCAGGCTGGCGGGCTGCAGCTCTTCCAGCACCGTGGCCAGCAGCTCACCGAGCGCCTCGGGCGGCTCCCGGCGCTGGCTTTCCGCGCCCTCCTCGCGGGCCAGGGCCAGCAGCTGGTCCAGGTTATTGGCGAGCCGCAGCACCGCCTGCCGGGCCTGCGCCCGGGCGTGGGCGGCGCGCTCGCCGTCGGTCATATCAGCGACCTGAAGCTGGGTGCGGATCGCCGCCAGCGGCGTGCGCAGTTCATGGGCCAGGTCGTCGGTGAGGCGCCGTTCGCGCATCAGGGCATCGCGGGCGTTGCCGAGCCAGTGGTTGAGGGTGTCGACCATGGGCGCCAGTTCCACCCCGCCTTCCGGCACACTCAAGGGCGCTTCGTCGGTGACCCGGCGCCGGGACAGGTCGGCACGCAGCACGGCCAGCGGCGCCAGGGCGCGCCCCACCGCCCACCACACCAACGCCAGGCTGGCCAGCAGGCCGAGGCCCAGCGTCACCAGCAGCACCAGCGCCACCTGGCGCATAAAGGCGGTGCGCCCGGCCATGCGTTCCGCCGAGGTGACGCGCAACTCGCCTTCGCTGACGGTGAACACCCGCCAGGTTTCGCCCTGGACCTGTTGCTCGCCGAAGCCGTCCTCGGGCAGCGCCAGCCCGGCGTTGGGGGCGCCGCCGGAACGGGCCAGCACCTCGCCGCGCAAGCTGCTGATTTCACAGGCGATGCCGCCCAGGGGCAGGGCGCCGGACTCGCGCAGTTTCAGGTCGCCGGCGGCGTCGCTTTCCAGCAACGACACCACCATGCGCGCGGACGCCGCCAACCGCTGATCCAGCACCCGCGCGACCCGGTCACGGACCTCGCCGTGCAACCACACCGCCAGCACCAGCCACAACACCGACAGCCCCAGCCCCATGCACAGCAGCAAGCGGCCGCGCAAACTGGCGGGCCCGATCACGGCGGGGTCCCCAGCCGGTACCCCTCGCCACGCACGGTTTCGATCAAGGCGTCGCCGAGTTTTCGGCGCAGGTTGTGGATGTGCACCGCCAGGGCGTTGCTTTCCACGCCGTCGGTCCAGCCGTAGACCCGGTCGGCGAGCTGAACCGGGGTCAGCACCTGGCCACGGCTTTGCAGCAGGGCCTGCAGCAGCGCCCGCTCGCGGCGCGGCAGCGTGACCGCCTCACCGTTCAGCCAGAGACGCTGGGCGGCGGGTTCAAAACGCAAGCCGCCGTACTCAATCACCGGCGCGGCGCGCCCGGCGGAGCGGCGCATCAGCGCGTGCAACCGGGCCACCAGCTCATCCAGATCAAAGGGCTTCACCAGGTAGTCGTCGGCGCCGGCGTTCAAGCCCGCCACCCGGTGCTCGACGCCGTCGCGGGCGGTGAGCACCAGCACCGGCTCGTCACGCCCCAGGCGGCGCCAGCGCGCCAGCAACGACAGCCCGTCCTGGTCGGGCAGCCCCAGATCAAGCACCACCAGATCAAAAGCGGTACTGTCCAGGGCGGCGTCGGCGTCCGCGGCGCGGGTCACCCAGGCCACGGAAAAACCATGGGCCTGAAGGCCGGCTTGCACGCCATCGCCGAGCAGGGCGTCGTCTTCGATCAGTAGTAGATGCATAGGAAACCAGAATGCGGGCGCCGGATTAACCCGGCGTTAATCATGGTCGGGAATGCTGGGCCCGGCAACCAGGACACTTTCAAGAGGCCCCATGAACGCTTTGCAACTCGGACCCTTCGCGATACCGCTCGCCCTGCTGCCCTGGCTGGTGGGCCTGATCGCCGCCTGGCTGGTGGCCTGGTACCGCCGCCGGCGTGGCCACGGGGACGCCGAACCCCTGCTATGGCGCATCGGGCTGCTGGCGCTGATCGGCGCGCGGGTGGCCTTCGTGGTGCGCTACCACGACCGGTTCGCCGGTCCGCTGGAAATGATCGACCTGCGGGACGGCGGCCTCTGGTGGCCCGGTGCCGTGGCCGGCGCCGGCCTGGCCCTGGCCTGGGCGCTGCGTGGCCAGAAAGGACGGGAAGACACGCTGCCGCTGTCCGAAAGCTGGCGCGCCCTGCTGACCGGCGCGGTGGCGGCGGTGCTCACCGCCAGCGTGACGCTGGCCGTGAGCAGCACCGACCAGCCGACGCCGGATGTGACCCTGCACCGGCTGGACGGCACCCCGGTGGCCCTGTCCTCGCTGTCCGGCAACCGCCTCACCCTGGTCAATCTGTGGGCCAGCTGGTGCCCGCCCTGCCGTCGCGAGATGCCGGTACTGGAACAAGGCCAGAGCGACTATCCGGGGGTTCGTTTCGTGTACGCCAATCAGGGCGAATCGGCGGAGATTATCCGCGGCTATTTGCTGGAAGAGGGTTTGCGCCTGGACAACGTGGTGTCGGACCCGCACAGCGACCTGGCCCGGGCACTGGGCGGCAGCGGCCTGCCCACCACCGTGCTGATCGGTAGCGACGGCACCCTGGTCAACAGCCATGTGGGGCCGCTTTCCCGGGCCAGCCTCCATCATTTTGTTAACCCGCATCTTCAGGAGTAACCCATGCACGCTCAAGGCACGGTCAGACACACCCTGGCGCTGGTCGCCGCGTTATTCTCGGCACTGCTGAGCCTGCCGGCCGCCGCCCAGGTCAGCGAGGAACAGGCCCGGCAGGTGCTGTCGCTGCTGGAAGACAGCCACTGGGTGGCGGAAGGGCCTGAGGATCCGGAGCGGGTCGCGTACATGTTCAC
Organism: Alcanivorax sp.; assembly: GCA_042090255.1. Lineage (GTDB taxonomy): Bacteria > Pseudomonadota > Gammaproteobacteria > Pseudomonadales > Alcanivoracaceae > Alloalcanivorax. The sequence continues at coordinate 20,127 of JBELJS010000048.1, read as the reverse complement.
CGACATGGAGTGCCCGTACTGCGCGCGCCAGTGGGAGGCGATGCGGCCCTTTATCAATGATGCGGACAACGTCACCCAGGTGCGCCACGTGATCGTCGGCATTCTCAAGCCGCAGAGCCACGCCAAGGGCGCCGCGGTGCTCGCCGCCGACGACCCGCTGGCGGCCCTGGAGAAAGGACAACGTACGTTCGATTCCGGCGGCCTGGCGCCGTTGCGGGATATCCCCGAGGAAATCAGCCGGGCGCTGGGTGAGAACCGGCTGCTGATGCAGCAGTTGGGCATTCGCGGCACGCCGGCGACGATCTTCACCGATACCCAAGGGCAACTGCAGTTCGCCCCGGGTCTGATGGGCGAGTCGCTGCTGGAGACCCATCTGTTTCAAATGGAAGCGGACTAACCGCCGGCGTCAGTCACTCAGCCAGCTGACCTTGCCCTGGCAGACGGTCAGCTTGACCACCCCGGGCAGGGTGGCGTTGCGCCAGGGCGAGTTACGCCCCGCCGACAGCCAGTGGCTGGCCAGGCTGCGGCTCTCGTCGGCGGCCAGCACGCACAGGCTGGCCGGGCGGCCGGCCTCCATCTGGCCCGCCTGGATGCCCAGGCAACGGGCGGGCGCGGCGGTGACCGCGTCCAGTGCCCGGTGCAGCGGCAAGGCGCCCTCCGCCACCAGCTTGAGGATCAGCGGCAGCAGGCTGTCGAGCCCGGAGATGCCCGGCTTGGAGGCCGGGAACGGCGCCGCCTTGCTGGACAGCCCCACCGGCTGGTGCTGGGAGCAGATGGCGTCAATGGTGCCGTCCGCCACCGCCGCCAGCAGCGCTTCCCGGTCGGCGGCGCCGCGCAGTGGCGGAATCACATGGCAGTGGCTGTTGAAGCCTTCGATGGCGGACTCGTCCAACAGCAGATGGTGAATACTCACATCGGCGGTGACCGGCAGGCCCCGTGCCTTGGCTTCGCGCAGCAGCCACAGGGACTGGCGGCTGGAAATCTGCTGGAAGTGGGCGCGCACGCCGGTGGCTTCCACCAGCAGCAGGTCGCGGGCCAGATCCACCGACTCCGCCACGGCGGGGATGCCGGGCAGGCCCAGGCGGGTGGCCACTGGCCCGTCATGGGCGCAGCCTCCGCCGGCCAGGGCCGCGTCCTGGGGGCGGAACATCACCGGCAAATCGAAAGTGGCGGCGTATTCCAGGCCCCGCTTGAGCACCAGGGCGTCCACCACCCGGGCGCCGGCCTGGCCCACGGCGATGCAGCCGGCCCGGGCCAGGGTCGCCATCTCCGCCAGTTGGTGGCCTTCCAGCCCCTGGGTCAGCGCCGCCACCGGCAGCACCCGGGCGAAGCCGGCCTGCCCGGCCTGCTCGCGGATCAGGCGCACCACGGCGGTGGAATCCACCGGCCCGCAGTCCGGCTGCGCCGCCATGTGGGTGATGCCGCCACCGGCGGCGGCGCGGGTTTCCGAGGCAATATCGCCGGCGCGGCCGCTGCCGGGCAGGGACAGGTGCACGCAGGCGTCCACCAGGCCGGGGATCACCCAGTGGCCTTCGGCGTCGATGATCTCGGCGCCGGGGGCGTCCAGGCTGGCGCCGATGCGCACCAGCCGGCCGTCCTCCACCAGCAGGTCGGCCACTTCGTCACGGCCGGAGAGCGGGTCGATGACCCGGCCCTTGCGGATCAGCAGATGGGCTCTAGCGGCCATGGTCGCCTCCGTGGTCCGGATTCTGGCTGCTTTCCTGGCCGCTGATGGTCATCGACATCACCGCCATGCGCACCGCGATGCCGAACGTCACCTGGTTGAGAATCACCGAGCGCGGGCCGTCGGCCACTTCCGAGGCGATTTCCACGCCCCGGTTGATCGGCCCCGGGTGCATGACGATGGCGTCCGGGCGGGCGTGGCGCAGTTTCTCGTTGTTCAGGCCGTAGAGGCGAAAAAATTCGCCCTCGCTGGGCAGCAGCGCGGAATCCATGCGCTCCTTCTGCAGGCGCAGCATGATCACCACGTCCACGTCCTTGAGGCCCTGGGCCATGTCGGTGAACACGATGACGCCGAGCTGCTCCACGTCGGTGGGCAGCAGGGTGCGCGGCCCGATCAGCCGCACTTCCTCGGCGCCGAGGATGTTGAGCGCATGGATCTGCGAGCGCGCCACCCGCGAGTGCAGGATGTCGCCGACGATCGCCACCCGCAGGCCGGCGAAGCCGCCCTTGTAGTGGCGGATGGTGTACATATCCAGCATCGCCTGGGTGGGGTGGGCGTGGCGCCCGTCACCGGCGTTGATCACCGCCACCCGCGGGGTCACTTCGTTGGCGATGAAGAAGGGCGCGCCGGAATCCTGATGGCGCACCACGAACATGTCGGCGGCCATCGCCTCCAGGTTGCGCAGGGTGTCGAGCAGGGTCTCGCCCTTGCTGGTGGCCGACTTGGCGATGTCCAGATTGAGCACGTCGGCGCTGAGCCGCTTGGCGGCCAGCTCGAAGGTGCTGCGGGTGCGGGTGCTGGATTCGAAGAACAGGTTGACCACCGTCTTGCCGCGCAGCAGCGGCACTTTCTTGATGGCGCGCCCGCCCACGTCGACGAAGCTGGCGGCGGTATCAAGAATGTCTTCAAGCAGGGGACGGGGCAGGTGTTCAACGGAAAGAAAGTGTCGCAGCTTTCCGTCTTCGGTGAGCTGCACGCGGGAGGAGGGCGGCGGCGCAAGCGTCATTCTTCGGGCCTTAAGTCTCTGATCTCCGCAGTCAAAGGCGCGGGCCCGGCCAATTCTACCCGTTGATGGGGCGGCAATGCCAAAGTTTCCCCGCAAATATCGGCGCGGATCGGCAATTGCCGGTGGCCGATGTCGAACAGCACGGCGAGGCGGATGGACGCCGGGCGGCCGAAATCGAACAGCTCGTTCATGGCGGCGCGGATGGTGCGGCCGGTCATCAGCACGTCATCGACCAGGATCAGATTGGCGCCATCCACGTCGAACGGCAGGTCGGAAGGCTTCACCGAGCGCTTCAGGCCGCGGGTGTCGAAGTCGTCCCGGTAGAAGCTCACGTCCAGACGCCCCAGCGGCAGCGGTGTGGGCAGACGCTGGTTCAAGGCTTCCGCCACCCAGGCGCCGCCGGACTGAATGCCCACCAGTGACGGCGGGGGGGCGCCGGTATCCGCGGCCAGCGCCGCGGCCATGCCGTCCAGCAGGCTGTCTATTTGTGCTTGGTTCCAGCGCAACGCGGTTCTCCCCAGGGATTCAGAGCGACAGAATATCAGGCGCTCCGGAGTGGGCAACACTACAGTTTTTTCGATCTAACGGCACTAATCGCTATGCTGGCCCATTCACGTTCGCTGGGCCACTCTTCGGTTATGAAACTACGCAATGACAAGGCTCGCTACGGCTGGGTCGCGATCGGCTTGCACTGGCTGGTGGCGCTGGCGGTGTTCGCGCTGTTCGGGCTGGGGCTGTATATGGTGGAGCTCAGCTATTACGACCCCTGGTACCAGAGCGCGCCGGACCTGCACCGCGGTGTCGGCCTGACGCTGCTGGCGGTGGTGCTGATCCGCCTGGCCTGGCGCGTCCTGTCACCGCCGCCGGCGCCGCTCGCCGGCCACCACCGCTGGGAGCGAATCGGCGCGCGGCTGGCGCACTGGGGGCTGCTGGGGTTGCTGTTGGTGGCGATGGTCAGCGGCTATCTGATCAGCACCGCCGACGGCAGCGGCATCGACGTGTTCGGGCTGTTCCAGGTGCCGTCGCTGACCGGGCGTCAAAACGGCCTGGAAGACAGCGCCGGCCTGGTGCACTACTGGAGCACCTGGGCGCTGGTGGTGCTGGCCGGGCTGCACGGCCTGGCGGCGCTGAAACATCACTTTATCGACCGGGATGCGACACTCAAACGGATGTTGCGCCCGTAACCCTGCGACCAAGACCGGAAAGGAGAACACCATGCTGAAACACCGAATCCTGATCCCGCTGCTGGCGGTGCTGCTGAGCACCCCGGCCTTCGCCGACAAGCCCGGCGGCACCTACCAGTTCGATACCGAGGGGCAGCACCAGTTCATCCTGTTCAAGATCTCCCACCTGGGCTACAGCTGGCTGTACGGCAACTTCAACGAATTCACCGGCAGCTTCACGGTGGACGAGGAGAACCCGGAGAACAGCAAGGTGCGCGCGGAGATCCAGACCGCCAGCATCGACAGCAACCACGCCGAGCGCGACAAGCACCTGCGCAGCGACGACTTTCTGGATGTGAGCGAATACCCCACCGCCACCTTCGAGAGCACCCGCATCGAACAAACCGGCGAACGCACCGCCAAAATCACCGGTGACTTCACCCTGCACGGCGTCACCAAGCCGGTGACCCTGGACGCGAAGATGATCGGCTACGGCGACGATCCCTGGGGCGGTTACCGCATGGGTCTGGAAGCCAGCACCACGCTGAAGCTGGCGGACTTCGGCATCACCAAGGACCTGGGCCCGGCGTCCGAAACCGTGGAGATCATTATTTCCGTGGAAGGCGTGCGCCAATAACCGCGGGGATCACCAGCTAAGGCGCCACCGGCGTGGCGCCGCCCAGGTAGCCCTCGGCGATCACCGCCGCCGCCATGGAATCCACTTTGGGATCGGCGCGGCGGGTGCCGGTGCGCTCCCGGGCTTCCCGGGTGGAAAGCCGTTCGTCGATCATCCATACCCGGATGCCGAAGCGGCCGTGCAGCCGGCGGGCGAATTTGCGCGCCCGCTGGCTGGATTCGCTTTCACTGCCGTCCATGTTCAGCGGCAGCCCCACCACCAGCGTCTCCGGGCGCCACTCTTCCAACAGGGCCGTCATCTGGTCCCAGTCCGGCTGACCGTCACGGCAGGGTAACGCCGGCAGAGGGGTGGCGGTGCCGGTGATGGCGTTGCCGCTGGCGACGCCGATCTTATGGGTACCGTGGTCGAACGCGATCAGGGTCAATCGGGCCTCGCCATCAGCCGTGGCCGACCTGGGTGGCGATCAGGCTCATATCCACGCCCAGGCGGGCGGCGGCGGCGTGCCAGCGCTGATCGAAGGGGGTGTCGAGCACCAGTTCGGGGGTGCTGGCCACGCTCAGCCAGACGTTGTCCGCCAGCTCCTGTTCCAGCTGGCCGTCGTCCCAGCCGGCGTAGCCCAGGCACACCAGCGTGGCCTCCGGGCCCTCGCCGATGGCGATCGCTTCCATGATGTCCCGGGAGGTGGTCAGGCACAGGCCGTCCGCCAGCGTCACGGTGCTGTCCCAGTGGCGGGCGGTGGCGCGGTGCAGCACGAAGCCGGCGTCCTGCTGGATCGGGCCGCCGGCCACCACCTGGTGCTGCTCGGAGGGCGGCACCTCCACTTCGATGTCCATGTCCACCAGGATATCGAGCAGGCTGAGCGACACCGGGCGGTTGAGCGTCAGGCCCATGGCGCCGTCGTCGCCGTGCTCCACCACATAGGTGACGGTGTGCTCGAAGTTGGGATCGTCCATCTGTGGCATGGCGATCAAAAGCTGATGTTTGAGGCTGGCGTTGTCCATGGCCCCAGTATCCGGGGGCGGCCCGGCGAGGGCAAGGGACAGGCGGCCAGGAAGTGGTTTTAGGGGCGCTTACTTGGAGGAAACCCGCCGGTTGGCGTCGAATTTCCAGGTGCGGATGATTTCCAGCACGTCCATGCGCTCGCGCATGTCCTGCGTGAAGGGCTCGAACGGGGCCGCCAGGCGCACGCTCTGCACCGCCGCCTGGTCGAGGAAGTCATGGCCGGAGGATTGCAGCACCTCGACCTCCTCGATGCCGCCGTCGCGGCGCAGCGCCACCATCAGCCGCACACCGCCGAAGGTGTTGCTGTCCAGCGCCCGGCGCGGGAAATGGCGGGTGCCGGTGGCTTCCACCTTGCGGCGGAACGCCTCGATGTAGGCGGCCTCGTAGTGGGCCTTGGCGGACACCGAGGTGAGCCGGCGCACCCGGGGGCGTTTTGCGTAGGCCTGCTTCTGCTTGTCCAGGCGCGCCTGCAGGCTGGCGATCTCACGGCTGAGCTCGTCCACGTTGTCCTGGTCCGCCTTGCGGCGCGGGTCGTCCTGGTTGCGGTCCTGCTGTTCGCTGGCGATGTCGCGCTCGCTGCGTGCCCGGGTGACGATGATCTTCTGGCGGGTGACCGGCGTCGGCTGGCGCGCGGTGGGCTCCTGGAGCTGCACCTGGCGGCTGTCCGGGTCGCTGAAGGGGGCTTCCTCGGTGGTGGTCAGCTCGCTTTTGTCCTCTTCGGTGCCGGAGCCCACCTGGTTCGCCTGGGCGATGAAATCCGCCTCCTCGGGGGCGTCGTCGGCGCGGTGCATGGCCAGGGTCACATCCAGGCTGTTGGGCGCCGCGCGGGGCTCTTCCGGCGCGAAGCCGACGCCGAACAGCAGCACGCCGTGCACCGCCAGGGCGAGAAACAATGTGAAGCCAAGCCGGTCGCCGGCGGTTACCTGAGGTGCTGCCATGGTGTCGTTATTTTAGTTCCAGCAGGGCGTCGAACAACTGTCCGGCGATGTTGATGCCGAAGATCTGGTCCAGCTCGCGCACGCAGGTGGGGCTGGTGACGTTGATTTCGGTGAGATAATCACCGATCACGTCCAGGCCCACGAAGTATAGGCCCTTGCGCTTGAGGGTGGGGCCCACCTGTTCACAAATCCAGCGGTCGCGGTCGGTGAGCTCGCGCCCTTCGCCGGTGCCGCCGGCGGCCAGGTTGCCGCGGAATTCGCCCTCCTTGGGAATGCGCGCCAGAGCGTAAGGCACCGGCTCACCGTTGATCATCAGGATGCGCTTGTCGCCCTGCTTGATCTCGGGCACGAAGCGCTGGGCCATGATCGGCGTTTTGCCGTCCTCGGTGAGCACGTCGATGATCACGCTCAGGTTGGAGCTGCCCGGCTCGATGCGGAACACATTGGTGCCGCCCATGGCGTCGAGCGGTTTCATCACGGTGTCACCCTGCTCCTTTACAAACTCCCGCAGCAGGGCGGCGCGGCCGGACACCAGGGTGGGCACGCAGCACTGGGGGAAGTCGGTGGCGAACAGCTTTTCGTTGCTGTCGCGGACACTGGCCGGGCGGTTGGCCACCAGCACGCCTTCGCGCTCGACTTTCTCGAGCAGGTAGGTGGCGTACAGGTAGGCGGCGTCGAAGGGCGGATCCTGACGCATCAGGATCATGTCCATGCCGGTCAGGTCCCGGGGGGCCGGGTCGCCCAGGGTGAACCAGTCCTGGTTGTCGTCGCGCACCGTCAGGTCGGAGGTCACGGCGAACACCCGGCCGTCGCGGACGTAGAGGTCGGCGGGCTCCATGTAGTGCAGGGTCCAGCCGCGTCGCTGCGCTTCCAGCAGCATCGCCAGGGTGGTGTCTTTCCAGGGCTTGATCTGGGCGATGGGATCCATCACCACGCCGATGTTGAGGCTCATGGTTGCTCCAGGACGACCGGGGAAGGGGGTTGCCCGGCAATGTTAGCAGTGCGTCGCCCGCCCCGCTACGGGACGCTTTTCTCAGGTCTCACAGGGCCTTATAGATTGAATGTAGAATCTGTGTTAAAACCTCGGCTTGGGCTGTTTCACCCATAAGGTCCTCGGAAGAACCCCTTAGAAAAGGGGCGGTGGCATGTAGTGGGGGGAACACGAAGGATCGCGGGCCCTGCCTATCGCATGACAACAAAGGCTCATAATTAAAAGACGTTGCGGCCTGTAACGGTTCACGGTTTAAAGGCAGTTCTCCATGACTGACAATTTCCAAGACCTCAAGGTGATGGTGATCGACGACTCCAAGACCATTCGTCGCACCGCCGAGACCTTGTTGAAAAAAGCGGGTTGTGAAGTGATCACCGCCACCGACGGCTTCGATGCCCTGGCCAAGATCGCCGACAGCAAACCCAGTATTATCTTCGTGGACATCATGATGCCGCGACTGGATGGCTACCAGACCTGCGCGCTGATCAAGAACAACAGCGCATTCAAGGCGACCCCCGTCATTATGCTCTCTTCCAAGGACGGTCTGTTTGACAAGGCCAAGGGTCGAATCGTGGGCTCTGACGAGTACCTGACCAAGCCGTTCTCCAAAGACGAGCTGTTGGGGGCGATTCGCCAGCACGTCTAGCGCTCGCCGCGGGGCGATCCCGCGGGCGGTCGCGGTGCTCAACCTGAAGAGGAAAAGATGGCACGCATTCTTATTGTCGATGACTCTCCCACCGAGTGTTACAAACTGCGGGAGATTCTGGAAAAGCACGGCCACCACGTACTGGAGGCCGCCAATGGCGCCGACGGCGTGGCCATGGCACGCTCGGAGCTGCCGGACCTGGTGCTGATGGACGTGGTGATGCCGGGGCTGAACGGCTTCCAGGCCACCCGACAGCTCACCAAAGGCGCCGATACCGCCCACATTCCGATCATTATCGTGACCACCAAGGATCAGGAAACCGACCGGGTCTGGGGCAAACGCCAGGGCGCCAAGGATTATCTGACCAAACCGGTGCATGAAGACGTACTGTTGAAAACCGTGGATCGGCAACTGGCCGACCAATGAACACAGAGGTGTCATGAGCGCAGCCGCATCCGCCGCCTTCATCAAGCTGGCGGACTATTTCGTCCGCTGCCGTCGGCAGGCCGCCAGCCTGCCGATGCAGGAAGACGCGGTCCAATACTGGAGCGGCGTCGGCTTTACGCTGGACGAGCGCTTTTACGTGGCGCCCATGGATGAAGTCTCGGAAATTCTCTCGGTGCCGGCCTATACCCGGGTGCCGGGGGTGCTGAACTGGATGAAGGGCGTCGCCAATGTGCGCGGGCGCCTGATGACGGTGATGGATCTCAGCCGCTTTCTCGGCAAGACCTCGGAATTGCAGGAGAAGCGGCGCCGTCTGCTGGTGCTGGATCAGGACGATCTGTACACCGGCGTGATCGTGGACGAAGTGCTGGGGATGCAGCACTTCCCCATCGAGGCGTATCAGGAGCAATCGCCGCTCGCGGAACAGGATGTGGGTCCGTATCTGCGTGGCGGTTATCAGAGGGACGGGGAATTCTGGTCCGTGTTCAGCCTTTCCCGGCTGGCACAGGACCCGCGCTTCATGCAGGCGGCCCGAACGGGCTGAGCGGCGTGCCGCGCAGGGGAGATAAGAACAGAGCCAGGCCAGGAGCCAGTTATGAAGTTCAAACCGGGAAACGTGTTCAGCAAGGTGCGGGGGGGCGCGGGCAGCAACCCGTTGAATATTGCGCTTTATATCGGGCTGGCCATTTTTGTTGCCCTAGCGCTGGCCAACTTCCTGTTGTCGGCCACCACCGCGAACCGGGCGCAGGAAAACATCACCGAAGCCTCGGAATTGCGCGTGGTCTCGCAGCAGATCGCCAAAAACGCCCTGGAGGCGGCGTCCGGTAACGCCGACGCCTTCGAGCTGTTGGAGGCCGCGCGCGGCGACTTCCAGTCGGCCTGGGACGGCCTCAAGCAGGAGCCGGTGGCCAACGAGCAGGTCAAACAGCGGCTGCAGGCCCTGTGGGACCAAGTGCGCCAGGACACCGGCACGATTCTGAACGGTCAGGACACGGTGCTCGACCTGCACGAGGTGGCCGACACCCTGGCCCAGGCCATCCCGCAGCTGCAGTCCGAGTATCAGGCGGTGGTCGACATCCTGGTGGACACCGGCGCGCCGCCGGAGCAGGTGGCCTTCGCCCAGCGCCAGATCTGGCTCACCGAACGTATTCTGCGCTCCATCTCCCGGGTGCTGGAAGGCGACGACAACGCGGTGATCGCGGCGGACAACTTCGGCCGCGACGCCACCGAATTCGGCCGCGTGCTCAACGGCATGCTGGCCGGCGACGAAGCCATGGGCGTGCAGCAGATCGTCAACCCGCAGGCGCTCAACTATCTGGACCGCACCTCACGGCTGTTCGACGAGTTCGTTAACCAGTCCGTGGACGAGATTCTCGAGACCGCCCCGGAACTGTTCCAGGTGGCCAGCGCGGCGGACTCCATCTTCCGTAACTCCCAGGACCTGCTGCAGGAATCCACCAACCTCAACGCCCAGTTCGAGCGGACCACCACCGGCCTGTTCCCGTCGCTGTGGCTGGGGGCGGTGAGCGCCGCCATCGCCGTGTTGCTGTTCTTCCTGATCATGCTGCAGCGTAACCGTGAGGCGGCCCGCCGCCGGAACGAACTGGAAAGCGAGAACCAGCGTAACCAGGCGGCGATTCTGCGCCTGCTGGACGAGCTGGGTGACCTGGCGGACGGTGACCTGACCGTGGAAGCGACGGTGACCGAGGACTTCACCGGCGCCATCGCCGACTCCATCAACTACTCCATCGACCAGCTGCGCAGCCTGGTACAGACCATCAACAACTCCGCCGTGCAGGTGGCCTCGGCCGCCCAGGAAACCCAGTCCACGGCGATGCATCTGGCGGAAGCCTCCGAGCACCAGGCCCAGGAAATCGCCGGCGCCTCGGCGGCGGTGAACGAAATGGCGGTGTCCATTGACCAGGTATCCGCCAACGCCGCCGAATCCGCCGCGGTGGCGGAAAAAGCGGTGGCGATCGCCAACAAGGGCGCCGAGGTGGTGCAGGCCACCATCCACGGCATGGACACCATCCGCGAGCAGATTCAGGAAACCTCCAAGCGGATCAAGCGCCTGGGTGAATCCTCCCAGGAGATCGGCGACATCGTGAGCCTGATTAACGACATCGCCGACCAGACCAACATTCTGGCACTGAACGCGGCGATCCAGGCCTCCATGGCCGGGGAAGCGGGCCGCGGCTTCGCGGTGGTGGCGGACGAAGTACAACGCCTGGCGGAACGCTCCGCCGCCGCCACCAAGCAAATCGAAACCCTGGTGAAAACCATTCAGACCGACACCAACGAGGCGGTGATCTCCATGGAAGCCACCACCGCCGAGGTGGTGAAGGGGGCGCGCCTGGCCCAGGACGCCGGTGTGGCCCTGGAAGAGATCGAGAACGTATCCAAGAACCTGGCGGATCTGATCCAGAACATTTCCAACGCGGCGCGCCAGCAGGCGGCCTCGGCGGGTCACATCTCCAACACCATGAACGTGATCCAGGAAATTACCTCGCAGACTTCCGCCGGTACCACCGCCACCGCCCGCTCGATTGGCGACCTGGCGGAAATGGCGCAGGAAATGCGGAATTCAGTCGCCGGCTTCCGCCTGCCGGAGCATTCCTGAACCGGCGTAAGCCGGTTCCGGAGACGGAACCATGGGTTTTGCAGTGACAGATCGCTGGTCGATCAAGAGCGCCCCCGCCATGGATGCCGAGCAGTTCCAGCTCTGGCAGGCCCTGCTGGAGGAGCGCACCGGGATGACGCTGGCGCCGGAGCGCAAGCAATTCCTGGAAAGCAGCCTCAATATCCGCATGCGCGAGCTGGGGCTGGACGACTACGACACCTACTACCAGCAGCTGGTCACCGGGGCCACCGAGTCCCGCGCCATGGAGTGGTCCACCCTGGTGGACCGGCTGACGGTGCAGGAAACCAGCTTCTTCCGTCACCCCGGCTCTTTCGCGCTGGTGGAGGACTACCTCGGCCAGTTCGCCGCCGAGCGGGGCACCGGCGCCACCCTCAACGCCTGGAGCGTGGGCTGCTCCACCGGCGAGGAAGCCTACTCCCTGGCGATGCTGATCAGCGAACGGTTCCGTGCCCACGGCAAAGCGCTGTTCTACGGCATCACCGGCACCGACATCAGCCTGCCGACGCTGGCCAAGGCGCGCCGTGGGCTGTTTCCCCGGCGCCGTGTGGAGCAGATCGACCCGGCGCTGCGCGAACGCTATTTCAAGGACGCGGACACGCACACCATGCAGGTGGCGGACGGTCTGCGCGAGCGGGTCTGCTTCGCCCATCTGAACGTGCTGAATCTGGATCAGGCACCGATGGACGACATGGACCTGATCTTTTGCCAGAACATGCTGATTTACTTCCGCCGCTGGCGGAAGCGGCAGATCGTTAACCAGTTGGCCGGGCGCCTGGCGCCCGGCGGATTGCTGGTGCTGGGCCCCGGCGAAATCACCGATTGGCACGACCCGCGCCTGGAAAGGGTGCACTTCGCCGACACTCTGGCGTTCCGGCGCCGGCAATGAGAGGCCTGAGTTCCATGGGGGAAAGGGCATGAGCGACCGTCACGACTATCTGGCGCTGGACTGGGTCCGGGGGGAAATTCAGGAGACACTGAATCAAGCCCAGCAGGCCCTGGAAGCGTTCGTGGACAATCCCAACGATTCCACGCGCATGCGCTTTTGCCAGACCCACCTGCACCAGGTGTGCGGCACCCTGCAGATGGTGGAATTCTACGGCGCCGCCCTGCTCGCCGAGGAAATGGAAAAGCTGGCCCGGGCACTGGTGGACCAGCGCGTCGGCAACGTGGCCGACAGCCAGGAAACCCTGATGCGGGCGATCCTGCAGCTGCCGCCCTACCTGGACCGGGTGGCCAGCAGCCGGCGCGACCTGCCGCTGGTGCTGCTGCCGCTGCTCAACGACCTGCGCGCCGCCCGCGGCGAAGCGCTGCTGTCCGAGACCGCGCTGTTCAAACCGGACCTGCAGCACGCCCAGGGCGACGGCCGCCTCTCCGACGCGGTGCTCAACGACCCGCGCTTCGCGCAATTGGCCCGCAAGATACGGCAGATGTTCCAGCTCGCCCTGGTGGGGGTGATGCGCAACGAGGACATGGACCGCAACCTGGCCTATATGCGCAAGGTGTTCGCCAAGCTTGAGCAGGTCACCGGGGAGGCCGCCCGCGGGCCGCTGTGGCGGATCGCCGACGCCCTGGTGGAGGGCCTGCAGGAGGACGCCATCGCGCTGGGCACCTCGGTGAAACAGATGCTCGGCCAGATCGACCGCACCCTGCGCGAGCTGGCCGCCGACGGCGTCGACAGCCTGGAACGCCCGGCGCCCACGGAACTGCTCAAGAACCTGCTGTATTACGTCGCCAAGGCCGACCACGACAGCCCGCGCATCCGTGAAGTGCGCGCCGGCTTCCGGCTCAACGACGCGCTGCCGTCGGAAGACCTGGTCAACGCCGAACGCGAGCGCCTCACCGGCCCGGACTCCATGGCCATGAGCTCGGTGGTCACGGCGCTGTCCGAGGAGCTCACCAAGATCAAGGACGCCCTGGAGCAATTCGTCCACCAGGGCGATTCCGACCCGGCCACGCTGGCGCCGGAGGCGATCCGCCTGAAACAGGTGTCCGACACCGTGGCCATGCTCGGCCTCGGCCAGCCGCGCACCCTGGTGGAAGAGCAGCTCAAGGTGATGGAGGCGATCGTCGACGGCCGCCGGCCCGCGCACCGCGACACCCTGATGGACGTGGCCGGCGCGCTGCTCTACGTGGAAGCGACCCTGGCCGGCATCGGCGGCGACAACCGCCGGCCGGCCCCGGCCACCGGCGCCGACCTGCCCCGCCATGTGGGCCAGGCCCTGGACGCGGTGCTGCGCGAATGCCGCGCCGGCCTGGAAGAGGCCAAGGACGGCATCATCGAATTCATCGCCTCGCACTGGGACCACCAGCACCTGAAAACGGTGCCCGACCGTCTCAACGCGGTGCGCGGCGGGCTGGAGGTGGTTCAGCTCGATCGCCCGGCGGACATTCTTCGCCAGTGCGTGCGCTTTATCCAAGAGCAGCTGATGGCGGAGCAGTCCAAGCCGGACTGGCGCAGCATGGACACCCTGGCCGACGCCATCACCTCGGTGGAGTACTACCTGGAGCGTCTCAGCGACGACCCGGAAACCCGCGACGATATTCTCGGCCTGGCGCGGGCCAGCGTCAGCGATCTGGGCTACCCGCTGCCGGAGCCCGTCGACAACGAGGAAGCCGAAGAGCCGGATCACGCCGATCAGCCGGACGACGTCGAAGATGCGCCGTCCGATTCGCTGGATGAACCGCTTGATGAACCGCCGGTGCTGCTCACCGAGGACGCCCCCCAGGACGATGACGCGCTCGAAGCGTCGCCCGACGAAGCGGTGGCGCCGGAGCCCGCCGACCAGGGCGGCATCGAGGCACACGACGAAGAGCTGATCGACGACGAAATCATCGAGATCTTCGTCGAGGAAGCCGACGAAGTGCTCGAGGCCCTGGATCAGTATTTCCCGCGCTGGGCGGCCAACACCGGCGACGAGACCGCGCTGGTGGAATTCCGCCGCGCCTTCCACACCCTCAAAGGCTCCGGCCGCATGGTCGGCGCCACCACCGTCGGGGAGCTGGCCTGGTCGATCGAGAACATGATGAACCGGGTGATCGACGGCGCCATCGAGCCCGACGCCACCCTGATCGAACTGGTGCGCACCGTGCACGGCCTGATCCCGGATCTGGTGGACGCCTTCGCCCACCGCCGGCCGATGCCCTACGACGTGACGCCGCTGCAGGAAGCCGCCTTCGCGCTCGCCGACGGACAACACCTGGACGCGGTACCGAATATTGCGCGCCCGGAGGCGCCCCGGACGCTGGAAGACGACCCCCTGGCGGACCTGGATGCCCTCGATTTCCAGATCCCCGAACAGACGGAAGCCGCCGGCGACGCGGTCGACCCGGTGCTGCTGGATATCTTCCGCAGCGAGGCGGCGCGCAACCTCGGACTGGTGCGCGAGTGGCTGGACCAGATCGACCCGGACTTCGCCGAGCACACCCTGGACGACCAGGTGCACCGCGCCCTGCACACCCTGAAGGGCAGCGCCCGCATGGCCGAGATCAACGCCATGGCGGAGCTGGCGGAACCGGCGGAGAAGCTGGTCAAGGAACTGGTCAACGGCGGGCGCCGCGCCGACGCCGACACCGTGGAAATGATCGACCAGACCCACCGGCTGCTGGATGCCGGTTTGGCGCAGCTGCACGACGGCGCCCTGACGGAATTGCCCGGCGACGCGGCCACCCTGATCGAACGCCTGGTGCAGGCCCGCGAAGCGCTCAACGAGCACCGCGACGGCGCCGACCCACACATTCTTTCGGTGTTCCTGTCCGAAGGCATGGACCTGATCATCGACACCGACAACCTGCTGGAACAGTGGGCCGAAGAGCCGGGCCACACCGAGGAGCTGGCGCGCCTGCGCGACGAACTGGAGCTGCTCGCCAACAGCGCCCGCACCGCCAACCTGGATGAAATCCACGGCCTGGCCAAGGCGCTGGCCAGCGTCTATTCCGGCGTCAACCAGGGCCGCCTGCCGTTCAGCGAAGCCTTGCTGGAACTGGCGCGCGAGGGCCACGAGGCCCTGATGAACATGATGGACTGTCTGGCCGCCGGCCAGACCGTGCGCCCGGAACTGGGCCTGGTGGACAGCCTGCGCGATCTGGCCGAAACCCCCGGCCCGGACGGCCCCGGCGGCGGCATGCCGGCCCCCGCGGACAGCGCCGGCGGCGGCGACGACGCGCCCCTGGACCCGGAGCTGGTGCTGCTGTTCCTGGAAGAAGCGGAAGACCTGCTGCTCTCGTCCAGCGAACACCTGACCGCCTGGGAGCACGGCGAAGCCGACAGCCTGGCCGCCCTGCAACGGGACCTGCACACCCTCAAGGGCGGCGCCCGCATGGCCGGCGTCACCGCCGTCGGCGATCTCGCCCACGAACTGGAAAACCTCTACGAAATGGCCGGCGCCCCCAACCAGCCGGCACCCGCGCCCTCGCTGTTCGACGTGCTGCACCGGGGCCACGACCGGCTGGCGGACATGATCGACACGCTGCGCAGCGGCGGTAAGCCGGAGCCCGACCCGGCGGTGATCGAAGCGCTGCGCCAGGCGATGTTGCGCCAGGCCCCGGACCCGGCCGCCGCCCCCGACGCCCCGGCGCCCGCCGACGGCACCCAGGGGGACCCGGAACTGGTGGCGATCTTCCTGGAGGAAGCCCACGACATTCTCGAGTCCGCCGGCCGCAGCCTGGACACCTGGATCACCGATACCGGCAACAGCCTGGAAATCCAGTCCCTGCAGCGCGATCTGCATACCCTCAAAGGCGGCGCCCGCATGGCCGAGGTCCAGCCCCTCGGCGACCTGGGCCATGAACTGGAAACCCTTTACGAAGCTCTGGCCCTGGACCGCCTGCCGGTGCAGCCCGTGCTGTTCGACCTGCTGCACCGCTGCCACGACCGGCTGGCGGAGATGGTCGACCAGCTCGCCGCCGGGCAACCGCTGACCGGCGGCGACGACCTGATCACCGCGCTGCACGATTATCTGCGCGACCCGGCCGCTTTCACGCTGCCCGCCGCGTCCGCCGAACCGGCGCCGTCCCAACCGGCCGGGGCCGACGCCGAGCCCGACACGCCGCTGCCCGATGAAGTGGACCTGGAGATTCTCGACGTCTTCCTGGAGGAGGCCGAGGAGCTCTGCGAAATCATCGACGGCTGCCTGGTGTCCTGGCGCGATCACCCGGAAAGCCGGGATTTCAGCGACGATCTGAAACGGGCCCTGCACACCCTGAAGGGCGGGGCGCGGCTGTCCGGTCTTAATGAGCTGGGGGAGATGAGCCACCGGTTCGAAACCCTGATGCACAACCTGGAGAGCCAGCGGCGCGACCCGGACGAAAACGATTTCCAGGCGATGACGGCGGAATTCGACGCCCTCAATGAGCGCCTGGTGGAACTGCGCCGCGCGGCGGCCGCCCAGCCGCTGCCGGCGCAGCCGCCGGCGACCCGCGAGACCCGCCCGGAAGCCAGCGCGCAACCCGGCGCTAAACGCGAGGAGCGGCGCCCCCAGGCACAGCCCCAGGAAATGGTGCGGGTCGGCGCCGACGTGCTGGAAGCGCTGGTCAACCTGGCCGGCGAGACCTCCATCAACCGTGGCCGGGTGGAACAGAGCATCAGCGAGTTCGGCTTCAATATCGGCGAGATGGGCTCCACCGTGGTGCGCCTCTACGAGCAGCTGCGCCGGCTGGACGCCGAGACCGAAGCGCAGATCATGTCCACCTACCAGAAGGGCGTGGACAGCGGTGAGATCGACGGCCGTTTCGACCCCCTGGAGATGGACCAGTATTCGGAGCTGCACCAGATCACCAAACAGCTTTCCGAGTCCGCCTCGGACCTGCTGGACCTGAAGAACACCCTGCTGGATCGCACCCGCGACACGGAAACCCTGCTGCTGCAGCAGCAGCGCATTAACACCGACCTGCAGGAAAAGCTCATGCGCACGCGCATGGTGCCGTTCTCCCGCCTGGTGCCGCGCCTGCGGCGCATCGTGCGGCAGGTGTCCGGCGAAGTGGGCAAGCGCGTCGCCTTCGACGTGATCAACCCGGAAGGGGAGCTGGACCGCACCCTGATGGAGCGCGTGGTGGCGCCGCTGGAGCATATGCTGCGCAACGCCGTGGACCACGGCATCGAGGACCCGGAGCAGCGCCGTGGCGCGGGCAAGGAGGAGAGCGGCCACGTCAGCCTGGAACTCTCCCGCGAGGGCGGCGAAGTGGTGATCACCCTGGCCGACGACGGCAAGGGCATCGATACCGACGCGGTACGCCGCAAGGCCATCGAGCGCGGGCTGATGGCGGAGAACACCCCGCTGCCCGACCACGAAGTGCAGCAGTTCATCTTCCACGCCGGCTTCTCCACCGCCAGCCAGGTGACCCAGCTGTCCGGCCGGGGCGTGGGCATGGACGTGGTGGCCAGCGAGATCAAACAACTGGGCGGCTCGGTGACCATCGATTCACGGCCCGGCCAGGGCACCCGCTTCGTGGTGCGTCTGCCGTTCACCCTGGCCATGAACCGGGCGCTGATGGTGCGCGTCGGCGAGGACGCCTACGCCATCCCGCTGAACCAGATCGAAGGCATCGTGCGGGTCAGCCCCTACGAGCTGAGCGACTATTTCCAGGCCCGCCAGGAAGGCGGCCTGCCGGCCTACCGGTACGCCGGCCAGGAGTACGACCTGCACTATCTGGGCCGGTTCGTGCACGACGTGGCCCAGCCGCACCTGGACAACCACAGCCAGCCGATGCCGGTGCTGCTGATCCGCAGCGCGGACCACACCGTGGCGCTGGTGGTGGACAACCTGATCGGTTCACGGGAAGTGGTGGTGAAGTCCGTGGGGCCGCAGCTGGCCAGCGTGGCCGGCATCAGCGGCGCCACCATCCTCGGTGACGGCGCGGTGGTGATCATTCTCGATATCCACTCGCTGATCCGCGCCGCCCAGGCCCAGCAGGCGGCCCTGCCGCAGGCTCAGGAAGCGCTGCCCGCCGAGCCGGAAACGCCGGATTACGAGCACGAGCGCCGCGTCGCACCGCTGGTGATGGTGGTGGACGACTCGGTGACGGTGCGCAAGGTGACCGGCCGCCTGCTGGAACGCAGCGGCTTCGAGGTGATCACCGCCAAGGACGGTATCGACGCCATCGCCACCCTGGAAGAGCACACCCCCGCCGCCATGCTGCTGGACATCGAGATGCCGCGCATGGACGGTTTCGAAGTGGCCACCCACGTGCGCCACGACGAACGCCTCAAGGACGTGCCGATCATCATGATCACCTCGCGCACCGGCGAGAAACACCGGGAGCGGGCCTTCGACATCGGTGTGAACTGCTATCTGGGCAAGCCGTTCCAGGAGAGCGAGCTGCTGGTCACCCTGCGTGAGCTGCTCGGCGAGACCCGGGAGACCAGCCACTGATGGCCGCCCCGGGCCGGGTCGGCGTGATCGCCGACGATACCCTGCAGGGGCATCTGCTGGCGGGCGCCATCAAGGGCCAGGGCTACCGGGTGGTGGTCAACACCGACCCGGAACATCTGGAAGACCGCTGGCTGGCGGCCGACGCCCTGGACCTGTGGGTGGTGGACCTGTCCCGGGAGGACCGCTGGCAGCGCTTTCTCGACGGCCTGCTGGAAAACGCCGCCGCGCCGCTGCTGTTCTGCGACGGCCAAGCGCCGGCCCGCACCGCCGACCATTACCCGCGCTGGGAACGGCGCCTGATGACCAAACTGGTGGGCTATATCGGCGCACCGGGGCTGGAGGAAAACCTGGCCGCGGTGCCGCAAACCCCGCTGGCGGCGCCGATTCCCGAACCGCGCGAATTCCGCGCCCTGGCCGGCGACACCACGGCGCAAAGGGTGTGGGTGCTGGGCGCCAGCCTGGGCGGCCCGGCGGCGGTGAAACAGTTTCTCGACTGTCTGCCGGAACACCTGCCGGTGGCGTTCGTGCTCGCCCAGCACATCGACGGCGGCTTCCTGGACACCCTGTGTCAGGTGCTGCGCCGGGACAGCCCGTTCCACTGCCAGGTGGCCGGCGACGGTGACCGGCTCGGCCACGGCCGGGTGCTGGTGGCCCCGGTCACGCAAAGCCTGGTGTTCGACACCGACGGCGTGGCGCGGCTCACCGGCGAGCCCTGGGAAGGCCCCTACGCGCCCTGCATCGACCAGGTGATGAGCAGCCTGGCGCAGGGCTTCGGCCACTGCGACGGCGCCATTCTGTTCTCCGGCATGGGCAACGACGGCGCCATCGCCGCGCCCCGGCTGGCCGCCCAGGGCGCCGCCATCTGGGCGCAGTCGGCGGACAGCTGCGCGGTCAGCAGCCAGCCGGATTCGGTACGCGAAACCGGCTGCGTCGGGTACAGTGGCACACCGGAACAACTGGCGCGGCAACTGGTCGACCGAGTGCGCCGGGAAGTGGCCGAAACGGCCCGTGTTTCCGGTGAACCAAGAATAAGTTGAGGAAGTCGCATGTCCGAGGCGCAAATTCCCGAGTCCCTGCCCAGCCTGCTGATCCCGATGAACGGCCGGCCCTGGCTGATCCCCAACATCGTGGTGGCGGAGGTGATTCCGCTGCGCCAGCCGGACCGGCCCGGTCACGGCCCGGAGTGGCTGCTCGGCTGGATTAACTGGCGCGAGCAGGACCTGCCGCTGATCTCCTATGAAAAGCTGAACGAGTCCGGCCAGGTGGCCATCGGCCCGGACGCGCGCATCGCGGTGATCAACACCGTTTCCGGCGTGTCCCGCTTTTACGCCGTGGTGGTGCAGGGGATTCCCCGCCTGCTGCGCGTGGACAAGGGCGACCCGGTGGAAGAGCCCGGCGACACCGGCCCGGCGGAAGCCATGTACGTTCAGGTGGGCGGCGACCTGGCGGTGATCCCGGATCTGGATGCGGTGGAAGGCGCCGTCGCCGGGCTGTCGCGATGACCGACTGGGCACGCCTGGAACAGCTGGCGGCGGAGCGGCCCCACGACGGGCGGCCTTAAACGCATCGATTCACTTGATGCGATAATACCCCATTTATATAAGGACG
>JBELJS010000047.1:0-26324 GCA_042090255.1 Alcanivorax sp. | reverse complement strand
CTCGCGACCCCAACCTTGGCAAGGTTGTGCTCTACCAGCTGAGCTATTCCCGCTTATAAATAGTGGCGTCCCCTAGGGGAGTATTCGCCGCTACGCGGCTCACCCCTTCGGGGCTGTCTTCGCGCCGCGAAGACATTCCGCGTCGCCGGCTTTCAGCCGGCTCCTGGTCAAACCCCATCAATGATGGTTCGACTTGATCAGGCTGGCAACTTGCATGTGTCTATCAGCCAAGTGCCACTTTAAAAGAGTGGCGTCCCCTAGGGGAGTCGAACCCCTGTTACCGCCGTGAAAGGGCGGTGTCCTGGGCCACTAGACGAAGGGGACCCGGTGCTCTCAAGCGGCGCGTAGGATAGAAATCGGCGCTCCGATCGTCAAGGAAAAATTTGCCCAAAGTGGTCATTGACCCGCCACCCGCTCTGCTTTATCCCTAGGTGCCTGTGAAAAACGCCTGCCAAAAAAACCAACCGGGAGAGAAAACGCATGCCCATGAAACTGTACGGCGCGGCGATGTCGCCCTTCGTCCGCAAGACCCGCGTAGTGCTGGCCCTGAAAGGCCTGGACTACGAAACGGTACACGTGGACCCCAACAATAAGCCCGAGGGCTACGAAAAGATCAGCCCGCTGCAGCGGATCCCGGCGCTGGAAGTGGACGGCCACTGTCTCGCCGATTCCGCGGTGATTTGCGCCTACCTGGAAAAAGCCCAGCCGGAGCCGGCGCTATACCCCAGCGACCCGCTCCAGTACGCGCGCACCCTGTGGTTCGAAAAATACGCGGACTACGAGCTGGCGCCGCACTGCACCTTCACGGTGTTCCGCAACCGGGTGGTGAAACGCCTGATGGGCCAGGAGTGCGACGAGGAAGCCATCAGCAAGGCGCTGGAGAGCCGTATTCCGCCGCTGCTGGCGTATCTGGAGCAGGAGTTGGACGGCCGCGAGTATCTGGTCGGCGACAGCCTGACCGTGGCGGACATCGCCGTGGCCAGCCAGCTGGTGAATTTTCGCCATGGCGGCGAGACCGTGGACGCCGGCCGCTACCCGAACCTGGCGGCGCACACCGAGCGACTGCACGCGCTGGCGCCGTTCGCCAGCACCATCGAGAAAGAAAGCGGCTTGATCAGCAAGATGCTGGGTTGAGCGGCTGGCGCCCGGCCGACCGGCTAGGGCGCCGATTCCCCACCACCGACCTCCACCGCCACCAGTGCGGCACGACCGTCCGGCGCGATGCGGACCCGGGCCACACCGCCTTCGGCCAGTTCCCGTTCCAGCCGCAGCGCTTCCTCCGGCGGCGCGAACCAGGCTTCGATGCCGTAACGGATATGCAGGTCGCCACCGCTGACGCCGGTAATGGTGCCGCGCAGAAACAGCCTCTCGCCTTCCGGTTCGCGCAAACGCACGCCGTCCGAGCGCCACAGCGCCCCGTCCTGCCGCAGCAGTACGAACACCGGATCGCCGGCCCGGGGCAACTCCATTTCCGGCAGCGGCTGGCGGGACAGGGCATAGCTCAAACGCACGTACTGCCCCCGGAACAGGTCGCGCGGGTCCACCGGCACGGTCGCCAAGCGCACCTCGGTGCCCACCCACAACGGGTACTGGCTGTACACGAACAAGCCGCCCAGCACCGCCAGTTGCAACAGCACCGCCGCCAGCAGCCCGATCAGCCGGCGGCGGCTCACGGGCGCACCTCCCGGCGGCGCCAGTAACGCCCGGCGACGAACAGCAAGGCGGCCATCACCAGAAACAGCCCGGCGGCGCCCAAATAGCCGCCAATCAGATCCAGGTAGCGCAGCAACGCCAGGGTAAGAATGGCGATCAGCCCGGTGAAATACAGGCCGCCCTCACCATCCAGCAGGCCGCGCCGCATCCAGTGCATTGCCAACAGCAGCAGCAACAGGTTGCTGGCCACCGCCCAGGCCAGGGCCTGATCGGGCACGCCGCCGGTGTGCACCGCGATCAGCAGCACCGCCACCGCCACCGCCGCCAGGGGCCGCCCCAGCAAGGCCGCCGCCAGCAGCGCCAGTAGCGCCGCCCACAGGCCCGGGTCCAGCCAGGTCCAGGCGTAGGCCAGGTAGTGCTGCCAACCGTCGACGAAGGTGAACGGCAAGATCACCAGCACGGTGAGCCGGGGCATCCAGTTGCCGGCGCCGGCGTTCCACCCGCCCGGGCGGGCGGCAAGCGCGCCGGCCAGCACCAGCAGACCGAGGTTGAAGCTGATCATGCCTTCCTGGGCCTGGGGGCCGAAATCGGTGGCGTAGACCCAGGCCAGCATCAGGTTCAGCCACACAGCGGTGGCGACCAGCGCCAGCAGCGCGAGGCCGGCGACGCGGCGCCGCCACGCCACCCAGAACGCCGTCGCCAGGAACAGCGGCATCAGCCAGGGGGCGGCGAAGCGGTATTCGAGCAGCATCCAGGCCGCCGCCACCGCCAGGCCCAACAGCGCCAGCAAGCGGCCACCGCTGAGCAGCGTCATAGGCACCAGGCCCAGGGTCCAGAGCAGCAACCCGTTGGGGAAATGTTCACCGAGATGGTACATCTGCCCGGTCAGCATGATCGACGCGCCGTAGGCGAAACCGCCCAGCAACAGTAGGCCGCCACCGGTACCGGCACGGACCAGCCGCACCACGCCCCAAACGTTGAGCACGGCGGTCAACGTGACCAGGCCGGCGAAGCGTGCAAGACGGGGCAGCTGCTCCCAGTTGGCGGACACCAGCAACAGCAGGGCCAGACCGGCGAACAGGCCGGCCAGGCCGGTGAGCAGCCCCAGCGCAGAGGGGCCGGCGTCGTTCAGGGAGGCGCCGTAGCGGTTGAGGATGCGCTCCGCCTGAAACGGCTCCACCAGACCTTCGTCGACCCAGCGGCGGGTTTCGCGGCGCAGCAGGTTCTTGCGCATCCAGCTCAGCATCTAGAGGGGCAGCCCCAGCCGGCGGGCTTCCATGCGGCGCAGGAATTCCAGCATGATCTGGCGGTACAGATCCTCGCCCAGCCACAGGTCCTCGACGCCCGCGTCCACATTGGGGTTGTCGTTCACTTCGATCACCACTACCTGGTCGCCGGATTGCTTGAGGTCCACGCCGTAAAGCCCGTTGCCCATCAGCCGCGCGGCCTTGAGCGCCATGCGCAACACCTTGGCGGGGACGTCGCGCACCGGCAGGGTGGCAAAGCGCCCGGAGCTGGTCTTGCCGCTCGCCTTGTGGTGGTAGATCTGCCAGTGCCCCTTACTCATGAAATACTGGCAGGCGAACAGCGGCCGGTTGTTGAGCACGCCGATGCGCCAGTCGTAATCGGTGTACATGAAGGCCTGGGCCAGCACCACCGCGGACTGCTTCAGGTAACCGCTCAGCTCGGCGCGCAGCTCGGCTTTGTCTTTTACCTTGCCAATGCCCCGCGAAAAGCTGCCGTCAGGAATCTTCAACACCATCGGCAGCCCCAGCTCGGCGATCAGCCTGTCCGCCTGGGCTTCGGAGTCGTCGAACACGAAGGCGGTGGGCGGCACCGGCACACCATTGGCCTGCATCAGCTCGGCCAGGTAAATCTTGTTGGTGCAGCGCAAGATCGAGCCGGGGTCGTCGATCACCACCATGCCCTCCTGCTCCGCCTTGCGGGCAAACTGGTAGGTATGGTGGTCGATGCCGGTGGTTTCGCGGATAAACAAAGCGTCGTACTCGCCCAGGCGGGTGTAGGCGTCGCGGCCTATCGGGTCCACTTTGATGCCCAGCTGCCGGCCGGCCTTGATAAAGCGTTTCAGGGCGGCGCGGTTGCTGGGCGGCATGGCCTCTTTTTCATCCACCAGCATGGCCAGATCATAACGGTCGCCGCGCCGGCGACGGGGGTTGCGCCACACCCGCGCGTTGAACTGTTCCAGGGCACGGGCGAAGGCGTCCTCTTCATGCCCCTTGAGTTGCTTGAGGCTCACCGGCCGAATTGATTCCAGGGTCCACTGTTCGCGACGGCGGAAGGAGACACGCAGAATCGGACAGGGCATCTGGTCAAAGATCTGGCGGCCCAGGTCGGTGAGCCCCTCCTGTTCGGTATGGCCGAAGTAAAGGGTCAGGGTGACACGGGTAGCGTCGCCTTCCTGCTTTTTCATCGCGATCTTTTTGAAGGCCCGGTCGAGGGCCGCTTCGAAGCGCTCGAAATGCAGTCCGTAGAGCGCCTTACGGCTGAGATCGTTGACCGTGCGCACCGACGGCAACACGCGCTGGCCGCGCGCTTCCGCCAGCAGCGAACAGTAGTAACCTGGCGACAGGTATTTGTAACTGCGGCACAGGTTGATCACCTGCACTTTTTTGTCGGTGCACACTGGCCGGGCCCCGTCGGGCTCGGCCGCCTGCAAATAATCGCGCGCCGACAACAGATGGCGGGTGGGGTAATAGGCGGCCCAGTCCGCCGGATCGTCGACCAGGATGATCACTTGGCTCATTGAGGGCTCACTCGGCACTGCCTCGATCAATCGCGCCGGCGCGGTGGCCGGCGGCGGCCACCGGCAACGGGCTAGTTGTAGGCGCCTTGCGGGTAACCCGCGTCCTTTTCCTTGGCGGCGGGCTTGCTGCCCGGGTGCCCGGCTTTTTCCAGTGCATCCTGTACCTCCGGCGGCATGTAGGTCTCATCGTGTTTGGCCAGGACCTCGTCCGCCTCAAAGCGATCGCGACTCACCAGGGTACCGTTGGCGACGATGCCCTGGCCCTCGCGGAACAGGTCGGGAAGAATGCCCTGGTAATGGATATCAAAGCTACCCTTTCCATCGGTAACCGTGAAGACCACATTGAGGGTCTTTGGATCACGCTGTACCGAGCCGTCCTCGACCAGACCGCCGACCCGCATTTTAGCGCCCACCGGCGCCTCGCCGTTGACGATCTGCTGCGGGGTATAAAACAGATTGATGTTCTGGCGCAGGGCGTAGACCGCCAGCCCCACCGCCACGGCCAGGCCCGCGAGCACCGCCAGCACCACGAATAGACGTTGTTTGCGCACCGGGTTCATTGATCTTTCTCCACACGTTTGGGCGTTGTTCCGGCCTTGGCGGACGGCCTCGGGCTATCACGGCGCGCCTGGCGGGCAATCTCGGCCCGCATCCGTCCCTGCCGCCGAACCGCCACCAGCATATTGGTGACGATCAGAAGCGCACTGAGTCCGTAGGCGCTCCATACAAAAAAGCCGTGCTCGCCCATGGCGATAAAGGCGGCGACACTGTCGAAATAGGGGTCGAACATGCTCACGCCCCCCCGTCGCGGACCAGCCGGCGCACCCAGCCGCTACGGCGCTCGCGGCTGAGCACCTCGGTACGGGCGCGCATCAGTACATTGGCGGCGTACAGCAGCCAGAGCCCGGTCATGCTGATCAGCAGCGGCCATTTCATCGAGGCGTCGATGGACGACTCCCCCACCACCTTGAGGGTGGCGCCCTGGTGCAGGGTATTGAGCCACTCCACCGAGTACTTGACGATCACCACGTTGATTACGCCCACCACCGCCAGCAGCGCGGCGGCGCGGGCCGCCTGGCGCGGATCACGGATGGCGTTCTGCAGCGCCATGATGCCCAGGTACAGAAACAGCAGAATCAGCATGGACGTCATGCGCGCGTCCCACTGCCAGTAGGTGCCCCAGGTGGGCTTGCCCCAGAGCGCACCGGTGAGCAGCGACACCGCCGCCAGGGCGGCGCCGAACGGTGCCAGTGCCTTGAGCATCACCTCGGCCATCTTCATGCGCCAGACCAGCGCCACCAGACCGGCCACGCCCATGGCGATGTAGCCCATCAGGGCGCCACTGGAGGCCGGCACATGAATGTAGATAATGCGATAGCTGTCGCCCTGGTAACGCTCCACCGGGGCGTACACCAGCCCCCACACCAGCCCCACCGCCAGCAGCGCCAGCGCCACCGGCACCAGCCACGGCAGCACCGCTTCGCAGAAGCGGTAGAAGTACCGGGGCGAGCCCAGTTGGTGGTACCAGCGTTTAATCGTTTTCCACATAAGCAGCCATCGCTTCGTTCGATACAGGATTCAGGATGCAGGATACAGGGGCGCCGTCTCTTTCATCCTGCATCCTGCATCCTGTATCGCGCCCAAAGGGCGCTAGTCGCCGGCGCTGATGCGCAGGCCGAGCGCCACGGCCAACGGGCCGAGGCTTACCGCCAGCGCCAGAATCGCGCCCAGCACCGCCAGCAGACCACCGGTGGGCAGACCGTCCAGCGCGGTGCGCACCACGCCGGCGCCGAATACCAGCACCGGCACGTAAAGGGGCAACACCAAAACCGCCAAAAGAATACCACCGCGGTTAAGGCCGACCGTGAGCGCCGCGCCGATGGCGCCCACCACGGTGAGCGTGGGCGTGCCCAGCAGCACGCTCACCATCAGCGTATCCAGCACCGCCACCGGCAGCTGCAGCATGTAGCCCAGCAGCGGCGCGATCAGCGCCAGCGGCAGGCCGGTCAGCAACCAGTGGGCGAGCAGCTTGGCGGCCACCGGCACCACGCTGACCACCGGTGCGGTGAGCAGCAGATCCAGGGCGCCGCTCTCCTGGTCACGACGAAACAACCCGTCCAGGGACAGCATCACCGCCAACAGCGCCGCCACCCAGACCGCGCCGGGGGCCACCAGGGCCAACAGCGCCGGTTTCGGTGACAGCGCCAGCGGAAACAGGCTCACTACCACCACGAAAAAGAACAAAGGCTGCACGATGTCCGCCGGCGACCGCCAGATCAGCGTCAGTTCGCGGCGCAGCGAGGCGCGCCAGACAGTGCCCGGGGACGGCGCGCTCATCGGGCCACCTCGATATCCTCGCCCAGGTGCAGGCGGTGCACGCCGTCGCCGACCCGGTGGTGCGAGGTGTAGATCACCAGCACGCCCTGCGCCGCCGCCTGGCGCAACCGCTGGTCCAGGGCCGCCACGCCGTGCTGGTCGATGGCGGTGAACGGCTCGTCGAGGATCCACACGTCCTTGCCGTCCAGCCACAACCGGGCCAGCGCGATGCGGCGCTGCTGGCCCGCCGACAAACGGCCCGCCGGCACATCCTCGAAGCCGTACAGGTCCAGGGCCGCCAGCGCCGCGTCCAGGTCGCCGGTCTGGCCGCTCAGGGCACGGCTGTATTCGAGGTTTTCGCGGGCCGTGAGTTCCTCACGCACGCCGGGCTGGTGGCCCAGGTAAAGCAACGACGGCGGCAAGGGCACCGACCATTCGACACGGCCCTGATAGAAGCCGTGCAGGCCCACCAGGATGCGCAACAGCGTGGTCTTGCCGGCGCCATTGGCGCCGGTCACCTGCCAGATCTCGCCGTTGCGCGCGGTCACATCCAGATCCTGGAATAGCATCCGGTGGTCCCGCTCGCAGCCGAGCTGCCGCACTGTCAAACGTGGTGCGTCCATGGTCGCTTCCGCCCCCTGAATCGGCCGCGGAGTATAGCATGCCTGGGCCCGCCGACGAGCGTCAGCCAGCCTCAGCCGAACGGTGGCGCCAACCAGGCCGGTTTTCGGCTAAACTAGGGGATTAGTGTCGAAAGGATTCCGACTATGACTCTCCACATGACTCTCCAGAGCAAAGCCCGCAGCGCCGGTTCAGCGTGCCTGCCGGCCCTCGCCTTGACCTTGCTTCTGGCCGCCTGCGGCGGCGACGACCGCCCCCTGACCACGGTGGACCAGGTCGACCTGCAACGGTACGCCGGCACCTGGTATGAAATCGCCCGCCTGCCGCAATGGTTCCAGCGTGGCTGCTACAATTCCACCGCCACCTACAGCCTCAACGACGACGATTCCGTGAAAGTGGTTAACCGCTGCCAGCGCGAGGACGACGAGCCGAGCGTGGCGGAAGGCGAAGCCCGGGTGGTGCCCGGCTCCAACAACGCCAAGCTGAAAGTCCGCTTCGACAACTGGTTTTCCCGGCTGCTGCCGAAAGTCGCCGAAGGGAATTACTGGGTGATCGCCCTGGATAAGGACTATCAGACCGTGGTGATCGGCGAACCGGGCCGCGAATATCTGTGGGTTCTGGCCCGCCAACCGCGATTGCCGGACGATCAGTACCGGGCCCTGGTCGGGCTCGCCGAGGAAAAGGGCTTCCCGGTGGAAGCGCTACAGCGTAACCAGAATCTGGTGCCGGAAGGCGAAAGCGACAGCCCCTGACCAACGCGCGAACAGCGAGGAGTCCGACTATGGCCGTGGAAATTGAAAGAAAATTCCGCACCAAAGGCGTCGACTTTCTGGCCGACCAGGAAGGCGAACGCCTGACCCAGGGGTATCTGAGCCACGACCCCCGCGCCACCGTAAGGCTGCGCGTGCAAGGCGACAGCGCCTGGCTGACCATCAAGGGCAAGACCCACGGCGCCAGCCGCAGTGAGTTCGAGTACCCGATCCCGCCCGCGGATGCCCAAGCCATGCTGAAAGAGATGTGTCCGGAAGGCGTGATCGACAAAACCCGCTACCGGATCCCCGTCGGCGACCATGTCTGGGAAGTGGACCAGTTCCATGGCGACAATCGGGGCCTGGTGGTCGCCGAAGTGGAACTGGACAGCGAGGACCAGCCGTTCGAGCGGCCGCCCTGGCTCGGCGAAGAGGTCACCGACGACCCCAGGTACTACAACAGCGCGTTGAGCCGCACCCCCTATGGCCAGTGGTAACACCCAGTACGTCCTGTGGCGACGGGACGACAACGGGCAAATCCTGTTGATGTGCCGCTTCCATTCCAACGACCAGGCGCAGCGTGTCTGCGCGCGCTATCAGCGTCAACGACAAAGCCGCTACCACTACTGGGTAACCACCCTGGCGCCGCACGGCCCCCACTAGCAGACGGCTAGCCGCCGGCGCGGCGAATGCCACTGAGGTTGCCGAAACACTGGGCGCGGGCGGTATCCATGAATTCCTGAATGAACGGCACCCGCTCGTCGCCGTCGCGCACCGCCGCGTACAGAGTGCGCCACACGCCCTCCCCTTCGCCGAGCCGCACCGCGCGAACCAGATCGAGCGTCAGATATTCGGTGAGCGCCCAGTTGGGCAGCGCCGCCACGCCACGTCCGGCGGCCACCAGCTGCACCATCATCGGCGTCAGCTCGGCGGTGCGCAGCGCCACCGGCGCCACCCCGGCGGGGTCGAGAAAGGCGGTGAACACGTCCAAACGCTCATGCTCCACCGGGTAGGTGATCAGGGTTTCCTCCGCCAGTGCTTGCGGGGCCACCGCGCGCCTGGCGGCCAACGGCGACTGCCGCGCCACCGCCAACACCAGCTCATAACGGAACAGCGGCAGGTAGCGCACCGCGTCGTTATCCACCGGGTCCGAAGTGATCACCATGTCCAGGTCGCCGCGCACCAGCGCCGCCTGGGGCGTGAAACTGAAGGCGGCGGAGAGGTCCAGCTCCACCTCCGGCCAGGCTTCGCGGAACCGGTCCAGAGCCGGCATCAACCACTGGAAGCAAGAGTGGCACTCAATGGCGATGTGCAGCCGCCCGCTCTGGCCGGCGGCCAGCCGCCGCAACTCGGTTTCGGTGCGTTTCACCTGCGGCAGCACCTGCCGGGCCAGGGCCAGTACCCGGCCGCCGGCGGTGGTGAAGCGGATCGGCCGGGTGCGCCGCACGATCAGCGCCACCCCCAGCCGGTGTTCCAGGTCCTTGAGCTGATGGGACAGCGCCGACTGGGTGACGTGCAGCCGCTCGGCGGCCTCCACCAGACTGCCCGCCTCATCGATGGCCTGCAGGGTGGCCAGATGGCGCAGTTCAAGCACGGGTGACATGAGCAACACTCATAGTAATGATTAGATATTTGATTTTGTCTCAACTTTGGGGTGGACCACAATAGCCGGCAATGAACCACCCCATCTTCGTGTGACAAAGGATTCACCATGACCACCCTGCATAACCTCGGATTTCCTCGCATCGGCGCCCGCCGGGAACTGAAACAGGCGGTAGAGGCCTATTGGGCCGGCACCCTCCAGCAGAGCGAGCTGGAGCACGTCGGCCGCAGCCTGCGCGAGCGTCATTGGACCCTGCAGACGGAAGCGGGCCTGGACGTGGTGCCGGTGGGCGACTTTGCCTGGTATGACCAGATTCTCGAATTTTCCTGCCTGCTGGGCGTGGTACCGCCGCGCTTCCAACAACCGCACGATCAGCCGGTGTCCCTGGACACCCTGTTCCGCATGGCCCGCGGCCGCGCCCCCAGCGGCGAGCCGGCGGCGGCCTGCGAGATGACCAAGTGGTTCGATACCAACTACCACTACATCGTGCCGGAGCTGGAAGCGGACCAGGATTTCCGCATCGCCCGCGAGACCCTGTTCGAACAGGTGGATGAAGCCCGCGCCCTGAACCTGGACGCCAAGCCGGTGATCCCGGGCCCGCTGACCTACCTCTACCTGTCCAAGGGCGAGTCGTTCGACGGCGCCGCCGACAGCGCCAAGCTGATGCTGCTGGAAAATCTGATTCCGGTGTATCGGACCCTTCTGCAGCGCTTCGCCGACCAGGGCGTCACCTGGGTGCAGATCGACGAGCCGATTCTCTGCCTGGACCTGCCCGACGCCTGGCAGCGCGCCTACCTGCGCGTCTACGACCAGCTCGCCGGGGCGGCCTCGGTGAAGCTGCTACTGGCCACCTACTTCGAAGGCCTGCGCGACAACCTGTTCACCGCCCTGCAACTGCCGGTGGCGGGCCTGCACCTGGACCGCGTGCGCGGCGCCGACCCGCTCGAGCAGCTGCTGCCGCGTCTGGGCGACAAGGTGCTGTCGCTGGGCGTGATCAACGGCCGCAATATCTGGCGCGCCGACCTGGACACCCTGCTCGAGACTTTGACCCCGCTAAGAGCGCAACTGGGCGAGCGGCTGTGGCTGGCGCCCTCCTGTTCGTTGCTGCACAGCCCGGTGGACCTGGACCAGGAAGACCGGCTCGACGACGAACTCAAGAGCTGGCTGAGCTTCGCCAAACAGAAGCTCGATGAACTGGCGGTGCTGGGCGGTGCCCTGGACGGCGACCAAGGCGTGCAACCGGCGCTTGAGGCACAGCGGCGCGCGGTGGCCGCACGCGGCCAGTCGCGGCGCATCCACAATCCGGCGGTGGGCGAGCGCATGGCGGCCTCCGGCCAGGTGTCCCGCGACCGGCTGAGCCCGTTCGTGGAGCGCATCGGCAAACAGCAGGCGGCGCTGAAACTGCCCGCCTACCCGACCACCACCATCGGCTCCTTCCCGCAGACCAAGGAAATCCGTGCCGCGCGGCGCGACTGGAAAGCCGGCAAGCTGGACGACAGCGGCTACACCGAACTGATGAAGCAGGAAATCACCCGCGCGGTGCGCTACCAGGAACAGGTGGACCTGGACGTGCTGGTGCACGGCGAAGCGGAACGCAACGACATGGTGGAATACTTCGGCGAACTACTGGAAGGTTTCGCCTTCACCCGCTTCGGCTGGGTGCAGAGCTACGGCTCGCGCTGCGTGAAGCCGCCGGTGATCTTCGGCGACGTGAGCCGCCCCAACGCCATGACCGTGGACTGGACCCGCTTCGCCCAATCGCTCACCGACAAGCCGGTAAAAGGCATGCTCACCGGCCCGGTGACGATTCTGCAGTGGTCGTTCGTGCGCGACGACCAGCCCCGCGACACCACCTGCCGGCAGATCGCCCTGGCCCTGCGCGATGAGGTCCAGGACCTGGAAGCGGGCGGCATCGGCGTGATCCAGATCGACGAGCCAGCCTTCCGCGAAGGCCTGCCGCTGCGCCGCGACGACTGGCAGGCGTACCTGGACTGGGCGGTGGACTGCTTCCGCCTGGCCACCGTGGGCGTGGCCGACGAAACCCAGATTCACACCCACATGTGCTACTCGGAGTTCAACGACATCATCGAGGCGATCGCGGCCATGGACGCGGACGTGATCACCATCGAAACGTCGCGCTCGAACATGGAGCTGCTGGAAGCGTTCGAGAACTTCCAGTACCCCAACGATATCGGCCCGGGGGTGTACGACATCCATTCGCCCAACGAGCCGAAGGTGGACTGGATGGTGGCGCTGATGGAAAAAGCCGCCCAGCGTTTGCCCAAAGAACGGCTCTGGGTGAACCCGGACTGCGGCCTCAAGACCCGCAAGTGGGAAGAAACCGAAGGCGCCCTCGCCAACATGGTGGAAGCCGCCAAGGCGCTCCGAAAGAGCGCCTGACCCCAGACGGCCACCCTGCTGTGGGAGCGGGCCTTGTGGGAGCGGGCCCAGCCCGCGAAAGGGTGGCCTTAGCCACCCGGCAGGATCCCAGAGACCTATTTAATGGCAGCCTCACCAGCCTCTCTGGAATCCTGCCGGCCGGCTTTGCCGGCCTTTCGCGGGCGAGGCCCGCTCCCACAAGCCGAGCTTTGTAGAAAGGTTCGGCGGGTTTTCTGACCCGTGGCGGTGGCCGCTTCGCATCAGCGAGGTACCGGGCAGTGCAAGCCCTCCCTTACAGGTCGGTGAGGGCTTTCAGGTCCTCGGCGACCTGCTCGACGGGCTGATCGTTGCGCATCAGCAGGCGGACTTTGCCGCTCTTGTCGAAGCCGTACATGGCCAGCCCGTGGGACACCTCGTAGTTGCCCTGCTCGTCCTTGTCGCCGTACCCGTAAGCGGTGCGGTAGCGCTTGGTGACGTCGTCCAGCTGATCCTTGTTGCCGGTCAGGCCGATCACTTCGGGGCCGAAGTAGGCGGTGTATTCCTTGAGCAGAGCCGGCGTGTCCCGCTCCGGGTCGACGCTCACGAACAGCACCCGCAATTGCTCGCGCTCCTGCTCGGACAGCGTGTTCATGGCCTGGGCCAGCAGGGTCAGGGTCATGGGGCAGAAATCGGGGCAATGGGTGTAGCCGAAGAACAGCACCACCGCCTTGTCGTCGACGATCGACTCGTTAACGGTATCGCCGTTTTCGTCGGTGAGGGTGAAGCTTAGATCGTCCATGACGCCGGTGATGTCCTTGCCGTGGAAATCCACAGGGGACTCGCCGCAGCCCACCAGCAGGACCGCGAACAGGGCGATCAGCAACCCGGTGATGCGCATATCAGTCTCCTTGCTGTTCATAGTTCAAGTAGTACCTCAAAACCACCAGGGCACCGAGGATGGTCATCATGGCCGGCGGGATCCAGGTGAGCACGCCGCCCAGGGCCTGGTCGGTGGCCGGGCTGAGCGGCCAGGCCCGGCCGCAGATGGCGTAAACATCATAGAGGCCCGGATCCGAAAAGGTGATGTAGGCACCCAGCAGTATTTGCGGGAAGAGCGCCGCCACCAGCATCAGAAAGCGGACGCCGAAGCCGGAGGTGCGCGCCTGGCGCGGATCTCGCGGGTCCAGAATCACCAGCCAGAAGATCACCCCGTCGATCAGCATCGACCAGTTCATCAGCTCGTAGAGCCGCAGGCTGAGCATGGCGTCGAAATGCACCGAAGGCCACAGCCAGAAGAAGATCAGCCCGACGAACAGCACCGTGGCCACCACCGGGTCGAACAGCACCCGCCGTAGCGGCGCGAACGCCCGCGCCAGCCTCGGGAAACGGCGGCCGCCGGCCACCGCCGCCAGTACCGGCAAGGGGTTGGCCAGGGCGATCAGGAAGGCGCCCAGGTGATGCAGCACCAGATGCTGAATGCGGTGCATGAAGAACATGTAGCGGGCGTAATAATCGAACTGCGTGTGGATCACCGCGTAGCACAGCAGCAGGCCGGTGAAGAACGACAGCGTGCGCCACACCGAGGGCGCGCGCCCCTGCCGGGCCAGCCGGCGGGCGCCCAGCACCCAGGCACCGGCGGCCAGCAGGCACAGCAGCACCGTCAGCGGGGACAGGATGTAAGGCGTGAGCGCCGTCTGCAGGGTTTGCCACATGGGTTGGCTCAGCGATCGGACACGTTGAAACGCAGCACGCCGATGATCTGCTCCTTGGCGGTGCGGACTTCCACCCGCCAGCGACCACTGGCGTTGTCAGGGAAATGCAGTTTGTGCGACCAGGTGCGGTAGCCGTCTTCGCGGCCGCCGGTGACGCTTAGAGGCACCTTGTCCACCAGCTCGCGGCCGTGGAACCAGTAATGGTAGATCGGCTGGCCCAGCCCCAGCGGCGCGCGGATCGCGGTGTAAGCGTAGAGACCGTCGTCCAGTTCTTCGAGGCGAAAGGTTTCACCGGTGACCAGCGGCTGGCGACGCTCGCGGTTGAAGTTCACCGACACCGCCCGGTGCTCCAGGGACAGGCTCAACGGCGGCACCAGCCGCGCCCCCCACCAGGGCACGGAGACGATCGAGGCGGAGACCGCCACCAGTATCCCCCAACGCCAGGCGCGGCGCGGGCCGCCTACCCGCCAGAAACTGGGCAACGCCACCAGGGCGGTCAGCAAGGCGGCGCCGTCGAGCGCCTGGTTGGTCGGCCATTTAAAGATCAACGGCAACAGCACCAGCAGCGCCACGAACAGCGCCCAGGCGTGGAAGCCGAAGTACCAGGCGCGGTGGCCGGCGAGGCGGAAGTAGAGCGGGTCAACGATGCTCACCAAGGCGCCGGCGACCACCAGCCCGGTGAACAGGAAATACTCAGCGCCGCCGGACCATTGCAGGACCACGAACGGCAGGCTGAAGAAAAACGCTTCCTGGTGCACGCCCTGGAGCATCAACTTCAGGGCGCCCTGGGCGACCTGCTCCATGGGCGTGCCACGGAAACGGCGCAGCCACAGGTTCTCGGTGATCAGTACCAGCCAGGTGGCCACCAGCACGGCGGTGAGCACCGCCGCCAGCCACGGCTGGCGCTCGACCAGAAAATAGCTGGCCAGCCCCAGGCTGAAGCTGCCCACCGCCCAGACGTGGCGCAAACGGAACAAAACCGCATTGAGACGTTCAAGCCAGTGGGCGTTCATATCCGAATTTATCCAGCCAGATTAAGCAAGACCCCGGCGGCGACGGCGGAGCCGATAACGCCGGCCACATTAGGCCCCATGGCGTGCATCAGCAAATGATTTTGCGGGTTGGCTTCCAGACCGACCCGGTTGGCCACCCGGGCGGCCATGGGCACCGCCGACACACCGGCGGCGCCGATGATCGGGTTGATCGGAATCTTGCTGAAGCGGTTCATGATGTGCGCCATCAGCACGCCGGTGCCGGTGCCGATCACGAACGCCGCCAGACCCAGCACCAGAATACCCAGAGTTTCCGGCACCAGGAACTGTTCGGCGCCGAGCTTGGCGCCCACCGCCAGACCCAGCAGGATGGTCACGGTGTTGATCAGGGCATTGGTGGTGGTGTCCACCAGACGGTTCACCACGCCGGATTCCTTCATCAGGTTGCCGAAGCAGAACATGCCCAGCAGCGGCGCCGCGTCGGGCAACAGCAGCGCCACCAGCACCAGCAACAGAATCGGGAACAGAATTTTTTCCAATCGGCCCACCGGGCGCAGCTGTTCCATTTTGATCCGACGTTGTTTTTCGGTGGTCAGCAGCCGGATTACCGGCGGTTGGATCAACGGCACCAGGGCCATATAGGAATACGCCGCCACCGCCACGGCGCCCAGCAGTTCCGGCGACAACCGGCTGGTGACGTAGATGCTGGTGGGGCCGTCGGCGCCACCGATAATGCCGATGCTGGCGGCGTCCGCGAGGGAAAAATCCAACCCCAGGTAATTGAGCGCCAGGGCCCCCAGCAGCGCGGCGAAGATGCCGAACTGGGCGGCGGCGCCCAGCAACAGAGTACGCGGGTTGGCCAACAGCGGGCCAAAGTCGGTCATCGCGCCGACGCCCATGAAGATGAGCAACGGGAACACGCCGGTAGTGAGGCCGGCCTCGTAGATCAAGTACAGCAGGCCGCCGGGCTCCGCCAGACCAGCCACCGGAATGTTGGCGAGAATGCCGCCAAAGCCGATGGGAATCAGCAGCAGCGGCTCGAAGTTCTTGCGGATCGCCAGGAACAACAGCACCAGGCCCACCACAATCATCGCGAACTGGCCGAGGCTGAGCTGGTAAAGCCCGGTGCT
The DNA here is from genome assembly GCA_042090255.1 of Alcanivorax sp. Taxonomy (GTDB): domain Bacteria; phylum Pseudomonadota; class Gammaproteobacteria; order Pseudomonadales; family Alcanivoracaceae; genus Alloalcanivorax. The sequence goes on along the minus strand of JBELJS010000047.1, from coordinate 10,426 downwards.
GAGCCAGAGGGTGTTGAGTTGTTCCATGCTTAACCCCCTATCGTCAGTAGCACATCGCCCACCGCCACGGCGTCACCGGGTTTCACCCGCACCTCAGCCACGGTGCCGGCGCGGGGCGCGGCGACGTCGGTTTCCATTTTCATCGCTTCCAGCACCAGGACCCGCTCGCCCTCTTCCACCCGCTGCCCGGGTTTGACCAGCACTTCGAAGATGTTGCCGGCCAGCGGCGCGGGCACCGGCTCGCCGTCGCCGGCGGGAACCGCCGCTTCAGCGCCGGAGGAAGCCGGAGCGCCGCCGTCCAGCGGTTTGATGCCGTCAATGTCGCCGCCATCGCTGACCGTGACGGTGTAGCGCTGGCCTTCCACGGTGACCGTGTAGACGCCCTCTTCCTGGCCGTCGTCCTCGGCGGTGGGCACCGGCTCAAAGGCCTCCGGGTTGCCCCGGTTGGCGAGAAACTTGAGCCCGATCTGCGGGAACAGCGCGTAGGTGAGCACGTCGTCCAGCCGGCGCTCGCCGGCCGCCAGCTCAATGCCTTCCTCGGTGGCCTGCTGTTCCAGTTCCCGGCCCAGGGCGTCCAGTTCGTTGTCGAGCCGGTCCGCCGGGCGGCAGGTAATCGGTTCGTCGCCTTCCAGGGCCCGCTCGCGCAGCGCCTCGTCGAAGGACGCCGGCGCCTCGCCGTACTCGCCGCGCAGGATGCCGCGAGTCTCCTTACTGAGCGCCTGGTAGCGTTCGCCCGCCAGCACGTTCATCACCGCCTGGGTGCCGACGATCTGCGAGGTGGGCGTGACCAGGGGAATGTAGCCCAGGTCTTGGCGCACCCGGGGGATCTCCTCGAGTACCGCGTCGAAACGGTCGAGCGCGTTTTGCTCGCGCAGTTGGCTTTCCATGTTGGTAAGCATTCCGCCGGGCACCTGCGCCACCAGAATACGCGAGTCCACACCGCGCAGGCTGCCTTCGAAGCGCCGATACTTAAGACGTACCTCGCGGAAGTAAGCGGCGATTTCCTCCAAGGCGCGAACGTCCAGGCCGGTGTCGCGATCAGTGCCTTCCAGCATCGCCACCACGGTCTCGGTGGGGCTGTGTCCGTAGGTCATCGACATCGACGAGATCGCGGTGTCGACATTGTCGATGCCGGCCTCCGCCGCCTTCAGGGCGGTGGCGGTGGACAGCCCGGTGGTGGCGTGACACTGCATGTGTACCGGGATGTCCAGCGACTGCTTAAGGCGGCTGACCAACTCGAACGCCGTGTAGGGCGTAAGCAGGCCGGCCATGTCCTTGATCGCCACGGAATCGGCGCCCATGTCCTCGATGCGTTTGCCCTGCTCCACCCAGACGTCGAGGGTATGCACCGGGCTCACCGTGTAGGCGATGGTGCCCTGGGCGTGTTTGCCCTGTTTGACCACCGCTGCCACCGCGCGCTCGATGTTGCGCATATCGTTCATGGCGTCGAACACGCGGAACACATCCACGCCGCTTTCCGCGGCCCGTTCCACGAAGGCGTCGACCACGTCGTCGGCGTAATGGCGGTAACCGAGCAGGTTCTGCCCTCGCAGCAGCATTTGCTGGGGCGTATTGGGCATCGCCTTTTTGAGCTCGCGAATGCGCTCCCAGGGGTCTTCGCCGAGGTAGCGGATGCAGGCGTCGAAGGTGGCGCCGCCCCAGGATTCCAGGGACCAGAAGCCGATGCGGTCGAGCTTCTCCGCGATCGGCAGCATGTCGTCCAGCCGCAGGCGGGTGGCCAGCAAGGACTGGTGGGCGTCGCGCAGCACCACGTCGGTGATGCCGAGAGGCGTTTTTGTCGTCATGGGAAGGTTCCGATCAGCGTTGGGCGCGGTGTTGCCGAATGGCGTCCTGGATGGCCGCCTTTCGTTGTCTAGAGAGCTGTGGAGAACGTTGCTGCGAAGGGCTGTCGCCGGCCAGGGCCGACGCGGCGGCGGGCTGGCCGGTGGACTCGGGGGCGAAGCGCTGGACCAGGGCCGACAGGCCGGTCATCACCGCTACCAGAATCAATAGAAAGGCGAGTACCACGCCCATGCCCAGCACCATGAGCTGCACGCCCTGGGCTAATAAGTCGTTCATGGTCCGCTCCCGGGTAGGTTCAAGCGTGGGGCTGTTTTGCTGGGGATCCGCCGCCTTTTGGGCGGGGTTCCGGCGCCCTGATTCGGCGCAATGTATCGGGGTTGTCGACAATAGGCAAGGTAATGGGGGACGGGTTGGATTGATTTTGGCGAGTTTTGCGGCGAATTGGGGGTGGATTGTTGACATTGTTTCGGGGTGGGGGTGTGGGGGCGGCGTTGTAGAGGGGCGCCTGGCTTTGCTTCGCTTGCCTGGCTTGGGAGATGGCTGAGGGGGGGGGGCGGAGATGAGGGGTCGGGGAAGACGGGTTGTGGGAGGGCTTTGTGGGAGCGGGCCTTGCCCGCGAAAGGGTGGCGCTAGCCACCCGGCGGGATACCAGAGAACTTGGATCTGGTGCGGACTGGTGGGGGGAGGATTGATTCGTCCGGCTTTGCCGGACTCACCCCTTCGGGGCGTCGCCGGAGGCGACGTCCTGCGCCGGCCGTTGGCCGGCTGGTCGAACCCTGGGGGGTTCTCTAAATAGCTCCCTGGTATAGCCATACAAATGAAAAGGGCCCCGCTCTTTCGAGCGGGGCCCTTTTCATTTGTATGGCGCACCGGGGAGGATTCGAACCCCCGACCTCCTGGTTCGTAGCCAGATGCTCTATCCAACTGAGCTACCGGTGCGGGACCTTGCGGCGTTGGCCGTCAAGAGGCGCGCATTATTCCCAATGCCCCCCGGGGAGTCAAGCCGGGGGCGGTGATTTCTTGCGCAAACAGATCACGGAAGCCATTTATTCTTCGCCGGCTTCCATCTGTTTTTGCAGATAGTTTTCCAAACCCACCTTGTCGATCAGGCTGAGCTGGGTTTCCAGCCAGTCGATGTGCTCTTCCTCGGAGGCCAGGATTTCACGGAACAGGTCGCGGGTGACGTAATCACGGACGGACTCGCAGTATTCGATACCATCGCGCAGGTCGGGCACCGCCATTTGCTCCAGCTTGAGGTCACAGCCGAGCATTTCCTGGGTGTTTTCGCCGATCATCAGCTTACCCAGGTCCTGGAGGTTGGGCAGCCCTTCGAGAAACAGAATACGCTCCACCAGCATGTCGGCGTGTTTCATTTCATCAATGGACTCGTGGTACTCATGCTCGTACAGAGCCTGGAAACCCCAATCCTTATACATTTTGGCGTGCAGGAAATACTGATTAATCGCCACCAGCTCGTTGCCGAGCGCGCGGTTGAGGAATTCGATGACTTTCTGGTCGCCTTTCATGTGCTTTCTCCGTGCCGGCGGGGTAATGGCGACTATTGTTCAGCAAGATAGGGGCACGGACAAGGTTTAGCTGGAAAAAAATCCAGTAAATACAAGTAGTTATACTAATGAGAATCAGTCTTTAAGCGAACCCGCAATGGGACGTGACGCCCCTGCTCCCTGGCTGGGCTCAAGCCTGGCTGGGAGGCTGATGGACTGCTTCTCGCGGGGCGACTCTCAGGCGGTCTGAGGCCAGTACTGAACGGGTTCGCCCCGGTTTGCCGAGATTGAAGAGACCGCCGGCATGGCGCTACGGGTGTCACGCAATACCTGACGCGCGTGCCGTGCACATTTAGCACACTGACTGCCAACCCCAAGTTCCCGACGAAGATCACGCAGGCTGTCGCAACCGCTTTCGGCTGCTTCCCGTATTTGACCGTCGGTGATGCCGTTACACAAACAAACGTACATGGCTACGTCCACTCCTCAAACTCAGGAGCAGAATAACTCTAATGCGAATTGTTATCAATAGCCTTCTTGGCCGGAGCGCCAGCGTCGCCCGGCGGCCTGCCCGGAGCGTTTTCAGGGCCGAAAACGACAACGCCCCCGGCGAGCCGGGGGCGTTGTCTTAGGCGGGCGAAGGGTCCGGTCAGCTGCTCTTGGCCGGGGTCTTCTTAGCCGCCGCTTTCTTGCGAGGTGCTTTACGCGCCGGGGTCTTGCGCGCCGCGCTCTTCTTTACCGCGGTCTTGCGGGTAGCGGTTTTCTTGGCCGCCGGTCGCTTACTGGCGCTTTTCTTCGCCGGGGTGCGTTTGGCCGCTTTTTTGGCGGTGGCGCGTTTGGCGGTGGTTTTGCGCGCGGTGGTTTTGCGCGCGGTGGTTTTCTTGCCGGTGGCTTTACGGGCAGCGCGTTTGGCCTTCTGCTCCGCTTTCTTCTGAGCCACCTTGGCTTTTTTCGCCAACTTGCGCTCGTACTCGCGCATCTTGGTGGTCAGGTTCCGCTGGGCGGTGCGCAGCTTTTTGTTCTCACGCGTCACCACTTTCTTGGCGGCCTGCATCTCGGCACGAATCAGTTTGCTTTCACCACGCAGATCCTGAAGTTTCAGCCGCTGGGTGTTCATACGACCGCGGGCGGTTTCCACGGCGCGTTTGGCGGCGGCGGTGGCCGAGCCCTTCGCCTTGTCCCGCTTGGCGGCCAGATCGGTGCGCAACTTGGTGAGTTTGTCGTTTTCCGTTTCGATCTTTTTCTTCTGGCGCTCCAGCTTGGTGCTGGCCTGGTCGACTTTCTTCTGTGCCTGAGCAACCGCCTTTTCCTGAAGTTTGGACTTGGATTCGGCGTTGGTTACCGACTTCGGCATAGCCGGAGCCTTATTGGCGGTGGTTTTGGCGGTGGTGGTTTTCTTGCGTGCGGCGGTCTTACGCGCCGCGGTTTTTTTCTGAGCGCTGCTTTTTTTTGCTGCTCTGGCCATGATCGATCTCCTAATCTATGACGTCATTTTTCTGCGACAGTCGGAAAGTAGCATAAAAAAAAATCACTTGGTACATTATTTGATCAGGAGTTTGTAGGAATCAGTAAAAAAATAAAAAGAAGGGTTTTTGGGGAGAGGCGAGAGAGAAGAAAAATAAAACGGGGCAGCGTTCGGCCGACCGGTAGCGGTCGGCCGTCACCGCGTTTCATAAATGCGCGCGAACAATCGATTCCAGTGCATCGATGTGCGACGGGTCGGCGTTAAGCGCCGGGATATAGGCGAACGATTCGCCCCCGGCATGCAGGAACACTTCGCGGTTTTCGCCGTCGATTTCTTCCAACGTTTCCAGGCAGTCGGCGGAAAAGCCCGGGCACACCACCTGCACCGAGCGCACACCTTCCTTTCCCCACGTTTCCAGGGTTTTATCGGTGTAAGGGTTGAGCCACTCCTGGGGCCCGAAACGGGACTGAAACGTCACCATCCATTGCTCGGCCCGCAAACCCAGACGCTCGGCAATCAACGCCGCGGAATGGTGGCAACGCTCGCCGTAGCGGTCGCCCTTATCCTGATAGGAAACCGGAATGCCGTGGAACGAGAACAGCAGCTTCTCGGCCTCGCCGTGTCGCTCGCGGAAGCGGCGAATGCTCTCGGCCATGGCGTCCAGCCAGTTCGGGTTTTGCCAGTAGTCCTTCACCAGGGTCAGACCCGGCACTTCACGGCGGGTACGGACCCAACGTGCCAGCGCGTCCGCCACCGCACCATTGGTGGAGCCGGAATACTGCGGGTAAAGGGGCAGAATCAGCAGGTGGTCGTGGCCCTGATCCGCCAGTTCATCAAGGACGGCTTCAAAACCGGGGCTGCCGTAGCTCATCGCGTAACGCACGGTGCCGTCGAACCGGCGGCCGAGCGCTTCGGCTTGCTCTTGGGCCAGCAGACGGATCGGCGAATCCTGCTGCCAGATCGATGCGTACAGCTTGGCCACGCGGCGTGGACGCAGCGGCAAAATGATCAGCCTCAACACCCAGAACCAGATCAGGCGCGGGGCTTCCACCACTCTGGGATCGGACAGGAACTGTTTCAGATAGCGGCGCACCGCCGCCGTGGTGGGCGCGTCCGGGGTACCCAGATTAACCAGGACCACCGCCGGTTTGTTCACGGACATACAAGCCTTCTCCTGAATAAGCGCGGGAACGCATCACAACCAATAACGGGTGAATGATAGGTGAGACAGAGGGCTTGAGCACGCTATTGGGGTGATAGGAGGTGTAAGAGATGTGGCGAAAGTGCGGGGGTGTGAGTTGGGGGCTTAGAGAGGGCTCTGGGATCCTGCGGGGCAACCGTTGCCGGCCGGCTGGCGCCGGCCTTTCGCGGGCGGGGCCCGCTCCCACAGCCCGCTCGCACAAGCCCGCGGTTCAGCCTTTCAGTTTTTCCATAATGCGCTGACGGATGTCGTCGACGCCGCCGACGCCGGCCACGCGCACGTAGGTGGGCGCGTTCTGCTCGCCGTTTTTGGCCAGCTCCTGGTAGAAATTCACCAGCGGACGGGTCTGCTCCTGGTACACCTCAAGGCGCTTGCGCACGGTGGCTTCCTTGTCGTCATCGCGCTGTACCAGCTCGTCGCCGGTCTCGTCGTCCTTGCCGGCTTCCTTGGGCGGGTTGTGCTTGGTGTGGTAAACCCGGCCGGAGGCGGGGTGTACGCGGCGACCACTGAGGCGCTCGATGATTTCTTCGTCATCCACATCAATCTCAACCACGAAATCGATATTGACACCCTCTTCCACCAGAGCCTGAGCCTGGGGAATGGTGCGCGGGAAGCCGTCGAACAGGAAACCGTTCTTGCAGTCGTCGTCGGTGATGCGCTCTTTAACCAGGCCGAGAATAATGTCGTCGGATACCAGGCCACCGGCATCCATCACTTTCTTGGCTTCCAGGCCCAGGGGGGTGCCCGCTTTCACCGCGGCGCGCAGCATATCGCCGGTGGAGATCTGGGGAATGGAAAATTCTTCCTTGATGAACTGCGCCTGAGTGCCCTTACCCGCACCGGGCGCGCCAAGCAGGATGACACGCATAGGATTCTCCGTTTTGCCGCGAATGGAAGGGGCGTCAGGAGCTCCCCTCGCCCGAAGGGGGGGAACTTTACCGTGCGGGTCCCCTGGGTACAAGGGCGACCTTGGTATCGCGGACGCCCGTGGTGGCGCGCCTAGCGGCGGATCGTGAGGCTGGCGGCCGGGCGCTGGCTCAGATCAAGCGCCGTGGGCGCCGCGTTGAGGTTGGCCTGGTCCACGCTGGAGCCGGGCGCCGGCGTGTAGCGCGCGGCCACGCGCAGCTGATCCAGCTCCGCGGGATAGGACTGCAACCAGTCGCCCGGGCGCAGGGTGACCTGGATCGGGAACGACTCCGCCAGCACCCGGCGCGCGGCCAAGGGCTGGCCGCCGCCCTCCCCGGCCCGGCGCAGGAACACGAACAAGGTGCCGCCCTCGGGCACGTCGTCGGCCTGCACGGTAACGGTGAGCGCCTGTAACTGCTCGCCGCGCTGGCGCTGTTGTTCCGCCTGGGCCAGGCCCTGACGGATCAGGTCGCCGGCTTCGCCGTCGCCGTGGCGGGCCAGCAGCGCGCGCCAGGATTGCGCCGCCAGTTCATAACGGCGGGCTTCATTGGCGGCCATCGCCTGCAGCATCAGCGCGCCATCGTGTCTGGGGTTGTCGGCCAGCACCCGGGCGATTTCCGCCTGGGCCTCGTCGGTGAGCCGTCCGTCGGCCTGGGCGATCAGCCCGCGCGCCAGCAACAGGCGCGCGGCGTGGTCGTCCGGCTCCATGGCCAGGGCACGGCGGGCCGCTTCCTGGGCCTGGGCGGGCGCGCCCAACTGGTCGTAGAGCAGCCCCAGGGTGTACCAGCCGGTGAGGCTCGGTTCGCGCAACAGCCGCGCTTGCAGCACCCGGGTGAGCGCGGCGGCGGAGATGTCCTGGTCCTGCTCACCGGGGGCCTCGCCGGCGATCACCCGCTCGGCCACCGGGTCGTAACGGCGCTGGTCGGCAAGCCAGTCCAGGGTATTGCGCTCCAGCCCCAGGGTCAGGTAGCCGAGGCCGGCCACCGCCACCACCAGCAGCGGTATCGCCAAGCCGGTGATCGACACCGGCGCGCCGGCGGCGCGGGTCTCCCGGCGCCATAACAAAAAGCACACCAGCAGCGCCGCCAGCAACACCAGCATCAGCACAATGAACGGGCTCATTGGTCGTCTTCCTCCGCTTCCCGGCTGGCGCGGCGCACCAGCAGTACGATACCCACGCCACCCAGCAGCAACAGTGTCAGGGGCCCGACCCAAAGAATCGCGGTGCGCGGGTTGAACGGCGGCCGATAACTGACGAAATCCCCATAGCGGTCAACGAAGAAGGTGACGATCTCTTCATCGCTGTGCCCTTCGCGAATCATCCTCGCCACCCGCTCGCGCATGTCCTGGGAAATCTCCGCGTCGGAATCGGCGATGCTTTGATTCTGACACTTCGGGCAGCGCAGCTCCTCGGTAAGGCGATGGAAGCGGTCCTGCTGGGCGTCGCTGTCGAATTGGTAAATGTCGATGGCGGCCCAGGACGGCACGGCGGCCAAAGCGAGCAACAACAGAGCGAGACGAATCACGGCGTCACCCCCGGGGCCTCACCGGCCTGCTGTAGCACGGGTGCGAATTTGTCGTCCCAGACGCGCTGGTTCATTTCGCCCACGTGGCGCAACACGATCTCGCCGCGCGGGTTGATCAGAAAGGTTTCCGGCGCGCCGTAGACACCCAGGTCCAGACCCAACTGGCCGTCGGCGTCGACAATCACTTCGCGAAACGGATTACCGTACTCAGCCAGGTAATCGCGGGCCTTGGCGTCCTCGTCTTTATAGTCGAGGCCAATGATGGGAATGCCGCTGCGCGCCAGCTCAAGCAGATAAGGATGCTCGATGTAGCAGGTCGGGCACCAGGTACCCCACACGTTCAGCAGCTGCCAGCGGCCGGTGAGCAGCTCTTCGGTAAGGGTGCGGTCGTTAAGCAGCGACGGCCGGGAGAATTCCGGCACCGGCTTGCCGGCCAGCGCCGAGGGCAGCTCTTCCGGGTTGCGGCCCAAACCGCTGGCCAGCAGCACCGCGAGGGCGACGAACGCCACCAGTGGCAGGAACACCCAGGGGTTGGTGCCTTTACTCATAGACCACCTCACCGTTGGCGTCCGCCTTACTGCGCGTCATCTTTTTGCGGTAACGGGCGTCGGTCAACGCCAGGGCACCGCCCAGCGCCATGATCAGGGCACCCAGCCAGATCCAGCGGATCATCGGCTTGTGATAGATGCGCACCGCCCAGGCGTCGCCCCCCAGGGGCTCGCCCAGGGCCACGTAGAGATCACGCATCAGGCCGGCGTTAATGGCCGCTTCGGTCATCACCTGACCGCTGGCCCGGTAGGTGCGTTTCTCCGGATTCATTTCGGCGACCGCTTGCCCGTCGCGGCTGACCAGAAAGTGCCCCATACGGGAATCGAAGTTAGGGCCGGCGTATTCGCTAAGGGTGTCGAATTCGAAACGGTAAGCGCCCACTTCGGCCACGTCCCCTGGCGCCATGCGCACGTCGCGCTCCACCTCATGAAAGCTGACCACGGTAACACCGGCCACCAGCACCGCCACGCCGCAATGGGCCAGCACCATGCCGTAATAGCCACGCCCGAGTTTGCCGAGCCCGCGCAGGAAGCCACGGTCATAGGCCAGCGCGCGGCGCACCAGGTCGTCGATATGGGCGAACACCAGGAACAAAGCCAAAATCAGCGCCAGGGTACCCACCCAGGGCGTGTCGCCGGGCAGGCGCGCGCCCAGGAAGCCGCCGATCAGCGCCGCCGGCGCCAGCATCAGCATGCGGCGCAGCAACGGCGAGCCGTCCTGGCGTTTCCAGTTACTGAGCATGCCGGGCACGAGAATCGCCATTAGCAGCAGGGTCAGCGGCACGAAGAAGCTGTTGAAGTAAGCGGCCCGAATCGAGACCTTGATATCCAGCGCCTCGCCCAGCAACGGATACAGCGTGCCCATTAACACCGCGAAGGTGGCGGTGAGCAGCAACAGATTGTTGCCCAACAGGAAGGCCTCGCGGGAGACCGGCTTGAAGCCACCCTTGCCTTTGAGGCGCCCGGCGCGCAGCGCGAACAGGGTGAGCGCGCCACCGGCCACCACCACCAGAAAGCCGAGAATAAAGGCGCCCCGGCTGGGGTCGTTAGCGAAAGCATGCACCGAGGTGAGCACGCCGGAGCGCACCAGGAAGGTCCCCAGCAGGCTCATGGAAAAGGTGACGATGGCCAGCAGCACGGTCCAGGCGCGAAACAGGTTGCGCTTTTCACTCACCGCCAGGGAATGGATCAACGCGGTGCCGGCCAGCCAGGGCAACAGGGAGGCGTTTTCCACCGGGTCCCAGAACCACCAGCCGCCCCAGCCCAGTTCGTAGTAGGCCCACCAGGAGCCCAGGGCGATGCCAACGGTGAGAAAACTCCAGGCGACGGTGGTCCAGGGACGCGCCCAGCGCGCCCAGGCGGGGTCGAGATTGCCGGCCAGCAGACCGGCCACGGCGAACGCGAAGGCCACCGAGAAACCCACGTAACCCATATAAAGCATGGGCGGGTGGATGATCAGGCCCGGGTCCTGC
>JBELJS010000005.1:0-91816 GCA_042090255.1 Alcanivorax sp. | reverse complement strand
GACGCCGAGAGCGACAAACTGGTGGCCGCGCTGAAACAGCGTCTGGGCCAGGACGTGCAGGTGTCCACCTCCGTTGACGAGTCACTCATTGGTGGCGTGCTGGTGAGAGCCGGCGATACCGTAATTGATGGCAGTGTGCGCGGCCGGCTTAACCGCCTGGCAGAGCAACTGAACTCTTGAGTTTGAGGGATTAGAGATGCAGCAACTCAACCCGTCCGAAATCAGCGAGATTATCAAGTCGCGCATCGCGAAACTTGATACCTCCACCGAGGCACGGAACGAAGGTACGGTGGTATCCGTATTTGACGGCATCGTGCGCATTCATGGTCTGGCCGACGTGATGTTCGGCGAAATGATCGAGTTTGAGGGCGGCATCTTCGGCATGGCCCTCAACCTGGAGCAGGACTCCGTGGGCGCCGTGGTGCTGGGTGATTACCTGGGTCTGGCGGAGGGCCAGAAGGTCCGCTGCACCGGCCGCATTCTGGAAGTGCCGGTAGGCCCGGAACTGCTCGGCCGCGTGGTCGACGCCCTGGGTAACCCGGTGGACGGCAAAGGTCCGGTGGACGCCGCCGAAACCGACGCCGTCGAGAAAGTGGCGCCCGGCGTGATCTGGCGTAAAGAGGTGAACGAGCCGGTACAGACCGGTTTCAAATCCATCGACGCCATGACCCCCATCGGCCGTGGCCAGCGTGAGCTGATCATTGGCGACCGCCAGATCGGTAAGACCGCCGTGGCGGTGGACACCATCATCAACCAGAAAGACTCTGGTATTAAGTGTGTCTACGTCGCCATCGGTCAGAAGCAGTCCACCATCGCCAACGTGGTGAGCAAGCTGGAAGAGCACGGCGCCATGGACAACACCGTGATCGTGGCCGCTTCCGCTTCCGATCCGGCCGCGATGCAGTTCCTGGCGCCGTTCGCCGGTTGCGCGATGGGCGAATACTTCCGCGACCGCGGCGAAGACGCCCTGATCGTTTATGACGATCTGACCAAGCAAGCCTGGGCCTATCGTCAGATCTCCCTGCTGCTGCGCCGCCCGCCGGGCCGTGAAGCTTACCCGGGTGACGTGTTCTACCTGCACTCCCGTCTGCTGGAACGCGCCGCCAAGGTCAACGAGGAATTCGTCGAGAAGTTCACCGACGGTAAAGTGAAAGGCAAGACCGGTTCCCTGACCGCGTTGCCGATCATTGAAACCCAGGGCGGTGACGTGTCCGCGTTCGTACCCACCAACGTGATCTCCATTACCGATGGCCAGATCTTCCTGGAAACCAGCCTGTTCAACGCCGGCATCCGCCCGGCCATGAACGCCGGTATCTCGGTGTCCCGTGTGGGTGGCTCCGCCCAGACCAAGATCATCAAGAAGCTCGGCGGCGGTATTCGTCTGGCACTGGCTCAGTACCGGGAATTGGCGGCGTTCGCTCAGTTCGCTTCCGACCTGGACGAAGCCACCCGTGAGCAGCTTGAGCACGGCCAGGCCGTTACCGAGCTGATGAAGCAGAAGCAGTACAGCCCGATGTCCGTGGCCGAGATGGGTGTGGTGCTGTATGCGGCGAACGAGGGTTACCTGAAAGGCATCGAGATCAACAAGATCGGCGCCTTCGAAACCGCCCTGCTGGATTATATGAACAGCGAACAGAAAGCGTTGATGGACAAGATCAACGAAAAGGGTGACTACAACGATGAGATCCAGGCCGGCATCAAAGAGGCCATTGATCAATTCAAGTCTACCCAAACCTGGTAATTCGCTAAGAAAGGATTAGTCCTATGGCTAGCGGTAAAGAGATCAAAGGCAAGATCTCTAGTGTCCAGAGCACGAAGAAGATCACTCGTGCGATGGAGATGGTGGCAGCCAGTAAAATGCGCAAAGCGCAGGACCGTATGGCTGCCAGCAAGCCCTATGCAAGCCGTATGCGTCAGGTGGTTGCTCATCTTGCCAACGCCGATCTGGAATACCGGCACATCTACCTGCAAGAGCGGGAGGTGAAGAACGTCGGTTACATCGTGGTGACGTCCGACCGTGGTCTCAGTGGTGGCCTCAACGCCAACCTGTTGAAAAAGGTCGTGAAAAGCGCCCAGCAGTGGGAGCAGGACGGCGCCAAGGTGCAATACTGCGTGATCGGCAACAAGGGTATCGGCTTCTTCAAGAGCGTTGGCGGTGATGTTCAGGCCACCGTCAACGGCCTCGGCGACACCCCTCACCTGAATGATCTGATCGGTTCCATCAAGGTGATGCTGGACGCCTTTGAAAATGGTGAGATCGACCGGCTGCACCTGGTGTACAACGAGTTCGTGAACACCATGACGCAGTCCCCCAAAAGCATTCAGTTGCTGCCGCTTGAAGCTTCGAAAGACGAAGAGTTTCAGCGCCATTGGGACTATATCTACGAGCCTGAGCCCAAGGAAATCCTGGATGAGCTGCTGATCCGGTTCATCGAATCCCAGGTTTATCAAGGCGTGGTCGAGAACAATGCCTGTGAACAGGCAGCGCGCATGGTCGCCATGAAGGCGGCCAGTGATAACGCCGGCGAGATCATCAATGATCTGCAGCTGGTGTACAACAAGGCGCGCCAGGCGGCCATTACGCAGGAAATTTCTGAAATCGTTGGTGGTGCCGCCGCGGTCTAGTGTCTGTTTCAGACAGCACGCGGCGAAAACGCAAGTTAAGAGGATGCAAGCATGAGTAGCGGTCGTATTGTTCAGATCATCGGTGCTGTGATCGACGTCGAATTCCCGCGCGAAAACGTGCCTAAGGTGTATGACGCTCTCACCGTGGACGGCACCGAAACGACGCTGGAAGTTCAGCAACAGTTGGGCGACGGCGTGGTACGCACCATCGCCATGGGTTCCACCGAAGGGCTCAAGCGGGGCCTGGGCGTCACCGACACCCAGGAGCCGATCCAGGTACCGGTGGGCACCAAGACCCTCGGCCGGATCATGGACGTGCTGGGCCGCCCGATCGATGAAGCGGGCCCCATCGGTGAAGAAGAGCGCATGTCCATTCACCGTGACGCACCCTCTTACGCGGAGCAGGCAGCCTCCAACGAACTGCTTGAGACCGGCATCAAGGTGATCGACCTGGTTTGCCCGTTCGCCAAGGGCGGTAAAGTCGGCCTGTTCGGCGGCGCCGGCGTGGGCAAGACCGTGAACATGATGGAGCTGATCCGGAACATCGCCATCGAGCACTCCGGTTATTCCGTGTTCGCCGGTGTGGGTGAGCGTACCCGTGAGGGTAACGACTTCTACCACGAGATGAAGGACTCCAACGTTCTCGACAAGGTGTCGCTGGTGTATGGCCAGATGAACGAGCCGCCGGGTAACCGTCTGCGTGTGGCGCTGACCGGTCTGACCATGGCCGAGAAGTTCCGTGACGAAGGCCGCGACGTACTGTTCTTCGTCGACAACATCTACCGGTACACCCTGGCGGGCACCGAGGTATCGGCACTGCTGGGCCGGATGCCTTCAGCGGTGGGTTACCAGCCGACCCTGGCGGAAGAGATGGGCGTTCTGCAGGAACGGATCACCTCCACCAAGACCGGCTCCATTACCTCCGTGCAGGCCGTCTACGTACCCGCGGATGACTTGACCGACCCCTCGCCGGCGACCACCTTCGCCCACCTGGACGCCACCGTGGTACTCAGCCGTGACATCGCCTCCAAGGGTATCTACCCGGCGATCGACCCGCTCGATTCCACCTCACGTCAGCTCGACCCGCTGACCATCGGTCAGGAACATTACGATGTCGCTCGGGGTGTGCAGACCGTGCTGCAGGGCTACAAAGAGCTGAAGGACATCATCGCGATTCTGGGTATGGACGAGCTGTCCGAAGAGGATAAGCTGACCGTATACCGCGCGCGTAAGATTGAACGCTTCCTGTCCCAGCCGTTCTTCGTGGCGGAGGTGTTCACCGGCTCACCGGGCAAATACGTTTCCTTGAAGGACACTATCCGGTCCTTCCAGGGCATCCTGAACGGTGATTACGACCACATCCCCGAGCAGGACTTCTACATGAAGGGCTCCATCGACGAAGTTGTAGAGGCCTACAACAAACGCGGTGACAAGTAACCGCCCGGGGAGGAACAGAGATGGCGATGACCGTGCATTGCGATATCGTTAGTGCCGAAAAGCAGCTGTTCTCCGGACTGGTCGAGCTGGTAGTAGCCGCTGGTGTGGAAGGGGACCTGGGCGTAATGCCCGGTCACGCACCCTTGCTCACCCGGCTTAAGCCCGGCCCGGTTCGCGTGAAGAAGCAGAACGGGGACGAGGAAGTATTCTACGTCTCCGGCGGCTTCCTGGAAGTCCAGCCGAAACTGGTCACCGTGCTGGCGGACACCGCCGAGCGCGCCCAGGATATGGACGGTGCCCAGGCCGAAGAAGCCAAGCAGCGTGCCAAGGAAGCCCTGGAAGGCAAAAACGCCGACATGGACTACTCGCGCGCCGCCATCACCCTGGCCGAAGCGTCCGCGCGCTTGCGTACCATCGAGCAAATCAAGAAGATGGCCAAGCGGTAACGCCCGGCTTTCGGTACAAGCTGAATCAAAAAAGGGTGGCTCTGAGCTGCCCTTTTTTTGTTATCACCACAGAACTCAAGGAAGCGGAGCATGAATCTGGCGGTAGTGATTCTCGCGGCGGGCAAGGGAACCCGCATGAAATCGGATCTCCCCAAGGTCCTCCACCCGATTGCCGGGCGCCCCATGGTGCAACACGTGGTGGACGCGGCCGGCGCCCTCGACCCGGACAACACCGTGCTGATTTATGGCCACGGCGGCGAAGCCGTGCGCCAGGCGGTGACCGGTTCGCGGCTGCAATGGGCCGAGCAGGCCGAGCAGCTCGGCACCGGACACGCCGTGGCCCAGGCGCTGCCGCACCTGGAAGAAGACGTGGTACTGGTGCTGTACGGCGACGTGCCCCTGATTCAGCCGCAAACCCTGCGTGACTTCGTCGCCCGGGTGGACGACCAAAGCCTGGCGCTGATGACCCTGACCCTGGACGACCCCTCTGGCTACGGTCGTGTGATTCGCGACGCCGACGGCAACGTGCGACGCGTGGTCGAGCAAAAAGACGCCAGCGACGACGAGAAAGCGGTCCGCGAAATCAATACCGGCATCCTCGCCTGCACCCGCCGCTTCCTGAACGACAGCCTGCCGCGGCTCTCCAACAGCAACGCCCAGGGCGAATATTACCTCACCGACCTGATCGCCATGGCCGTCGACGCGGGCATGGAAGTGGTCACCGAGCAGCCCGGGCACGCCTGGGAAGTGGACGGCGTCAACGACCGCGTCCAGTTGGCGCGTCTGGAGCGCGTCTACCAGCGCGTGCGCGCCGAAGCGCTGATGCGCGAAGGTGTCACCCTGCTCGATCCGGCGCGGTTGGATATCCGTGGCCGCCTTCAATGCGGCCAAGACGTGACGCTGGACATCAATACCGTCCTCGTCGGCGACGTGGAAATCGGCGACCGTGTCACCGTGGGGCCGAATTGCCTGATCCGCAACGCTCGTATCGGCAACGGCACGCAGATCGAGGCGAATTCGGTGGTGGACGGCGCGGTGGTCGGCGAAAACTGCCAGGTCGGCCCGTTTGCCCGTCTGCGCCCGGGTACCGAGCTGGCCGCTCAGGCCAAGGTCGGCAACTTCGTGGAAACCAAGCAGTCCTACGTGGGCGAGGGTTCGAAAGTGAACCACCTCACCTACATCGGCGACAGTCGTATCGGCAAGGGCGTCAACGTGGGCGCCGGCACCATTACCTGCAACTACGACGGCGTCAATAAGTTCCAGACGGTGATGAAAGACGGCGCCTTCATTGGCTCCAATTCATCGCTGGTGGCGCCGGTGACCATCGGCGAGAATGCCACCGTGGGCGCCGGCAGCGTGGTCACCAAGGATGTGCCCGACCAGGGCCTGGCGGTGGCCCGTGGGCAGCAGCGCAATATACAGAACTGGTCGCGGCCGGAAAAGAAATAGGCACGGACAAAAAGGGAAACGCAAATGTGTGGAATCGTCGGCGCCATCGCCCATCGTAACGTCAGCAATATTCTGATCACCGGCCTCAAACGTCTGGAATATCGGGGCTACGACAGTGCCGGCGTGGCCCTGCTCAACGACCAGGGGCTCACCCGCGTGCGACGTCAGGGCAAGGTGGCGGCGCTGGAAGACGCGGTGCGCGAGGAAAGCAGCGCCGGTTTCCTGGGCATCGCCCATACACGCTGGGCCACCCATGGCCGCCCCTCCGAGGATAACGCCCACCCGCATATGTCCGGTCACGGTCTGGCGGTGGTGCACAACGGCATCATCGAGAACTTCCAGGAACTCAAGGACGAACTGGAAGCCGACGGTTACCGGTTCACGTCACAGACCGACACCGAGGTGATCGCCCACCTGATCCACCGCACCCTCAAGGACACCGGCAACCTGGTGGACGCGGTGCGCGCCAGTGTGCCGCGCCTGCACGGCGCCTACGCGTTAGGCGTGATCGACCAGGACGAGCCGGATCACCTGGTGGCGGTACGCTCCGGTTCGCCGCTGGTGGTGGGCCTGGGCATCGACGAAAATTACATTGCCTCCGACCAGCTCGCGCTGTTGCCGGTGACCAACCGCTTCATTTTTCTCGACGAAGGCGATCTGGTCGACATCACCGTGGACGCGGTCAACATCATCGGCGCCGACGGCCAACCCGCGGAGCGTACCGTGCACGAGCTGGACGGCACCCACGAGGACGCGGACAAAGGGCCCTACCGGCACTACATGCAGAAGGAAATCTTCGAGCAGCCCGCCGCCATCCAGCGCACCCTGGAAGGACGCATTGATTCGCCGGACGCGGTCAGCGCCGCCTTCGGCGACAGCGCCACCGCCATTTTCGACCGGGTCCAAACCGTACAGATCGTCGCCTGCGGCACCAGCTATCACGCCGGCATGGTGGCCCGCTACTGGCTGGAAGCCATGGCGGGCATCCCCTGCCAGGTGGAAGTGGCTAGCGAATTCCGCTACCGGCGCCACGTGGTGCCCGAAGGCACCCTGTTCGTCACCATTTCACAAAGCGGTGAAACCGCCGACACCCTGGCCGCCCTGCGTGACACTGGCGGCAAGGACTACGTCGGCCGGCTGGCGATCTGCAATGTGAACGGTTCCTCGCTGGTCCGTGAATCGGAACTGGTGTTTCTCACCAAAGCCGGCCCGGAAATCGGCGTCGCCTCCACCAAGGCGTTCACCACCCAGCTCACCGGCCTGATGATGCTGGTGCTGGCCCTGGGCCGCCGCAAGGGGCTGGGCGACGACGCCATCGAGACGATCCTCTCCGAGTTGCGCCAACTGCCCAATCTGCTCGAACAGGCCGCCGCCCTCGACAAGCCCATCGAAACCCTGTCCCGCGCCTTCGTGGAAAAGCACCACACCTTGTTCCTGGGTCGTGGCGTGCATTTCCCGGTGGCCATGGAAGGGGCACTCAAGCTTAAGGAAATTTCCTACATCCACGCCGAGGCCTACCCGGCCGGCGAGCTCAAGCATGGCCCGCTAGCCCTGGTCGACAAGGAAATGCCGGTGGTGGCCGTGGCGCCCAACGATCAGTTGCTGGAAAAGCTGAAATCGAACCTGCAGGAAGTCCGCGCCCGGGGCGGCGAACTCTATGTGTTCGCCGACAAGAACGCTCAGGTAAAAGAAGGTGAGGGCATCCACGTGCTGAACATGCCCGCCGTCCCGGAAAGCATCGCGCCGATCGTCTACACCGTGCCGTTGCAGCTGCTCAGCTACCATGTGGCGGTGCTGCGCGGCACCGATGTGGATCAGCCGCGCAACCTGGCTAAATCAGTGACGGTGGAGTAGCCGGCCCCTAGTCTTCGAACAGAGACAGGTACTCCCCGTAGCCGAGCTCTTCCATCTTCTCCTTGGGGATGAATTCCATCGCGGCGGAGTTCATGCACCAGCGCTGGCCGGTGGGCGCTGGCCCGTCATCGAACACGTGCCCCAGGTGCGAATCCGCGTAGCGGCTGCGCACCTCGGTGCGGGCCGCCCACCACAGGGTTTTGTCTTCATGGGTGGTCACGAACCGGTCGTCGATGGGCTTGGTGAAACTCGGCCAGCCGGTACCGGAATCGTACTTGTCCGTGGAGGAGAACAGCGGCTCGCCGCTGATCACATCCACATAGAGGCCTTCTTTTTTCAGGTCGTGGTAGGGGTTCTTGAAGGCCCGCTCGGTGGCGTCGTCGCGGGTCACCTGGAAGGCGATTTCCGGCAGCGCCTGCTTGAGCACCTCATCGGACGGCCGTTTGAAGCGCTCCGGGCCTTCCCAGGGCGCACCCAGGTTCAGCTCGTCCTGTTCCTCTTCTTCCTCCATCGAGGCGTTCAGCCAGGGGCGCGCGTCCGGGTCTTCCCAGTGTTTCTCCAGAAACTGATCGCGGCCTGAGTTATAGCGGTAGAATTTATAGCGCAGAGCGCTCTTCTTGTAATAGTCCTGATGATAGTCCTCGGCCTTGTAGAACGCCTTCAGCGGCACGATTTCGGTGACCACGTCCTTGTCGAAACGGCCGCTCTCATCAAGGGCTTTCTTGGACGCCTCCGCCAGCGCTCGCTCGTCATCATTCTGATAGAAGATGGCGCTGCGGTATTGCGAGCCCTGGTCGATAAACTGGCCATCCGGGTCGGTGGGGTCGATGTGTTTCCAGAACCAGGCCAGCAGGTTTTCATAGCTCACCACCTCCGGGTCGTAGAGCACCTTCACGACCTCGGTATGGCCGGTCCGGCCGCCGGCTACCTCCTGGTAGGTGGGGTCCACCTCGTCGCCACCGGCGTAGCCGCTAACCGCTTCGGACACACCGTCAAGCTCTTCAAAGTCGGCTTCGGTGCACCAGAAGCAGCCTCCGGCGAATACGGCGCTGGCCTGGGCGGCCAAGGCAGGCCCGCTTACCAACACCATCAGAAAAACCAATACGCGTATCATAGTTGCCTCCTTTAGCGAACCTTGGATGCGTCCGGAGGGCGAATGTTACATCGCCTACCCGGCCGGCATGGCCCGCCTCGGCATTGATTGTGCGCTGTCCGCCGTGTGGATGGCGACAACGCCGGCAAATCGTTTCGCCGCGCCGTGTATCCGGGCTACCATACTTTGAGCCGGACGGGTCCGGGCACAAAGGGAGCGATGGCAATGAGCATGATTAAGGAATTCCGTGAATTCGCCGTGCGCGGCAATGTGGTGGATATGGCCGTGGGGATCATCATCGGCGGCGCGTTCGGCACTATCGTGAAAAGCCTGGTGTCCGACGTGATTATGCCGCCGGTGGGGCTGCTGCTGGCGGATGTCGATTTTGTCGATCTGTTCGTGGTGCTCAAGGGCAACGGACCTTTCGCCACCCTCGCCGACGCCCAGGTGGCGGGTGCCGTGACGCTGAATTACGGTGTCTTTATCAACAATGTGATCAGTTTCCTGATCGTTGCCTGGGCGGTGTTTTTCCTGGTGCGCGGGCTTAACCGGGTCAAGCGCAAGGAAGAAGAGGCCGCCCCGGTGGAACCGCCGCCCACCCCTGAAGTGCCGGAAGACATTCTGTTGCTGCGCGAAATCCGCGATAACCTCAAGCGCTGATGAGTGACGGGATCTGGGGGGCTGAGCACGGCACCGCACGCCAAGAAGAAGTAGAAGACTCCCATTTTTGCCTGCTCGCGGACAGCGAGGAAGCCTTCGTGCTGCGCGCCGCCACCGCACGCCTGGCACGGCGGACCCTGGATCTGCAGTACTACATCTGGGAGGACGACCGGATCGGCAAGCTGCTGGTCTACCGGGCGCTGGAAGCCGCCCGCCGGGGCGTCAAGGTGCGGCTGCTGCTGGATCATGCCAACCAGCTCGGTCGGGACGTGAAATGGGCCGCGCTGAACGCGCACCCCAATGTGGAGATACGCCTGTTCAATCCGTTCCGGGGCCGCTACAAGCACATTATTCAGTGGCTCTACCACGCCCCCCGGCTGAACCACCGCATGCACAACAAGGCTTGGATCGTCGATGGCGAGCGGGCTATTGTCGGTGGCCGCAACGTCTCGGAGCATTACTTCGGCGTGCACTCGGAGGCTAACTTCCGCGACCTGGATATCTACGCCCGCGGGCCGATCGTGGCGGAAACCCGTGCCGCCTTCGACGCCTATTGGCACAGTGACGTCTGCGTGCGCCTGCGGTCCCTGCGCCGCCGCTCCCGCGTTCACGCCGACCGATTGTGGGAGCAGCTGGTGGGCTGGCGAAAAAGTTTGGACGGTTTTCCCTACCGTTACGAACAGGATGTCGCCCATTTCGAAGACGTTCTCGGCGCCGCCGACCGCCGCCAGATTCAGGCGCCGGCCGTCTTGCTGTTCGATCCCCCGGATAAGGCCAAGGGCGCCACCCAGCGTCTGATGGGCGACCAGCTCGGCCGGCTGCTGGGGCAGCGCTCCCTGAGCGAGATTCTGATCGAGGCGAGTTACTTTATCCCCGGGGATGACTTCACCGCCGCCCTGGCGGACCTGCACCGCAACGGCTGCCGGGTGGCATTGCTTACCAACAGCCTGGCCACCAACGACGTGATCGCCGCCCACGCCGCCTACGCCCGCTATCGCCCGGCGCTGCTGCGCGGCGGCGTGGAGGTGCACGAATTGCAGGCCAATGCCCGCGCCCACCGCCACCACGCCCGGCTATTGCGCGGTCGCGGGCGTTCCAAGTCCAGCCTGCACACCAAAGCCATGGTGCTGGACCGCCAGGAGTTGTTCGTGGGCTCGTTCAATCTGGATCCGCGCTCGGTGAACGTGAACACGGAAATGGGCTATTACGTGGACAGCGAAGCGCTGGCCGGGGAAGTGGCCGCGTTCGTGGAAGAAGGCATGGCGCCCCAGAACAGCTACCGGGTCAGCAGCGACGACCAGGGGCTGTTGTGGGGCGCCGGCAACGAACAGGGGCCGGTTCAATATCGAAACGAACCCCGGGTCAGCCCGCTGCGCCGGCTGGCCTCGCAACTATGCGCCTTGTTGCCCATCGAAAATTTGCTTTAGCGCTGGGCCCGCGGGCGCTCAGTCCCGCTTGCTCTGCGCCAGTTCTTTCCAGTACGGGTCGCGCAGGTCGCGTTTAAGAATCTTGCCGATGGTGCTGCGCGGCAGATCGTCGCGGCGCTCCAGGCCGGACAGGCGCTGCCCCTTGCCCAGTTGCTGGTTGGCCCGGTCGCGAATCGCCTCCAGGTCGCCGCTGGCGCCCTCGCGGAGCACCACCAGACCCAGCGGCGTTTCGCCCCACTGCTCGCTGGGCACCGCGATCACCGCCGCGTCGATCACCTCGTCGTCCTTGAGCAGCACCTTCTCCAGGTCTTCCGCGTAGACGTTGAAGCCACCGGAAATGATCATATCCTTGCGGCGATCCAGCACCGACAGGAAGCCGTCCTCGTCCAGGCGGCCCATGTCGCCGGTGCGGTAGAACACTTCGCCCTCGGCGCTGGTCCACAGCAGCTCGCTGGTTTTGTCTTCACGCTTGTAGTAACCGCGCATCATGGCACCGCTGCGGCCGACGATCTCGCCGATCTCGCCGGCCGGCAGCTCTTTCAGATCCTCGCCGATGATGCGCAGCTCGCAGCCCGGGCTGGCCTTGCCCACGGTGGCCCATTTGGTGGGGTTCTCGGCGCAGTTCAGGGTGGTGGTGACACCGCCCTCGGTGAGGCCGTAGAACTCCAGAATATTGCCCGGCCAACGCGCCATGGCGTCGGCGATGACGTGGGCGCGCAGCGGCGCGCTGGTGGAGAATTTCACCTTGAAGCTGCTCAGATCGAAGCGGTCGAAATCCGGCTCGGCGAGAATGCGTTGATACTGCACCGGCACCAGCATGGCGTGGGTGGCACGATGCTGCTCGGCCAGCTCCAGAAAGCGGTGGGCGTCGAACTTGGCCATGCTGACGATGGTGCCGCCGCCGAACAGGGTGGGCAACACCGATACCAGGGTGGTGTTGGAATACAGTGGCGTGGAGACCAGGTTCACCGCCGTTTCGTCGTAACCCAGGGCGCCCACGCGCTCGAGCTGACGGGCACGCAGGCGGTGGTCGTGAAGGATGCCCTTGGGCACCCCGGTGGTGCCGGAGCTGTAGATGATATTGAAGGGGTCGTCCAGCGAGGACCTGTGGTCGGGGGCGTCGCTGGCAGGCTCGCCCAGCCAGTCGTCGAAGGCCAGCCAGCCGTCGGCTTGGAAATCCAGGCTGATGCGGGTGTTCTCGTCGATGTTGTCGAGCCCGTCGAGCAGCGGCTCGATCAGGTTGCGGTGCTTGGCGGACACGAACAGAAAGCGGGCGTCGCAGTCGTTGACCATCAGCGCCAGGGTGTCGCCGGCCGCCATGCCGGACAGCGGTACCATGCAGCCGCCGGCGGTGAGCGTGCCCATGAACAGGGTCAGGTAGCGGGCGCTGTTCTCGGACAGGCCGGCGACGGTCTCGCCCCGCCGCAGACCGGCGGCGCGCAGACGGTTGGCGACCCGGTTCACGTTATCCACGAACTGACGCCAGGTAAGCATGCCGGTTTCGTCGTATACCGCCGGCTTGTCCGGCTGGGCCGCCGCCAGGGCTTGCAGGCGCTCGGGGACGGATACAAAGGCCTCCGCGTCCATTGTCGGCGCGTAGACGGGCATCGCTTCACTTACCGCGGTCATGGATTTCTCCCGATTCGATGGCATTCCGGTTAAAGTGGAATTTTGTTTTAAATTTGGCCAAGAAGCATACTCCCCGGTATGCCCGGGCTCAATACTGACCGGTCACGCTTTGCCGCAGGCCGCTCGACCAAAGGCTAATAACGCCGCTTTGAGGGGGCGTGCTAGTTGTCTCGTAAGAGGCCTGCGGGTCGGCTTATCGCCGCGGCCACAAGCACATAACAACAATCCGGGGAACCGTCATGGGACTGAAAAAAGGCATGGGCCTGGTCGCCGCCTGCTTGCTGGCCAGCGCCGCGCACGCGGCCACACCGGTAAAGCTGGGCCTCAACTACCCGCACACCGGGGAATACAGCGAAGAAGGGCTGATGCAAAAGCGTGGTGCCCTGATGGCCATCGACGAACTCAACGCCGCCGGCGGTGTGCGCGGCCGGCCGCTGGAACTGATCGAGCGGGACTCCGCCTCCCAGGCGGAGCGGTCCCGGCGCAACGTGGACGAACTGGCCGCCGAAGGCGCGGCCATGTTGTTCGGCGGCTCCTCCAGCGGTGTCGCCATCGCCGCCAGCAAGCAGGCGCGCAAACACGACCTGCTGTATTTCGGCACCCTCACCTATTCCAACGACACCACCGGCAAGGACGGCCATCTGGGTATGTTCCGCGAGTGCTACAACGCCTGGATGGCGGCGCGGGTGCTCGGTGATTACCTCAAACGTGAGTACCAGGACAAGAAGTATTTCTACGTCACCGCCGACTACACCTGGGGGCACACCACCGAGGCCTCCATGCGGGAATTCACCGACACCAAGGACAGCGACCGCCACGCCTCGGTGCTGGTGCCGTTCCCTGGCGGTCGCTACCACGAAATTGAAGAGGCCATGCAGGCGGCGGCGGACAGCGACGCGGACGTTCTGGTGATGGTGCTGTTCGGCGAGCAGATGGTGCGCGGCATGACCATCGCCCAACAGAAGAAACTGCCCGAGCGCATGCAGATCGTGGTGCCCAACCTAACCCTCAGCATGGTCGAGCAGACCGGGCCCTTCATCATGGCCGGTGTGATCGGCGCGGCGCCCTGGACCTGGAACGTGCCCTACGAATACGGCTTTGAGCGCGGCCAGCGATTCGTGGAAGAATTCTCCCAGCGCTACCGTACCCGCCCGTCCACCTCGGCGGCCTCCGCCTACAGCATTGTGCATCAATGGAAAGAGGCGGTGGAACGCGCCGGCGGCTTCGCCAGCGACGGCGTGCGGCGCGCCCTGGAGGGCCACAGCTACACCCTGCTCAAGGACCAACAGCAATGGCGTGCCTTCGATCACCAGAACGTGCAAAGTGTCTACGCCGTGCGTATCAAGGCCCGTGATCAGGTCATGAAAGATGAGTACCGGCAGAATTTCTTTGAGATTATCAGCCGCATGCCCGGCGAGGACGCCGCCATCACGCGCAGCCAGTGGCTGGCCGAACGGCGCCGCGCGGGCGTGCCCGAACAACTTGAATAGGAGTTTCCATGAGCGACCGCTTCCGCTTCCGTTTCCGGGTCCGCTACAACGAATGCGATGCCCAATTGGTGGTGTTCAATGCGCGCTACGCGGACTATGTGGACCTGGCGATGACCGAATTCATGCGTTCGCTGGGGCGGGACTACAACGCGTTGCTGGCCAGAGGCCTGGACAACCAAGTGGTCAAGTTGACCCTGGAATGGAAAGCGCCGGCGCGCTTCGACGACGTGGTCGATGTTCACGTGCGCACGCTGAAGGTGGGCAACAGCTCGTTCACGCTGGAACACGAAATGGTGCACGCGGAGAGCGGTCGCTCGCTATGCCGGGCGGAGGCGGTGTACGTGATGATGACCACCGAGCCGTTCGAAAAAACCACCGTGCCCGATGATCTTCGGGCGGCCCTATTGGAGGGCGCGCCCGGCAAGATCATCGACCAGTCGGGGTGACGGGCTCCAAGCTCCAAGCAGGCGTTGTGGGAGCGGGCCCCGCCCGCGAAAGGGCGGTCTTAGCCGCCCGGCAGGATACCAGAGACATTGCTGGTGGCAGGGTTAGAAACCTCTCTGGCATCCTGCCGACAAGCTGCGCTTGCCTTTCGCGGGCAAGGCCCGCTCCCACGAGGCCGCGTTTCAACGTTCAACCTGGAACTTGCAACTGGGTCGTTGACCGACACGATGCCCTTGGCTTGCAGCTCGTTAATCGCTGACTTTCAGTACCACCTTACCCTTGGCGCGGCGCGAGCTCAGCGCCGCCAGGGCGTCCTCGTACTGCTCGAAGGGGAACACCTCGCTGACGCGCGGGTCGATCTTGCCCTCGGCGAACAGCTGCATCAGCTCCTTCACGTTCTGGATGTGCTCTTTCGGCTCCTTGGCGGTGAAGGCGCCCCAGAACACACCCACTACGCTGCAGCCCTTGAGCAGGGTCAGGTTGGCGGGGATCTTGGGAATCTCACCGGCGGCAAAACCGACGATCAGGAAACGGCCGTTCCAGGCCATGTTGCGCAATGCCGGCTCGGTAAAGCGGTCGCCCACCGGGTCGTAGATCACGTCGATGCCCTGCGGGTAGCGGCTCTTGAGCGCTTCCTTGAGGTCTTCGTCGGTGTAGTTGATCAGGTCGTCGGCGCCGGCTTCCTTGGCCACCTGCAGCTTGTCGTCGGTGCTGGCGGCGGCGATCACCTTGGCGCCCATCGCCTTGCCCAGCTCCACCGCGGCCAGGCCCACGCCGCCGCTGGCGCCCAGCACCAGCAGGGTCTCGCCGGGCTGAATGTTGGCGCGCTGCTTCAGAGCGTGATAGCTGGTGCCGTACACCATGCTGAAGGCGGCGGCGGTTTCGTCTTTCATGCCGTCGGGCACCGGAATCACGCGGCTCTCGCCGATTACCATTTCCTCGGCGAAAGAGCCGTAGCCGGTCAGGCCCATGACGCGCATGCCGGGCTTCAGGTTTTTAACGTCCGGACCCACCTCGATAATCTCGCCGGCCATTTCGCCGCCCGGTGAAAACGGCAGCTCCGGTTTGATCTGGTACTTGCCCTCAATAATCAGGGTGTCGGGAAAGTTCAGGCCGGCGGCCTTCACCTTCACTTTGACCCCGTCGCCGCTCACTTGGGGTGAGGGGATGTCCTCGATCACCAGCTTGTCCGCCGGCCCCAGTTCCTTGCAGAGAATGGCGCGCATGCTTATCTCCCGAATAGTGCCTGTTATAAAAAATAGCTCTGTGAAACGGACACGCTAACGCCGGCCCGTCAATTAAACAAATGCATAAGAATCATCGAACGGCATAAGCTGCGTGCATCATGGGTGGTCGGTGTTAGCACTCACTTACTTCGAAGCGGCCAGATCCCGGCAACGCCTCCACCAGTTGCGCGCCGCAGAGTTTCGAGGGGGTGTAGCAGCCGGGCGCCGGCGCCTGGTCCTCAATAAAGCGCCGCACCGCGAGGGCGCCGTCCACGGTCAACGCGTAGCCGTTGGCGGTGCGCAGCCGGATTACCCGCTGTTCGCCGGTGCCGTTGCGCGCCTCTCC
This sequence comes from Alcanivorax sp., assembly GCA_042090255.1. Taxonomy (GTDB): domain Bacteria; phylum Pseudomonadota; class Gammaproteobacteria; order Pseudomonadales; family Alcanivoracaceae; genus Alloalcanivorax. The sequence goes on along the minus strand of JBELJS010000005.1, from coordinate 75,690 downwards.
CCATACATGGGTGGCCAGGCGGGCGCGGGTTTGTTCGTCTGGCCCTTTCACGCGCCGGTCGACCAGGGACTTCAAATAGCCCTGAATCACTGGCAGCGACATCAGCGGCCGGGTCACGTTGCCGGCCTTGGCGGCCCAGATCAGCCAGCGCGGCGTGGGCACGAACACCTGAATGTTGTCGATGCCGGTGCTCTGCCAGGCGGTGGTGACATCGCCCCAGGGAATGGTCATGGCCCACTGCGGGCCGGCGCCGAAATCAATGCGCCGCACCTTCCAGCCCAGTGGCACCTCGGCCAGTTGCCCCTTGATGCGGGCACGGCCGCCATCGGCGAGGGCTTCCACCAGTGTTTTGGCGGTGCCCGGAGAAAGGCCCGAGCGGGTCGAGAAGCCCAGCGACAGCTCGCGGGCATCGGGCAGGGCTTCTTTGAGGCGAGCGGCCACGCAGTCGGTGGGAATCACATCGAAACCGACCCCCGGGCAGGCAATGATGCCGGCCCGCTCGATGCGCGCGGCCTGGGCAAACACATGCTCGAACACCGCCACCTCGCCGGTGATATCCAGGTAGTGGGTGCGTGCCCGCAGGCAGCCTTCCAGCATCGCCCGGCTGGTGCGCGAAAACGGGCCGGCGCAGTGCAGCACCAGGTCCACATCGGCCAGCTCGTCCGCCAGGGTGTCCGGGTCGTCCAGGGCGAACACCCGGTATTCCAGCCCTTCCTGTTCCGCCAGCGGTGCCACCTTGGCTTCACGGCGGCCGGCCAGAATCGGCTTGAGCCCCTGGCCACGGGCGGTCCGGGCGATCAGCTCGCCAGTGTAGCCATTGGCACCGTAGATCATCCAACGCATAGCCATCGCTCCACGGGTTATTAATGGTGAAAGAGTACTCTCCCGCCACGAGACATAATACCGTCCCAACCTTTCTACGAAGCGGCCTTTGTGGGAGCGGGCCTAGCCCGCGAAAGGGCGGCAAAGCCGGCCGGCAGGATCCCAGAGGCATCTCTAACAGAAGCACCACCAAGGTCTCTGGCATCCTGCCGGCAAGCGGAGCTTGCCTTTCGCGGGCGGGGCCCGCTCCCACAAGTTCCACCCTCAGCGGTGGTTGGTGAACTCCACCACTTGCTGGAAGGTGGGGCGGTTCTGCCAGTGGATCGCCGGCACCGAAGAGAGGCCGATGGCGCGGTGCTGGATGGCGTCGGCGCTTTCGTCGGCGTCCCAGCTGTCCTGGTTGGCCAGGCCGCCGAGATCGTCCAGGGCCAGCGTCAGGCTTTCGGCCAGGGCGGCGCGGCAGGCCTCCGCCGTGTCGCTGTCGGCGCAGCGCAGCCGCTGGTAGGGCTGTTGGCTGCTGCCCAGCGCCTGTTCCAGCACCCGCTCCAGATAGCCGTAGTAGCCGTTCTGGTAGGCCGACCCACCGGCGCCGGGGGCGTTATCGCGGCCCACCAGGGAGACATTGCCGGCGCCGGTCTCTTCCAGCGCGGTCACCTGCGGCAGCAGCGTCTCGATCATGCGGGTGTACCAGGCGTCCATCAGCGCCACTTCCGCCTGGGCGTCGTATTCGCCGTCGCCGTCCCGGTCGCGCCGGTAGGCACCGCCGTCCACCCAGGCCTGCATCATCTCGACCACCGAGGCTTCATCGCCGGTGACCGGCGTGCTTTGCAGCAGCGCCAGGGCCTTGGGCAGCACTTCCTGGCCGCGCAGATCGACCACCGCCGCGTCGCCCATGGCTTCCACCATATTGGCCCGGGTCACGTTGCCCTGCCGCACCAGGTCCTGCAGACGGACATCGAGCATATCGTTGCGGTGGGCGGAGCTATAGGTGGCGTTGGCGTCGGCGGCCCACCAATCGCGGGCGGGCCGGTTGTTCCAACTGGCCAGATAGCCGCGCTCCGGGTTGGCGTCGTTGGGGTGCGCTTCCAGGTCGATAAAGCCCTGCCAGTCGAACTGGCCATTGCCCCAGCTGGGCAGCTCCGGATGCACCCCGGCGGCGCGTTGCGGATAGAGCCCGGAGTGGAAGAAGGCGATGTCGCGGTCGTCGATGTAGAACCAGTTGAAACTGCCGGTGGTGTTGTTGAACACCTCCTGGAAGCTGCGCACGTCGTGAACGTCGTTGCGGGTTGCCTGCAGGAACGGCAGCGCGGTATCCAGCTCGGCGAAATAGGTGCTGCGTTGACGGGTCAGCGCCACCGGCTGGCCGGCCACGCTAGCGAAGCCGATCACCGGGCCGTATTCGTCGGTGCGAATCACCCGACGCTGCACGGCCACGTTTTGGCCGATGGTGGCCGGGTCGTCGGTGGGCACCGCCAGGTTCCAGCGCGCCGCCCAGGTATCGTCGATCACGTCGAAGGGCCGGCACTGGCCGCCGAGCTGATAGCCCCCTTCGCCGTGGGCCGGTGCCTCGGCGGGCTGGCACAGCCGCACCACGCGCACGTCGGTCAGGTCCGAGCTGCCGGACGTGGCGCTCCAGGCGAAATCCGGGCCGCGCCCGATCACCACATAGGGCAGACCGGTGAAGGTCATGCCGCGGCTGTTGATGTCACCGCCGTGGACCGACATTTCCAGCAGCAACTGGGGCACGAAGTAGCTGGTTTGCGGGCCGAACACCGCCAGCGGCCGGCCGCTGGCGCTGTGTTCCGCGTTCAACAGCAAAGCGTTGGAGATGGCGTTGGGGAAGCCGTCGCGCAGGCCCGCCACGCCACGGGCCAGATGGCCGACTCGCTCACGCACCGCCAGCCGCTGGGCGTCACTCAGTTCGCCGGGCAGGGCCGTCGGTTCGGGGGCGTCGCGCCACAGTTTGTCCATCTCAATGGTAACCCGGGCCCAGCGGGCCGCCAGGTTCGGTTCGCCGTCCGGGAGGTCGGACGATGCCAGCGACAACAGGCCGCCGAGCAGCTCGCCAACCGCGTCCAGCAAGCCGCCCACGGCGCCGGTGCCTGGCAGCGCCGGCACATTACCTACCGCCGTGGGGCAGGTGGGCTGGCCGGGACGACCACAGGGCTCGGTGGTCAGCGGCTGGTAGCTTTGGAAGGAGCCGGCGTCGAACAGCACCGCCCCCGGGAAGCGACCGGCCAGTTCGCCGGACAGCGGACACAGGGTTTCGTCGATTTGCGGCGGCGACTGGGTGGTGAAGCGCCGCTCCGTGGTCACCGAGGATTCGTCGTCGGTGGCGTGACGCAGGTCGCGCCACAGCTCACAGGCGGCCTGGTCGGAGCCGGTTTGCTCGCGCAGCGCCTGCAGGAGCAGCACGTTGTCGTGCTCGCCACCGCCGCCGCCGGCGAAGATGCCCTGGATCAGGGTGGCGATGGCCACCACGTCCTCGATCACAAAGGGTTCCAACTGCACGCCCAGGCCCACGTACTCGATCGGCGCCTTGAGCAGGCCGCTTTGCACGTCTTCCACGTACTTGTTGAGGCCGGCCACATAGTGAACAGCGTCTTGATAGATCTGCGCGCCGTCGTCGCCGAAGCGGGCGATGGCGTTGGCGATCTGCTCGGTGCGGTCTTCCTCCCGGTAGGGTGCGTCCACGGCGATGTCCCGGTCGAAGGAGAAGTCCGCCGGCCCGAGGAATCGGGACAGCTCGCCACGTCCCGCGCGGCGCAGCACGTCAAGAAGGAACAGGCGGTCGGCGCCGGTTACATAGCCGGTACCGAACAGGGCGTCCGGGCGGCTGTCGCCGAAGATGTGCGGCACGCCGAAGCGGTCGCGCTTGATCGCCACGCTGCGGTTGCCCGCCGTCACGGTGATCTCGCTTTCCCAGTCGCCGGCGTCCGGTGCCAGCAGGGGGGCGTCCTTGAAGTAATCGGTGAGCTCGCCGTCGGTGAGGTCCTGGGGGCTGCGCACCAAAGCGTCGTACAGATTCAACTGGTCGTCGAAGTGTGGCTCTTTGCTGAGCGCCGGCACCAGGCCGGTTTCGGCCACCAAGTCGTCCAGCAGCGTACGGATCAAGTCGGAGAGGCCGGGGATGTCGGCGGTCAGGTTGCTCAGGCCGCCGTTGTCGTCCTGCCCGGGGGGCAGGATGTTGAGCACTCGGCCATAGTCGGCGAACGGCGCGCTGACCTGGGAGGGCCGCTGCTCCGGCAGGGTCGGCTCGGAGGGCTCTTCGGGCTCCGGCTCCGGTTGCGGCGCCGGGTTATTGGGGCTGGGATCGCCGCCGCCGTTGCTGCCACCGCCGCCGCCGCAGGCACTGAGGAAAAGGGCCAGCAACACGCTGAGTATCAATCGATGAATCATACCGCCTCCCGGTTATTGTTTTATGGGTGTGGGGATAACCGCCAGATTGGCACGATGGTTCAAGTGGAGGGAGGCAAAACTACAAAAAGCCAGCGAAATGCTACCTGCCGGTTAAAAAGCAACGGCTTTCATATTGACAGTGTTCAATGGCGGGTTTGATGATGAAATAACCAGAGGCCGGCCAGGAGGATAACAACATGAATACGGCGGCGATGAATACGGAATGGCGGGACACCCGCCGTTATTGGTGGCTGCTCAGCACCCTCACCATGTTGTTGCCGGTGGGCGCGGTACTGATGGTTCAACTCACCGGCTGGCCGGTGATGTGGTGGTTCGGTTTTCTGTTCGTGTTCGGGGTGATCCCCCTGTTCGACGTGGTCCTCGGCGAGGAAACCGCCAACCCGCCGGAAGACAGGGTCGGTGAACTGGAACGAGATCGCTATTACCGCTATGCGGTCTATATTTCCGTACCGATGCTGTACGGCGCCTTTGTCTATGGGGCCTGGGTGGCAGGTACCTGGGCTTTGCCCTGGTACAGCTACCTGGGGCTGGCGATTTCCACCGGCTGTGCGACCGGCATCGCCATCAACACCGGCCATGAGCTTGGCCACAAGAACGACCGTTTGGAAAAGTGGCTCGCCAAGCTTACTTTGGCCCCGGTGTTCTACGGGCATTTCTTCGTCGAACATAACCGCGGCCACCATGTGCGGGTGTCCACGCCGGAGGACCCGGCCTCGTCCCGTTTCGGTGAAAGCTTCTGGGAATTTCTGCCGCGCACCGTGATGGGCAGCCTGAGATCCGCCTGGCACCTGGAAAAGCAGCGTCTGGAGCGCCAGGGTAAATCGGTGTGGCACTGGCGCAACGACAACCTGCAGGCCTGGGGCCTGTCGGTTCTGCTCTGGGGCGCGTTGGTCGTCTGGCTGGGCTGGGCGGTGCTGCCGTTTCTGATTATCCAGAGCCTGTTCGGGTTTCAGCTCCTGGAGGTGGTGAACTACCTGGAGCACTACGGCCTGCTGCGGCAGAAGAAGGAAAGCGGGCGCTACGAGCGGTGTCGCCCGGAACACTCCTGGAATTCCAACCGGCGGGTGACCAACATCTTTCTGTATCAGTTGCAGCGCCACTCGGACCACCACGCCTACCCGACGCGCAGTTACCAGGCCCTGCGGCACTTCGACGAATCACCGCAGTTGCCCGGCGGCTACGCCTCGATGATTCTGCTGGCGTGGATACCGCCGCTGTGGTTCCGGGTGATGGACCATCGCGTGGTGGCGCACCACAACGGCGACATGAGCCGGGCCAACATCAAGCCGTCAATCCGCGACCGGGTGATCGCTAAGTAATTGTGGGAGCGGGCCCCGCCCGCGAAAGGCAAGCAAAGCTTGCCGGCGGGATCCCAGAGACGCTGTTAGTGCCGCCGTTAGAAAGGTCTCTGGAATCCTGCCGGGTGGCTGAAGCCACCCTTTCGCGAGCAGGGCCCGCTCCCACAAGGCCCGCCGCACCAATTAGTGGTGTTTTTCCAAGTGCGCCAGCACGTTCTCGAGCCGGTCGACCAGCACCTTGTTGATGCTCTTCTCCAGCACCCGGCCCAGTTCGTCGTTGACCACCGCCTCGGCCAGCGGGCGGATGCGGGTAATGAACTCCGCCAGGCGCGCCACGTCCTCGCCCTCGGGCAGGCTGTTGGGGCCGTATTTCTCGTCCACCAGGTGCTCGACGATCATGTCGATAAAGCGTTCGGCGAGTTTGTCCACTTCCTGGCGCACCAGCCGCACATGGGTGAGCACCGCGTCCAGGGGCACGCCGTTCTCCACCAGCTCCTTGCCGGCGTTGTAGATGCGCGGGTAGGGCACGCGCAGGCGCATGCCCTCGGGGATCATGTAGCCCAGCGACACCGCCTTGGTCATCACCTCCGGGGTGATGTCCTCGCCGAAATCGTCGATCAGATCCTGATAATCCTTATAGGAAGGCACCTCCGGGTTTTGCCAGGAGGTCACCGCCACCTCCAGCCCGAGAATGTCGTTCAGGTCGCGCCCCTGCTCCCAGGCGCCTAACAGGTCGCGGATATTGTTAAGCGTATAGCCGCGCTCGAGCAGCGCGCCGATGATCTTCAGACGTGCCAGGTGCACATCGGTATAAATGCCGGTACGGCCGCGCTTTTCGGGCGGCGGCAGCAGGCCGCGGTCCTGGTAGGCGCGCACATTGCGCACCGTGGAGCCGGCTTCGCGCGCCAGCTGGTCGATGGTGAACTCCTGGCGTTTTTCCAGCTCCGGGAGCTCGCCTTTGCCCTCGGGCGCGCTTTGCTTGAGGCGGCGCAGAATCGCCGCCGGGGATTTCCGTGAAGAACTCATGAGCGCGATGATAGACCGGTTGCCGGCCGGGTGCCATGCATGCCTGGCGCCGCGATCACGGCGCGACGTCCAGTCGCGCCAGCCGGCGCGCCAGACCCGGCGCCCAGCGTCCGATCAAACGCATGCCGGCCGCCTCCACGCTGACCGGCACCTCGGCGCGGTTGCCCTGCACCGCGTCGACGATGGCGCGGGCCACGCGGTCGGCGGTGAAGCCGCGCTTATGATAAAGCCGTTGAGCGGCGTCACGGCGGCGGGTTTGCTCGTCATCGTCGACGCCGACAAAACGGGCGCGCCCGGTAATCGGCGTATCAATGATGCCCGGGCAGATCGCCGACACACCGATGCCCTGATCCGCCAATTCCGCGCGCAAACACCCGGTCAGCATCAGCACCGCGGATTTGCTGGTGGCGTAGGCCGGCAGCGCCCGGGACGGCAGATAGGCGGACGCCGAGGACACATTGACGATATGGCCGCTCTTGGCCTGGTCGACCATTTGCCGGGCGAACAGCCGGCAGCCGTGGATCACGCCCCACAGGTTCACGTCCAGCACTTGCTTCCAATCCTGCACGGTGGTGTCCAGCAGCGGGCCGGCCAGGCCGATGCCGGCGTTATTGACGACCACGTCCGGGGCGCCCAGCTCTTTGTCCACATAGCGCGCCAGCGCTTCCATGGAGCGGCTGTTGCTGACATCCGTCTTGCGGCTCAGGGCCTTGCCACCGGCCTCCTGGATGCGCTTGGCGGTGCGGGCGGCGGAGTCCGGGTCGATGTCAGTGCACAGGACGGTGGCGCCACGGGCGCCGAACGCCAGCGCGGTCTGCTCGCCGATGCCCGAACCGGCGCCGGTGATCACCACCAGCTTGCCGCTGTCCGGCCCGTCGCCGGCGGTCACCCGGGCCCGTTGCAGGGCGGCGTCGGCGGGCGCTCCTTCGATATGGGCGATAAAGGCTTTGAGATAGCGGGCGGTCAACGGCGCGTGGCCGAGCAACGGCCCCCAGTGGCCGGTGTTCAATTCCCGGCGCCACAACTGGCCGGTCCAGGGCGGCACACTGTCCAGCAGCGCCGGCCCCACGTAGCGGTCACGGCGCGCCACCAGCAGCTGCACCGGCACCGTGGTGCGCCGCTCCTGGGGGTTGAGTAAACGCGGCACCATATTGGCCCGGTAGAGCGCCACGCCCTGGGCGCCGTCCCGGGTCTGGGTGGCGCTGATCGGGGCGCTAACGCCTTCGGTGCGCCTGAGCAGGTCGGGCCAGGCGTCGCCGAGCCCCAGTTTCCAGGCCATGGGTGCCAGGGCCGGAATATGAAAGGCGCCGATGTACCAGCTTTTCGCCAACTGCCGCAGGCTTGCCGACAGATCCCCGGCGCCGGTGGCGCGCAGGTTGTGGCCGATATGATCCAGGCAGGGTCCGGACAAGCTGGTGTAAGAGGCAATGCGCTTTTCCGCGCCCGGTTCAGTGACCGCTTCCCAGGCCTGGATCGAGCCCCAGTCATGGCCCACCAGGTGCACCGGGCGGCCCGGGCTCAGTGCGTCGATCACGGCGAACAAATCGGCGCGCAGCTCTTCCAGGCGATAGGCCTGGCGGGCGCGCGGCGAGGACGAGGCGCCGGCGCCGCGCACGTCATAGGTGATCAGGTGGTACTCATCGCCGAGTGCCCTGGCCACCGCGTCCCAGACGTCGCCGTTATCCGGGTAGCCGTGCACGAACAGCACCGCCGGGCCGTCCGGGTTGCCCCGTCGGCGGGTAGCCAGATTGATCCCGTCACGGATCACGGTGCGGTGCTGCCACTGTTCCATTGGTCTGTCTCTCGTCGAACCCATTTGGGAAGGAAACGTTTACACCGTTTGATGTAACAGTCAAACGGCCTTGTTGGCCGCCTGACCCGGCCGGGCCGTAGTTTGGGTCAATCTCGTTGAATTCTTGTTATAACCCCGCCGGTACCGTCGAATCGAGCGCCGTCTTGTCGTAGTCTTCACGCATTAATGCCGTACGACCCTTTAGCGTACGGTGGCCCTGTGCACTGATTCAAAAGGAGGAGAGCGTGCCTTTACACCGTCGCACGTCCACGGCCCTTGCCGGCCTGTTGTCCCTGGTCATGCTGCTGCTGGCGGCACCGTCTTTCGCCCAGGAGGCCGGCGCAGAGAGCGATCCCGCCTACGGCACTCTGGCGGATCTGATCGAAGACGAGTCCTCGCGTAACGCTCTGATTGAGGAGTTGCGGGCCCTGCAGGCCGCTCGCGCCAGCGTTGAAGAGGAAGGCGCGGTCCCGGCGGAGCAGATCGCCGCGGAGTCCCCCAGCGATCAAAAGCCCGAAGAGGTGTCGTTCGCCCGTCGTATGGCGGCCACCACGGGTAATCTGGCCGCCAACATGGGCGACCAGTTCGCCGCCCTTGGCGCCGCGGTGGGTGGCCTGATGGGCGCCGGCCAGGCGCGCGCCGACGAAGCCGTGGCCGGCGAGGTGAACCTGCAGGAAGTGGGCGCCGCAGCGGTGAATCTGGGCATTCTGGTCATCACCACGTTCGTGGTGTTCTTTGTATTGCGCGCCATCGCGTCGCCGGCTTTCCGGGCCTTCAGTGCCTGGGCCCAGCGTGGCTCGGAAAAGTTCGCCATGCTGCGGACCATCGCCGCGGTGGCGGTCGCCGCCCTGGTTGACGTGATCGTAGTGGGGCTGGCCTATGTGGCCGGCGGCTTTGTGTCTTCCTTGTTGGTGAACGAAGTCAACGCCGACGCCACCCGCCTGGCCCTGTTCCTGAACGCCTTCCTGGTGGTGGAACTGGTTAAGGCCGCGCTGCGGATGATGTTCTCCTCCGGCTACGAAGGCCTGCGCTTGCTACCAGTGGGCGCCGGCCAGGCCCGCTACGCGAATCGCTTCCTGGCCAACCTGGCGGGCTTTATCGGGTACGGCATGCTGGTGCTGGTGCCGATTCTGAACTTCCATATGTCCACCGTACTGGGCACCGCCGTGGGCACTCTGGTCATGCTGTTGGCGCTGCTCTACGCGGTGGTGGTGATCCTCAAGAAGCGCACCATGCTTCGCGACCGCCTGCTCGACAAGGCCGACCAGACCAGCGGTCCCGGGCGCTTGGCCCTGGGCGTGAGCGCCCGTCTTTGGCACCTGGCGGCGCTCGCCTATGCGCTGATGGTGTTCGCGGTCACGGTGATCAACCCGGAAACGGCGCTTCCCTATGTCGCCATGGCGACCCTGGAAACACTGATTTACGTCGGCGTCGGCTTGCTGGCTTCGGTGGTGCTGACGCAGCTGATCGGCAAGGAAATCCAGCTTTCCGACCGGGTCAACGAAAAGCTGCCGCGCCTGCAGCCCCGGGTGAATACCTACGTGCCCACCGGCCTTAAAATGATCCGTGCTTTGATCCTGGCGCTGGTGGTGATTCTGTCCCTGGACGCTTGGGAGGTGTATGACCTGGCGGCCTGGTACGCCACCGCCGCCGGTGCGCAAACCGTCGGCGTGGTGCTGCATATTCTGGTGATCCTGGCCGTCGCCGCGGCGGTCTGGATCGGTATCGCCAGCCTGTTGGAGCACAAGCTCACCCCGGCCGAGAACGCCGACGCCGCCACCGTGGCCCGTGCCAACACCCTGATGGGCCTGTTTCACACCACCCTGGCGGTCGCCATCATCATCATGACGCTGATGATCGTGCTGGCGGAAATCGGCATTAATATCGGCCCGCTGATCGCCGGCGCCGGTGTGCTGGGTCTGGCCATCGGTTTCGGTGCCCAGAAGCTGGTCCAGGACGTGATTACCGGGGTCTTCATTCAGCTCGAGAACGCCATGAACACCGGCGACTTCGTCACCGCCGGCAGCAATTCCGGTACCGTGGAGCGGGTTGGTATTCGTTCGGTGGCACTGCGCGATCTGTACGGCACCTATCACATCGTGCCGTTTTCCTCGGTGGATGCGGTGTCCAACTTCACCCGCGAATACGGCAACCATGTGGGCGAATACGGCATTGGCTACCGCGAGAGCATCGACGATGCCATCGTTCAGCTGGAAGCCGCCTTCGAGGAGCTCAAGGAAGGCGCGCACAAGGACAACATTCTGGCGCCGATGACGGTAGCTGGCGTGACCGCCCTGGCGGACAGCTCGGTGAATATCCGCGTGGTGATCAAAACCACCCCGGGCAACCAGTGGGCGGTGGGTCGCGCCTACAACCGGCTGGTCAAGATCTACTTCGACAAGGCTGGCATCGAGATTCCGTTCCCGCACACCACGCTGTACTTCGGCGAGGACCGGGACGGCAAGGCGCCGCCGGCCAACGTGCGCATGCTCGGCGACGAGCGTGTGGTGGATACTCAGCCGGGCGGCGCGTCCTCCGAGCGCTCCGAGTAACCCGCTCCTGTGCGAGCGGGCTGTGGGAGCGGGCCCTGCCCGCGAAAGGGTGGCTTTAGCCACCCGGCGGGATACCAGAGAGGTTGCTGTTCCGATGTCCGGTGCTCCGTATCCGAGACGCGGTGCAATGGTGGTGCCTTCCGGGATCGCTCAAGCCCCGCAAGCGGGCCCGGCCACCCATCACAGATGGGCGGCGTTCGGCGGCGCGCGAAGCAGTGCTTCGCAACACGCTTGCCTCACCCCTGGGCGCTCTCATTTGGCCATCCCTGGCCAAATAGGTCCCTCCAGGCACCAACCATTGCCCCGCTCACTTGGCAGCGGAGCCGCCACGGGTCAGATTGACCCTTTCAGAGAGGCGCTAGGACCTTTCAATTTTCCAGGGAGCGCCGGGATCGGGTGGGCCCGTCCAGGACCGTGTTTGGCCAGGGAGGGCCAAAGTCGAGCTTACAGGGATGTACTCGCAGCGTGTCCTGGACGGGCACACCCGATCCCGGTGCGGGCTCTCTGAAGAGAAAAGTCCCTGGAATCCTGCCGGCCGGCTTTGCCGGGAGCTTCGCTCCCTTTCGCGGGCAGGGCCCGCTCCTACAATCCTGGCTCCTCGCCAAAGCACAAAAAAAGCCGGCGGGAAGCCGGCTTGAAGAATGATCGCGTCGCGATCCGGGAAAGCAGAGGGTGCGAGGCGGTCAGGCCGCCTCCTCTTCCAGAGCGTGGGCCACCAGTTCGTCGAACTGCTCCAGGAACTCACGGTTGTCGTGGTCCCAGGGGTGGAAGCCGGGCTTGAACCAGTCCAGCCAGGCCTTGGCGCTGTAGCGGAAAATGCCTTTCTTGCCCAGGCTGTGGCGCACTACCGCGCGCCAGCCCTTGCGGTCGAACAGGCCGCCGCTGACCCGCACGTTGTGCAGGTAGAAGGGCAGGAACAGAGCGAAGAATACGCTGGTGGAAAACAGCAGGGCGAAGCTGCGCATGGCGTAGGCGCTGACTTTGTCGTCGCCACCCACCGCCAGCTGATAGACATCGAACGCCACGGCTTTATGTTCGGTTTCTTCCAGGGCATGCCAGTTCCACAAGGCACGGTAGCCCTCGTCGGAGCCTTCCATGATTTCCGGCAGGCTGAGCAGCCCGTCCGCGAGGATCGCGGTCAGATGCTCCAGAGCCACGGTGCCGGCCAGCTGGAAGGACCCGGGGGTGTACTTCTGGACCGCCTTGAGCAGATTGTCGACCAGTTGCTCCTGGGCCTCGATGGGCACGCCGGCCTCATTGACGAAGCCGTTGTATTCTTCGTGCTCGCGGCCGTGCATGGCTTCCTGGCCAATAAAGGCGGTGACCGCCTTCTTCAGTTCCGGGTCCTGGACGGCATCGCGATACTGGCGCACGCTGTCGATGAAGAAGCGTTCGCCAACCGGGAAAAACAGGCTCAGGGTATTGAGAAACTGGCTCACGTTGCGTCCATCCTGGTGCCAGGTCAGCGCTTTGCTGGGGTTCAGCTTGAAGCGCAGGTTCCGGCGGGTGGGCAGTATGTTGATCGCCATGGTTAAGTACCTCTGATGATTGTTACATTGAACGATGATACATTCGCCCGCGCAGTGGGCAAGTGGCCCTTGGTTAAGGAAGGCATGTCGTGACGGCAAATAAACAAGAAAAGGCGAATCGTTTACTTGAGGCCCTGGTCGCTCACCTCAGCGAGTCTCTGGACCCGGATCGTGTGGACGACTGGCTGGAACAGGAGTTGGACGCGCTGCTCGATCAGGCCGACAAGGTGCGCCTTGGTGAAGCGGTGACCGCCGAGCAGATCCGCGTCACGGTGCGCAAATACGCGGTGCAGATGGAGCTGGGCGGCGGTATTCCGGAGCTGGTGGGCGAGATGGTGGACCGTCTCTATAACCACGGCATCCAGGGGGAACGCCGGGTCGGCGAGCTGGTGGACGAGAGCACGGTGGCGGCGCTGGTCGACAAGGTGTTGGAAATACCCCTGTCCCGGCGCGGTGTCGGCTGGCTAAGCAGCAACCCGGTACTGCTGGCGCTGCTCGCCGGCGGCGCTCATCTGGGGCTCAAGACCTGGTTGCACCAGGGCATCCCCGAGAGCCTGCGTGGCTTGGTGGGGCGGCGGTTACCGCCGCGCTGGCGGGCCAGCCTGGAGATGCGCCTGCAGGAGTGGTTGCTGGAGCGCACCGCGGCGCTGCTGTCCGACCCCTGGCTGTACAGCGACGATAACCTGGGCGAGCTGCGCGAACTGGTGCTGGTGGCCTGGCAGGACTTCGCCGAGCGTCCGGTGACCGAGCTGCGCGAGTTGCTCAGCAGCGAGGACATTCAGGAGTTGTTCGTGATCGGCTATGACTTCTGGCGGGACTTCCGGCACAGCGATTATTTCGCCACCATGCTGGATACCGGCATCAACGCCTTTTTCGACAAGTACGGGGACACCACCCTGCGCGATTTGGTCGATGAAGTGGGTATTGAGCGCGACGACCTGCTCGACGACGCCCGCCGGTTCGCGCCGCCGGTGCTGCGGCTGCTGCGCGAACGCGGCCTGTTGGACGCCTGGCTGCGCCGTCATTTAGCGCCGTTCTTCGAGAAACCGGAAACCCTGGCGATTCTCGACGAATAGCCGCCGAAGGCCGCTAGGCGGGGCCATCCCCGGCCCGGTCATGCTCCTGCCGGGATAGGATTTCGTGGAGTTCGTCCTCCGGCACCGGCCGGCTGATCAGGTAGCCCTGAATGCTGTCGCAGCCCATCTCGCGCAGGATATTCAGGTGTTGGTCGGTTTCCACCCCTTCCGCCACCACGCTCATGGTCAGGCTGTGCGCCATCTCGATGATCGCCCGGGTGATCGCCGCGTCGTCCGGGTTGTCCGCCAGATCGGTGATGAAGGTGCGGTCGATTTTGAGCGTATCCACCGGGAATCGCTTCAAGTAGTTGAGCGATGAATAGCCGGTGCCGAAGTCGTCCAGGGACAGGCCCACGCCGCGGGCGCGCAGCCGCTCGAGCAGGGCGATGTTTTGGTCCATGTCTTCCATGATCAGGCTTTCGGTGAGCTCGAGCTCCAGAAATTCCGCGGGCAGACCGGTGAGTGCGAGAATGCGGTCCACCACGTCCGCCAGGTTGCCTTTGCGGAACTGATGGGCGGACAAGTTCACCGACACGCGGATATTCCCCAGCCCCCGATCCAGCCACTGCCGCGCCTGCCGGCAGGCGCGCTCGAGCACCAGCTCGCCGATCGCTGAAATCAGGCCGGATTCTTCCGCCAGCGGAATAAACTCGGACGGCGCCAGCAGGCCCATGGTCGGGTGCTGCCAGCGCACCAGCGCTTCCACCGAGGAAATGCGGCTGTCCGCCAGGTCCATCTTGGGTTGGTAATGGACCACGAATTCGTTCTTGAAGATCGCCTTGCGCAGGCTGGTCTCCAGCGCCAGCTGTTCCACCGACGCCATCTGCATGCCGGTGCGGTAAAACTGGAAGTTATTGCCGCCGCTGCGTTTTGCCTGATGCACCGCCATTTCCGCCTGGTTGATCATCGACTGCGCTTCCTGGCCCGGGTTGGGGAACACGCTGATGCCGATGCTGGCGCCCAGCAGCAGTTCGTGGCCGTCGATCAGGAACGGCTTCTTCATCATGTTAATCAGCTTCTGGCAGAGCGCGCCGATCTGCGCTTCGGCGCCGCAGTTCTCCAGCACCAGGGTGAACTCGTCACCGCCCACCCGGGCCAGGTTCTCGTCGTTGACGCCGCACCGGCAAATGCGCTCCGCGGCCAGTTTGAGCAGGCGGTCGCCGATCTCATGACCGAGACTTTCGTTGATGGGTTTGAAGCGGTCCAGGTCGATCATCAGCAGCGCGGCTTTTTCCCGGTTCAGCCGCGCCAGGGTCAGCGCCCGCTGCAGACGTTCGCGGAACAGGGCCCGGTTGGGCAGGCCGGTGAGGCGGTCGTAATTGGAGAGGAATTGCACCCGCTCCTCGGCTTCCTTGCGCGAGGTGAGATCGGACAGCATCCCCACATAGCGGATTACCCGTTGCTTCTCGTCCAGCACGCTGCTGATCTGCAGCCATTCCGGGAACGGCTCGCCGTTGCGGCGCCGTTCGTTGATTTCGCCTTCCCAGAACCCGGTGCGGCGCAGCGCCAGCGTGATGGCGCGATAGGTGCTGCGGTTGCGGTCGATGTGATCGGTATCGGCGATAGTGCGGCCGAGTACATCCTGCTCCGGGTAGCCGGTGATCTGTTCGAAGCGGGCGTTCACCGCCAGGAACTGGAAGTTGCGGTTCAGAATGAAGATGCCTTCCGGGGCGTTCTCGAACACCGTCGCCGCCAGCCGCTGTTGCTCCTGCGCTTCGCGGGTGGCGGTGATGTCACGGCGGGTGCCGATCATGCGCAGGGCGCGGCCCTTGTCGTTCCAGTCCACCACCCGGCCTTCGTCCTCGATCCAGCACCAGGGGCCGTCGGCGTGGCGCAGCCGATAGATGGCGTGGTAGCGGTCGGTTTCGCCCTTAAAGTGGGCGATCATGGCGCGGCGGATGGTGGGGAAATCATCCGGGTGAACCAATTGCTGCAGATCGCCGAAGAAATTGCGGAAGTATTCGCTTTCGTAGCCGAGCAGCCGGTCGAAGTTGGTGTGGTAATTGGTGCCGGTCAGCAGGTTCCAGTCCCACAGCCCGATGTTGCTGGCGTCCAGCGCCAGCTGCAACCGCTCACCGGTGGCGCTGAGCTCCCGGTTGGCCTGCTCCAGCGCGCGGGTCCGGTCGCTGACCATGGACTCCAGGCGGTCGTTGGCTTCCTGAAGCCGCCGGCGTGCCTCCTTGCGTTCCATGATCTCGTCGGCGAGCTTTTCATTGAGCGCTTCGGCGTTGGCCCGCGCCCGGTCCAGATAGTCGATCAGCGCCGTGTTGCTGATCTGCAGATCAAGGGCCTGGTGCGTGGTCAGGTTGATGCGGCGGGCGGCGATAAACAGAAAAGCCCCGGTGGCCACCAGCATGGCCGCCAGGGCCGGTTCGTTATCGTTGGCCAGCAGCAGCTGCGCGCATGACGGCGCCAGCAGACAAACCTGGTACATCAGTACCGATGGCAGATGGCTGCTGTACGCCGACAAGGCCAGGATGCTCAGGCCGGTGCCCAGGCTGCTCATGGTGAGCTGCGCGTAGAGCATCGACTCGGAGAGCAGAGTGTCGGTGGGGTTGAACAGAAAGCCACCGATGCCCATTGCCACCGAGGTGGCCAGCACGCTCAGGGACACTTTGCGCAGATCGGCGCGATCGCCGTTGCCCAGCGGCCGACTCAGAAGCAGCCAGCTGACCCGGGCCACAATCAGCGTGATCACCGTCAGGGCCCACACCAGCAAGGTGGCGCGCGGCACCGGCGAATCCCAATAGGCCCAGGTCGCCGCGATCACGGCCAGGCCTTCCAGCACGTTCATGCCTTTGATCCCCGAAAGGAGATGCTGGCATTGCGCGCGGATCACGGCCTGCTGTTGCTTGCTTGGTTGTGACTCGAATGCTGTCGACACGGATAATGGTTCCAGGCTCGGAGCCTTGGGCGCCGGTAAGTAAGTCGCTCCCGTGCGTTGCTCGGGAACCCGTAAGTATAGGTGACGCCGGGCTTTTTGTTTGGCAGTTTACCCAGCCCCATCGCGAAGGGAAACCGGATCACCGGGGCTGCGTCACAACCTGCCGCGCCAAAGCGGCGGTTCTGGTAAACTGCGCCGCCATGGATGATGTGACTTCCCTTATTGAAGGCCTTAACCCGGATCAGCGCGACGCGGTGACCGCCGAAGACCGGCACTTGCTGGTGCTGGCCGGTGCCGGCTCGGGCAAGACCCGCGTGCTGGTGCACCGTATCGCTTGGCAGATCGCCACCGAACAGGCGTCGCCGTTCGGTATTCTCGCGGTGACATTCACCAACAAGGCGGCGGCGGAAATGCGCGGCCGTATCGAGCAGCTTCTCGACATGCCCGCCGGCGGCATGTGGGTGGGCACCTTCCACGGCATCGCCCACCGGTTATTGCGCCAGCACTGGCAGGAAGCGGGCTTGCCACAGAACTTCGAGATCATCGACGCCGACGATCAGCAGCGTCTGATCAAACGGGTGATCCGCGAACTGGGGCTGGATGAACAGCGCTGGCCCGCGCGCCAGGCGACCTGGTTCATCAACGGCCAGAAAGACGAGGGCCTGCGCGCCGCGCATATGGACGTGGCCGGTGGCGATCTGTTTCTGCAAACCATGCAGAAAATCTATCTCGCCTACGAAGAAGCTTGCGCCCGCGGCGGCCTGGTCGATTTCAACGAGATGCTGCTTCGCGTGCTGGAGCTGTTCCGCGACAACGACGACTTGCGCGGGCACTATCAACGCCGCTTTCGGCACATCCTGGTGGACGAGTTCCAGGACACCAACGCCATTCAGTACGCCTGGCTGCGGCTGCTCACCAACGCCGACAACGCCGCCACCATCGTCGGCGATGACGACCAGTCCATCTATGGCTGGCGCGGCGCCAAGATCGAAAACATCCACAAGTTCAGCCGTGATTTTCCCGACACGCGCACGGTGCGGCTGGAGCAGAATTATCGTTCCACCGGCACCATCCTCAACGCCGCCAACGCGGTGATCAGCGTCAACAGCGATCGGCTCGGCAAGGAGCTGTGGACAGACGGCGGCGATGGCGAGCCGATCCGCCTGTACGCCGGGTTCAATGAGGTGGACGAAGCCCGCTTTATCGCCGGCAAGGTGGAAAGCCTGGGCCAGCAGGGCATGGCGCGCCGGGAAATGGCGGTGCTGTACCGTTCCAACGCCCAGTCCAGGGTGTTGGAAGAAGCCTTCCTGCAGGCCGGTATTGCCTATCGCATCTACGGCGGCCAGCGTTTCTTCGAGCGCGCCGAGATCAAGAACGCGCTGGCCTATCTGCGCCTGCTCAACAACCGCCGGGCGGACGCCGCCTTCGAGCGGGTGGTGAACACACCCACCCGGGGTATTGGCGCCAAGACGCTGGAAATCCTCCGTGATCTGGCGCGCCAACGTGGCGTGCCTCTTTGGGACGCCGCGGTCGCGTTGATCAACGAGCAGCTGCTTACCGCCCGCGCCGGCAATGCCTTGCTCGCCTTCCTCAAGCTGGTGGACACCCTGGCGGAGGACACCAAGACGCTGGGTCTGGCGGAAACCGCCGAACACGTGATCGCCGCCAGTGGCCTGCTCGACTACCACGGCCAGGACAAAGGCGAGAAGGCCCAGCAGCGTCTGGACAACCTGCGCGAGCTGGTGTCCGCCACCCGTCAGTTCGGTGACGAAGAGGGCGAGGAGGACCCGCTCAGCGCCTTCCTGGACCACGCCGCCCTGGAATCCGGCGAAGGGCAGGCCGGCGCCCACGAAGACGCGGTGCAGATGATGACCCTGCATTCCGCCAAGGGGCTGGAATTTCCGGTGGTGTTCATCACCGGCCTGGAAGAGGGCCTGTTCCCGCACCAGATGTCCTCGGACGATCCGGTGCGTCTCGCCGAGGAGCGCCGGCTCTGCTACGTGGGGCTGACCCGGGCGATGCGGGAACTCTACCTGACCCACGCCGAAAGCCGCCGCCTGTACGGCAACGAAACGCTCAACCCGCCGAGCCGCTTCCTGCGCGAAATCCCCGCCGAGCTGGTGGAAGAGGTGCGCGCCCGGGCCGGCTTCAGCCGGCCGCTGGGCGGCGGTGGCGGGGGGCCGCGCCAACAGGACGCCAATGGTATTGTATTGGGGGCGCGCGTTTTGCACCCGAAATTCGGTGAGGGCACGGTGTTGCATTTCGAGGGCCAGGGCCCCAACGCGCGGCTGCAAATCAACTTCGACGGCGTCGGTACCAAATGGCTGGTGAGCCAGTACGCCCGCCTCGATGTGATCTAGGGTCCGAAGGGCCCACTAACAATAAAACCAACGGGAGAGTTTCATGGATCGTCGTAAATTCGTCTCCGCGCTGGGCCTCGGCCTGGGCGCCGCGGCGCTGGCCGGCTGTGGTCAGAACGAAAGCGAGAACAAACCGGCCGCCGGCAGCGGTAACACCCCGGCCGAAGCCGCCGACAAGGAAATCCGCGAGTGGAAGCTGGTCACCGCCTGGCCGAAGAATTACCCCGGCCTGGGCACCGGCGCCAACCGCTTCGCTGAGCGCGTCACCGCTATGTCCGGCGGCCGCCTGACCATCAAGGTACACGGTGCCGGCGAGCTGGTCCCGGCCATGGGCGTGTTCGACGCGGTACGCGACGGCAGTGCCGAGATGGGCCACTCCGCGTCCTACTACTGGAAAGGCAAGCACCCGGCCACGCCGTTTTTCACCGCGGTGCCGTTCGGCCTGACCGCCCAGGAGCTGAACAGCTGGGTCAACTTCGGCGGCGGCCAGGAGCTGTGGGACGAGCTGTACGGCGAGTTCGGCATCAAGCCGCTGCCCTGCGGCAACAGCGGCACCCAGATGGCCGGCTGGTTCCGTAAGGAAATCAACAGCCTGGACGATATCAAAGGGCTCAAGATCCGCGCCCCCGGCCTGGCCGGCGAAGTGATGCAGCGCATCGGCGCCACCCCGGTGCAGATGCCCGGCGGCGAAGTCTTCACCTCAATGCAGACCGGTGCCCTGGACGCGGCCGACTGGGTCGGGCCTTACAACGATCTGACCTTCGGCCTGCACAAAGTGGCCAAGTATTACTACTACCCCGGTTGGCAGGAGCCCGGCGCCATGCTGGAGCTGATGATCAACAAGGAAAAGTGGGACGCGCTGCCGGAAGACCTGCAGGCCATCGTCAAAAGCGCCGCGGAAGCCGAAAACCAGCACATCTACGACGAGTTCACCGCGCGCAACGCGGAAGCGCTTAAGCAGCTGGTGAACGAGCACGGCGTCGAGCTGCGCCGCTTGCCGGACGAGGTGCTTCAGGCGCTGGAAAAAACCAGCCAGGAGGCGGTGGAAGATCTGGTCGCCGGCAACGAGCAAGCGCGGCGGATCTATGAGTCCTATCGCGGTTTCCGCGATTCGGTGATGCCGTACATCGAGGTGGCCGAGCAGTCCGCCCTCAACGTCCGTTCCACGGTACTAGGCCAGAAGGCGCCCTAAGGCGCCGATACAGGATTCAGGATACAGGGTGAAACGCGGGCGAGGCCGCACCACCTGCACGGTTCCACCCGCGCTGTATCCTGCATCCTGTATCGTCTTTTAATCTCTGGGTACCGAGCGGGTGCGGCCGTTCTCGTCGATGGCGACGAACGTGAAGTGCCCCTCGGTGACTTTCGCCAAGCCCCCCTCATCTTCGACGATCCACACTTCCACCAGAATCTGCATGGAGCTGCGGCCGATGTCTTGCATCCGCGTGTAGCAGCTCACCACCGCGCCCACCGGCACCGGGCGTAGAAACGCCATGGAGTCGATCGCCACCGTGGCGACCCGGCCCTTGGCGCGCGCCCGCGCGGTCACCGCGCCGGCCAGATCCATCTGCGACACCAGCCAGCCACCGAAAATATCCCCGTTCCAGTTGGCGTTCTCGGGCATGGCGATGGTTTGCAGGGCCAGGGTGCCCTGCGGTTGGGGAATGTCGTCGTTGGTCATGTCTTGTTATCCATATAAAAGTTCCGGCAGCCAGGTGGCCAGTTCCGGGAACAGTGCCAGGGTGCCGAGCATCGTCAATTGAATCAGAATAAAGGGTATCACGCCTTTATAGATCTGCGAGGTGCGCACTTCCGGCGGCGCCACGCCACGCAGATAAAACAACGCGAAGCCGAACGGCGGGGTCAGGAAGGACGTCTGCAGGTTGAGCGCGATCATCACCCCCAGCCACACCGGGTCCACGCCCATGGAGAGCAGCACCGGCCCCACGATTGGCACCACCACGAAGGTGATTTCCATGAAATCGAGGATAAAGCCGAGCAGGAACACAATCAGCATCACCACCAGGGTGGCGCCCAGCACGCCGCCGGGCAGGGCGTCGAACAGATGCTCCACGGTTTCGTCGCCGCCGAACGCCCGGAATACCAGCGAGAATAGGCTGGCACCGATCAAAATCATGAACACCATGGCGGTGACGCGGGTGGTGCTGCGCACCGTCTCGCGCAGAATATGCCGATCCAGATGGCGCCCGAAGGCGGCCAGCAACAGGGCGCCGAAGGCCCCCACGCCGGCCGCTTCAGTGGGCGTCGCCAGGCCGCCGAGTATGGAGCCGAGCACCGCGGTGATCAGCAGCAGCGGCGCCACCAGCCCGCCCAGCAGTGATGCCGGTTCGGTTCCGCCTTCGGTGCTGGCGTCTTCGGGCCTCATGGCCGGTGCCTGCTCCGGGCGCAGCGTGCTGATCACCACCACGTAGAGTAGATACATGCCGACTAGAATCAGGCCCGGCACCAGGGCGCCGACGAACAGGTCGCCCACCGATACCGTGTCCAGAGACCACATGCCCTGCCGCAATTGGGCTTCCTGGTAGGCGGTGGAGAGCACGTCGCCGAGCAACACCAAGGCAATGGAAGGCGGGATGATTTGCCCCAGGGTGCCGGTGGCGCAGATCAGCCCGGTGGCCAGGCCCGCGTTATAGCCATGGCGCAGCATGGTGGGCAACGACAGCAGCCCCATGGTCACCACGGTGGCGCCGACGATACCGGTGCTGGCGGCCAGCAGCGCGCCCACCAGCACGATGGCCAGGCCCAGGCCGCCCGGGAACACCGCCAACAGGCGCCCCATGCTGGCCAGCAGACGCTCCGCCACCCGGGATTTTTCCAGCATCACGCCCATGAACACGAACATCGGCACCGCCATCAGGCTGGTGTTCTCGATAATGCCGAACAGCCGCCCGGGCAGGAACGTCAGGTCGCTCAGGCTCAGGCTGCCGCCGAGCAGGCCGCCGGCGGCGAACATCAGCGCCACGCCGCCCAGGCAGAACGCCACCGGGTAGCCGCTCAGCAGGGTCACGCCCACGGCCACGAACATCAGCAGCGGGATCAGCTCCATGCGTCCCCCTCGTCCTCAAGCGCCTTCCGTGGCGGCGTCGCGCCGGCCAGCGTCAGGCCGTGGCGAATCAGCTCCGCCACCGCTTGCAGGGTGAGCAGCGCGGGCAGCGCCAGCAGCAGGCTCTTGAGGAGGAAAACCAGCGGCAGGCCGCCGTTGTCGGAGCGCTCCAGCCCGGCCCAGCTGCGCACCACGTACTGGAAACTGAGGCCGAAAATCGCCGCGCACACCGGCAGCAGCAGGAACAAGGTGCCCAGCACATTGACCAGCGCCCGTTTGCGGGGGCTGAAACGCTGGTAGAAGACGTCCACCCGCACATGCTCGTCCAGAGCCAGGGCGTAGGCGGCGCCCAGCATGAACAGCGAGCCATGCAAATAAATGAGGCTTTCCTGAAGGGCGATATTGCCGATGCCGAACCCGTAGCGCAGCACGACGACAAGCACCATCACCAGCACCATGATCAGGGAGAACCAGGCGCACAGGTGCCCGACGCCGCAAGTGAAAGCGGTCAGGCGCTGTTGCCAGCGTTTCAGGTGCTGCAGGCGTTGTCGGGTCAAAATGGCCTCGCCGGGGGTTTCGGATCCGGCGCGATTATACGGGTGATGGGCGCCGGGGTCAGCAAAACCGGGGCCCGCGCCGATCGGCGCGGGTGCGCGAACGATCCCATTTATGTAATGTTGCTGTCACATTCCGCCTCTAGCATGCGTCATGCCTGAAGAGAAGAAGCCGGGTTAAGACCAACGCCGGCGCCATGCAACCAGGAGGCTAACAGTGAAATTTCAAATGAAAGCGACTCTCGTCGGCGCCGCCGCCGCCGTGGCCCTCGCCAGCGCCCCGGCCACCGCGATCGCCCGTGACACCATTTCCATCGTGGGTTCCTCCACGGTATACCCGTTCGCCACCACCGTGGCCGAGCGCTTCGGTCGTAGCGGCAACCCGACGCCGAAGATCGAATCCACCGGTTCCGGCGGCGGCTTGAAGCTGTTCTGCCAGGGCATCGGCACCGAGAACCCGGACATCACCAACGCCTCCCGTCGGATGAAGGCTTCCGAGTTCGAGATGTGCCAGAACAACGGCGTGAAAGAGATCACCGAAGTCGTCGTGGGCTATGACGGTATCGTTATCGCCAACTCCGTCGACGGCGAAAAGATCGACCTGTCCAAGCGCGACATCTTCCTGGCGCTGGGCAAGGAAGTGCCGGACCCGAAAGGCGGTGAGAAGCTGGTGCCCAACCCGTATAAGAAGTGGAGCGAAGTGAACTCGGATCTGCCGGACACCGAAATCGAAGTGCTGGGCCCGCCGCCCACCTCCGGTACCCGTGATGCGTTCAACGAGCTGGCCATCGAAGGCGGTTGCAAAACCTTCGACTGGATCGCCGCCATCAAGAAAGAAGACAGCGGCAAGTACAAGTCTATCTGCCGCAGCATCCGTGAAGACGGCGCCTATGTGGAAGCCGGCGAGAACGACAACCTGATCGTGCAGAAGCTGGGTTCCAACCCCCAGGCGCTGGGCGTATTCGGTTACTCCTTCCTGGATCAGAACCGTGGCAAGGTGCAGGCCGCCACCATCGAAGGCGTTGAGCCGCAGATGGAAACCATCGCCAGCGGCGATTACCCGGTTTCCCGCTCCCTGTTCTTCTACGTGAAGAAAGCGCACGTGGGCGTGGTACCCGGCATCGAAGGCTACATCAAGGAATTCACCAGCGAGCGCGCCTGGGGCCCGGACGGCTACCTGGTCGACAAAGGTATGATTCCGCTGCCGGACGACATGCGCGCCAAGATGGCCAAGCAAGCGCAAGGCCTGAAGAGCATGACCGGTAAGGAACTGTAAGACAGGACGTGCGCTTACGCAGGGAGGCGTAACGAATCAAGCCCGGTGACGCTGAGTCATCGGGCTTTCTTCGCCCCGGCGGGGTGTGGATAAACCCGGTTTTTTCTCTCAAACCCCAGGTTTGCGCGAGAAAATCACTCACTCGGAGTTGTTGGCATGCAAACAGGCAACCTTTTGTTGCTGTTGGTCGCCATGGTGGCGGCGGCTTACTACATAGGCTGGCAAAAGTCCCTGGCCCAGGCGCGACCGCTGGGCGGGATCCGCCACCTGCAGTCGCTGCCCTTCTACTACGCGATGCGGGCGGCACTGTGGTGCGCGATTCCGGCGCTGGTGGTACTGGGCGCCTGGCTGATCTTCGACGACGCCATCATTAGAAGTACCGTGATGATGAGCCTGCCCGAGGATATCCGCCCCGTCACGGAAGGCGGCCGGAGTTTGCTGCTCAGCCAGATTCAGAACGTCGCCAGCGGCGCTTTGGCGGAGGATTCGGTGCGCCGGGAAATCGCCGGCGCGGCGGAGCTGCTGCGCGGGCTGCGGGGCACCAACACCATGGCGTTGACGGTGGTCTTCATCGTCGCCGCGATGCTCGGCGGCGCCTGGGGCTGGTTGAAGATCGCGCCGCAACTGCGCGCCCGCCAGCAGGTGGAGAAGATCCTGCGGGTGCTGTTCATGCTGTGCGCTCTGGTGGCGATCATGACCACGGTCGGCATTGTCATGTCGGTATTGTTCGAATCCATTCGCTTCTTTGGTCAAGTGTCACCGGTGGATTTCCTGTTCGGCACCCAATGGAGCCCGCAAACCGCCCTGCGTGCGGACCAGGTGGCGTCCGAAGGTGCCTTCGGCGCCATTCCGCTGTTCATGGGGACGCTGTTGATCTCGGCCATCGCCCTGTTGGTGGCGGTGCCGGTGGGGCTGATGTCGGCGATCTACCTGGCCGAGTACGCCCACGCCAAGGTGCGGGCCGTGGCCAAGCCGTTGCTGGAGATTCTCGCCGGCGTGCCTACGGTGGTATACGGCTTTTTCGCGGCGCTGACCGTGGCGCCGTTCATCCGCAATGTCGGTGAGAGCATCGGGCTGGACGTGGCCTCCGAATCGGCCCTGGCCGCCGGCCTGGTTATGGGCGTGATGATCATCCCGTTCGTTTCCTCGATTTCCGATGATGTGATCACCGCCGTGCCCCAGGTGATGCGTGACGGCTCCCTGGGTTTGGGCGCCACCAAGTCTGAAACCATCCGCAAGGTGGTGTTCCCTGCCGCGCTGCCCGGCATCATGGGCGGCATTCTGCTGGCCGCGTCGCGGGCCATCGGCGAAACCATGATCGTGGTGATGGCGGCGGGTCTCGCCGCCAACCTCACCGTGAACCCCCTGGAGGCGGTCACCACCGTCACCGTGCAGATCGTCACGCTGCTTACTGGCGACCAGGAATTCGACAGCGCCAAAACGTTGGCGGCCTTCGCGCTCGGTCTGATGCTGTTCATCACCACCCTGGTTCTCAACGTGGTGGCGCTGCACATCGTCAAGAAATACCGGGAGCAGTACGAATGAAGCGACGGACAATCAACCGGGAGGCGGCGTAATGAGCGAGACCACGGCGAAAGTGCGTGAAAGTCTGGCGCGGCGTTATCGGCAGGAAAAACGATTCCAGGCCTACGGCATTCTATCCATCGGTGTCGGCCTGTTCGCGCTGCTGATTTTGTTCACCGACATCATCGGTAAAGGCCACAGTGCCTTCTTTGAGCACTACATCAAGCTGGAAATCAGCCTCGACCGGGACGTTCTGGGTCTCGATGACGTGCGTGACGAAGAACAACTTAACTACGCCAATTTCGGCGGTGTTATCAAAGAGGCCCTGCGCGAGCGGTTTCCCGGTGTCGACGATCGCCAGCAACAGCGTCAGCTTTACGCGCTGGTCAGCAGTGGCGCCAGCTATAATCTGCGCGACGAGCTGAAAGCCGACCCCAGCCTGCTGGGCGGCACCCGTGATCTCTGGCTACTGGCCGACGACGACGTCGACCTGTATCTGAAAACGTCAGAGAAAAAGCGGCCCGAAGCACGCCTCGGCGACCAGCAAAAGCAATGGATTGAAGATCTCGAAGCCGCCGGTGATACGGAGAAACGTTTTAACGCGTCGTTCTTCTCCCACGGTGATTCCCGCGAACCGGAACTGGCCGGCATCGGCAGCGCCATTGTCGGTTCCTTCTTCACCATGATCGTGACGCTTTGTCTTTCTTTTCCGATTGGCGTGGCCGCTGCCATCTATCTGGAAGAGTTCGCACCGCGCAACAAGTTCACGGATTTCATCGAGGTGAACATCAATAATCTGGCGGCGGTGCCGTCGATCATTTTCGGCCTGCTGGGCCTGGCCATTTTCATCAATCTGTTCGGGCTGCCGCGCTCGGTGCCACTGCTGGGTGGCCTGGTGCTGACGCTGATGACGTTGCCGACGATCATTATCACCAGCCGCGCCGCGATCAAGACGGTGCCGCCCTCGGTGCGCGAGGCGGCGTTGGCTCTGGGCGCGTCGAAGATGCAGGTGGTACTGCATCATGTGCTGCCGCTGGCGCTGCCCGGCATGCTTACCGGCTCGATCATTGGCATGGCCCAGGCGCTGGGTGAAACGGCGCCGCTGCTGTTGATTGGCATGGTCGCTTTTATCGTGGACATCCCCGGCGGCCCGACCGACCCGGCCACGGTGTTGCCGGTGCAGATTTATCTGTGGGCGGACAGCCCCGAGCAGTCCTTCGTGGCCATGACGTCGGCGGCGATCATGGTTCTGCTCGCCTTCCTGATCACCATGAACACGCTGGCGGTGGTACTGCGCAAGCGCCTTGAGCGCCGTTGGTAAGGAGAGGAACATGGATACCGCACGAGAACTGGACAACCGCAACCGCGCCGATGATGATGCGGCGAAGCCCTTGGTCGACGTGGAAGAAAGGTCAATGCAGGATACTCCCTACCCGGAAAAAACCGTGGGCAAGCCGTTCGTGGACGCGCCCAAGATGAAATTGCGCAACGTCAACGTGTTTTACGCCGACAACCAGGCGATCCATGACGTCAGCCTGGATATCGGCAAGAACGAAGTGATCTCGCTGATCGGCCCTTCCGGTTGCGGTAAGTCCACCTTCCTGCGCTCGCTCAACCGCATGAACGACACCATCGATATCTGCCGGGTGAAAGGCGATCTGCACCTGGACGACCAGGATCTCTACGACCCCAAGCTGGATGTGGTGGAGTTGCGCGCCCGCGTCGGCATGGTGTTCCAGAAGCCCAACCCGTTCCCCAAGTCGATCTACGACAACGTGGCCTACGGCCCGCGGCTGCATGGCCTGGCCGACAAGAAATACGATCTCGATGAAATCGTCGAGAACAGCCTGCGCAGCGCCGGCCTCTGGACGGAAGTGAAAGACCGCTTGCACTCATCGGGCACCGGCTTGTCCGGCGGCCAGCAGCAGCGTCTGTGCATCGCCCGTACCATCGCGGTGAGCCCGGAAGTGGTACTGATGGACGAGCCCTGCTCGGCGCTCGACCCGATCGCCACCGCCAAGATCGAAGAGCTGATCGACGAGCTCTCCGAGTCGTACACCATTGCCATCGTCACCCACTCCATGCAGCAGGCCGCGCGCGTGTCCCACCGCACTGCCTACTTCCACCTGGGGCGGCTGATCGAGGTCAACGACACCGAAACCGTATTCACCAAGCCGGAGCACGAGCTCACGGAAGCCTACATCACCGGCCGCTTCGGCTAAGGCCAACGGGTCCAAGGAGAGACAACATGGATCGCATGCATTTTGGTCAACACAGCTCCTCGCAGTTCAACGAGGCGCTGGAATCCATCCGCAACCATCTCATGGAGATGGGCGGGCTGGTGGAAAAACAGGTGGTGGACGCGCTGGAAGCGCTGCTGCACGCCGATTCCGCCCTGGCGGAGAAAGTGCTTACCACGGAAGACCGGGTCGACGACCTGGAAATCCAGATCGACGAAGAGTGCGCCCGCGTGCTGGCGCTGCGCCAGCCGGCGGCGTCCGACCTGCGGCTGATCATCGCCGTGTCCAAGGCGGTGTCGGACCTGGAGCGCATCGGTGACGAGTCCGCCAAGATCGCCGCCATGGCGCTGCAGCTGGCCGAGGACGGCGAATCCCCGCGCGGCTATGTGGAAGTCCGGCACATCGGCAACCACGTGCGCAATATGCTGCGCGACGCCCTGGACGCCTTCGCCCGCTTCGACGCGGACAAGGCGGTGGAAGTGGCCGCCGAGGACACCGAGGTGGACCTGGAGTACCGCTCCGCCATGCGCGCCCTGGTGACCTTCATGATGGAAGACCCGCGCGCCATCTCCCGGGTGCTCAACATCATCTGGTCACTGCGCGCGCTGGAGCGCATCGGCGACCACGCCCGCAACATTGGCGAGCAGGTGATCTTCCTGGTCAAAGGCACCGACGTGCGCCACATCTCCATCGACGAGATGGAAAAAGAAGTCCGCAAAAAAGACTGACCCCCGGAGGCCCGCGTTGGAAGCGGGCCTTGTGGGAGCGGGCCCCGCCCGCGAAAGGCCGGCTTAGCCGGGCGGCAAAGGTTGCCCCGCAGGATCGCAGAGACCTTGAAAAAGGCCCTCGTGTGCTCCAATATATCCGTAATTCCGAATATACGAATATAGGTTCTCGTAGCACCATGACCGACCTTTCCGCCACCAAACTCTGCAAATGCCTCGGCGACGACCTGCGCCTGAGCCTGGTCTGCCTTATGGACGTGCAGCGCGAGATCTGTGTCTGCGACCTGGTGGACGCGCTGGACGCCCCCCAATCCACCATCTCCCGACATCTGGCTCAGCTCCGCCAGTGCGATCTGGTGGTGGCGCGCCGGCAGGGCACCTGGATGCACTACCGCCTCAATCCCGAGCTGCCGGAGTGGGCGCTCACTGTCATCGAAACCCTGGCCGAGCCGGCCCGGGCACAACTGGGCCTGCGCACATCGGCGCCGGTCTGCTGTTAATGGAGACTCCCATGGAGCTGCCCCTGAACGTGCTGTTTTTGTGTACCGGCAACTCTTGCCGGTCGATCCTTGGCGAGGCGATCGCCAACCACCTGGGCGAAGGCCGTATCCGCGCCCGCAGCGCCGGCAGCCAGCCCACCGGGCAGGTGCACCCCCGCGCCCTCGCGGTGCTGGAACGCCACGGCGTGCCGGTGGACCAGCCCGCGTCCAAGTCCATGGACGATCTCGAAGGCGAGCGCTTCGACGTGATCATTACGGTGTGCGACGCCGCCGCCGGCGAAGCCTGCCCGGTGTGGCTGTCCGAGGCCGCCAAGGTGCACTGGGGCATCCCCGACCCGGCCAGCGCCGAGGGCACTGACGAAGACGTTGATGCGGTCTTTGAACGCACTTATGAGCGTCTGTACCAGCGGTTGGAAAAGCTGGCGGCGTTGGACCTCGGCACCATGAACTCGCTCGGCCTGGTTGCCTCAATGCAAAAAATCCACCGCGAGCTGGGCCAGGCGTAAAGGATCGTAATCCATGCCGTTTTTCGAGCGTTTTCTCAGTGTCTGGGTGGGGCTGGCGATCATTGCCGGCGTTACCCTCGGGCTGGCGGTACCGGGCCTGTTCCAGGCGGTGGCCGCTTTTGAGGTGGCCCATGTGAACCTGGCGGTGGCGGTGTTCATCTGGGTAATGATCTACCCGATGATGATCCAGATCGACTTCGCCGCCATGAAGCGCGTCGGCGACAAGCCCAAGGGCCTGCTGCTCACCCTGGTGGTGAACTGGCTGATAAAGCCGTTCACCATGGCGGCGCTGGGCTGGCTGTTCTTCAAGGTGCTGTTCGCCGACATGGTGGACCCGCAAACCGGCAGCGAGTACATCGCCGGCATGATCCTGCTGGGCGTGGCGCCGTGCACCGCCATGGTGTTCGTGTGGAGCCACCTCACCAAGGGCGACGCCAACTACACCCTGGTGCAGGTGTCGGTGAACGACGTGATCATGGTGTTCGCGTTCGCTCCCATCGCCGCGCTGTTGCTGGGCGTCAGCGACATCACCGTGCCCTGGGACACCCTGGTGCTGTCCACGGTGCTGTACGTGCTGCTGCCGCTGGTGGCCGGTGCGCTTACCCGGCGCTGGCTGAGCGGCCGCGGCGGCGAACAGGCGGTGGACGATTTCGTCCATACCCTCAAGCCGGTGAGCGTGCTGGGCCTGCTGGCCACGGTGGTGCTGCTGTTCGGCTTCCAGGCCGAGACCATCCTCGCCAAGCCCCAGGCCATCGTGCTGATCGCCATCCCGCTGCTGATTCAGACCTACGGCATCTTTGTGATCGCCTTTGTCGCCGCCCGCTGGCTGCGGCTGCCTCATAACGTAGCCGGGCCGGCCTGTCTGATCGGCACCTCTAACTTCTTCGAGCTGGCGGTGGCGGTGGCGATCAGCCTGTTCGGGCTGTCCTCCGGCGCCGCTCTCGCCACGGTGGTGGGTGTGCTGGTGGAGGTGCCGGTGATGCTGTCGCTGGTGGCCATCGTCAACCGCACCAAACACTGGTTTGAGGACGGCGGTTAACAGTTAATAGTGAACAGCTAAAACCGAAAGCGCGGTAACGGGGTGTTTGGAGTCATAACCATGAAAGACCTTTCTAATCTCAACAACCACGGCTTCCAGGTTCCCAGCGTTGACCGCGTGTTCCAGGATCAGCCATCCACTCACAAACCCCGGATTCTGTTGCTGTACGGCTCCCTGCGGGAGCGCTCCTTCAGCCGCCTGACGGTGGAAGAGGCGGCGCGCCTGCTGGAAGCCATGGGCGCCGAAACACGGATTTTCGATCCGCGCGGTCTGCCGCTGCCGGACGCGGAGCCGGCGGAGCATCCCAAGGTTCAGGAACTGCGCGAGCTGGCCCAATGGTCCGAGGGTATGGTGTGGTGTTCGCCGGAGCGCCACGGCGCGATGACCGGCATCATGAAGGCGCAGATCGACTGGATTCCGCTGGCGCTGGGCGGCGTGCGCCCCACTCAGGGCAAGACCCTGGCGGTGATGCAGGTGAGCGGCGGCTCGCAGTCGTTCAATACCGTCAATCATCTGCGCGTGTTGGGGCGCTGGATGCGGATGCTGACCATTCCCAACCAGTCCTCGGTGCCCAAGGCGTTTCTGGAATTCGACGACAACGACCGCATGACGCCTTCCCCCTACTATGATCGTATAGTCGACGTTATGGAGGAGCTGGTGAAATTCACTCTGCTGGTCCGTGACCGCAGCGGCTATCTCACGGATCGCTATTCCGAACGCAAAGAGAGCGTGGAAGAGGTGTCCCGCCGGGTGAACCAGCGCGCCATGTAATCCATCACCGTTTCACCGAAAGGGGCGCCATGCTGTCCAATACCCTGTCCCGCTTTCCCTTGGCGGTGATCGTCGCGGCTCAGTTCCTGGGCACGTCGCTGTGGTTCAGCGTCAACGGCGTGGGGCTGTCCTTGGGCCAGGAGCTGGGGCTCACCGAAACCGACCTGGGGCGCCTTACCATGGCCACCCAGGCGGGCTTCATCGTGGGCACCCTGGCGTTGGCGGCCACCGGCCTGGCCGATCGTTTCCGGGCCAGCCGGGTGTTTGCCGTGGCGGCGGTGCTGGGGGCGCTGGTTAATGGCGCCTTCGTGCTGGTGGCCTGGCAGCCGGCGGCGGCGCTGATGATGCGCTTCGCCACCGGGCTCTGCCTGGCCGGCATTTATCCGCTGGGTATGAAGCTGGTAATCAGCTGGACCCCACGCCATACCGGCGCCGCCCTGGCCTGGCTGGTGGGCATGCTGACCCTGGGCACCGCCGTGCCGCACCTGTTGCGCGGCGCCACGCTGGGGCTGCCCTGGCAGTGGCCACTGCTCACCGCGTCCGTGCTGGCGATGGTCGCGGCGCTGTTGATACGCACCCTGGGCGATGGCCCCCACCTGCCGCCGCCGGGCGATAAAAAGCCCCTGCGCGAAGGCTTTGCCGCCTTCGCGAATGGGGATTTTCGCGCCGCCGCCCTGGGTTACTTCGGCCACTGCTGGGAGTTGTATGCGTTCTGGACGCTCACGCCCCTGCTGGTGGCCCGGGAGCTGCAGCGTCTGGGCGCGGGCGAGGGGCTGGTGCCCTGGCTGGCGTTCCTGGTGATCGCCTTGGGGCTGGCGGGTTGTGTCCATGGCGGCAGGGTCAGCCGCCGGCGTGGCAGCCTGTGGGTGGCGCGGGCGGCGCTGGCCGCGTCCGGCCTGCTGTGCCTGGTCTATCCGTTGCTGGGAAGTCTGTCCCCTTTTCTGCTGCTGGCGCTACTTCTGCTGTGGGGTTTTACGGTAATCGCCGATTCGCCGCAGCTTTCCGCCCTGGCGGCCGCCACCGCGCCCCGGGACCGGGTCGGCTCGACCCTGGCGGTGATGAACGCCATCGGCTTCGCGCTCACCATCCCGGCGATCTTCCTGGTTTCGGAGTTATGGGCGACGCTTGATCTGCGGGTGGCCTGGCTGTTACTGCCGGGGCCGGTGGTGGGGCTGTTCTACCTTTGCCGTGCGCGGCTATAACTGGGATTCC
The DNA here is from genome assembly GCA_042090255.1 of Alcanivorax sp. Classification (GTDB taxonomy): domain Bacteria; phylum Pseudomonadota; class Gammaproteobacteria; order Pseudomonadales; family Alcanivoracaceae; genus Alloalcanivorax. The sequence continues at coordinate 43,520 of JBELJS010000005.1, read as the reverse complement.
AGCGCCACTGCTACGTTGTCCGTGTCGTCCCCCAGCCACAGTTGCCCGTCCTGGATCATGGCGTTCAGGCGCATCTGGCGGTGGGCCAGAGCCGCCAGCGCGGCTTCCGTTTCCGGCATCACGCGCAGCACGGTGAGGTTGTCGAAGCGTTCCAGCTTGCGGCCGAGGGCCTCGCGCCAGACCAGCGGCGCCTGGCGGCCGTAGGTGTAGACCACCACCGCACCGGCCAGGCCGCAGGCCTTGCGCAGACGTTTCTCATCCGGCATGCCCAGCTCGATCCACTCTTCTAGGGTGCCGTTGGGGTGATGCCGCCACAGGTCCGGTTCGTCGGTGGATGACAGGCCCCGGGTGAAGCTCAGGTCCTCGTGGGCGTGCCGGGCAAAGGCCATCAGCCGCAGCATCATGCGCGCCTCGGTTTCCGAGGGGTGCAGCGCCACCGTCAGGTTATGGGTGGCGTAGTAATCGCGGTCCATATCCGAAACGGTGAGCTCGGCTTTGTAGATGGTGGCGGTGAGGGCCATGGCATAGCTCGCTTTTCGTTAGAGCAACGCCCAGACGCCGAAGGCGATAAACAGGGCGGCGCTGATCCGGTGTGCCCAGGTTTCAAACCGCTCGCTGGCGAGGCGATGGGCCACCCAGATCACCGGCAGGTTGGTGGCGATCATACCCGCTGTGGTGCCGAGAAGCACCGGCCAGAACTCCTGAAAGCGCACCGCCAGGGCGACGGTAGCGACCTGGGTCTTGTCGCCAATCTCGGCAATGAAGAACAGTATCAGGCTGGTCAGGAAAGGGCCGAAACGGAACCGTTCGTCCACGCCCTCGTCCTTATCCGGGATTAGCATCCAAAGGCCCAGGGCAATGAAGCTGCCGCCCAGAATCCAGGTCAGCCAGTCCGCGGGGATGGCGTCGGCCAGCCAGTCGCCGAACCAGACGCTGAGGCCATGGTTAACGAGGGTGGCGATGATAACGCCGGCGAGAATCGGCCAGGGCTTGCGAAAGCGGCACACCAGCGCCAGCGACAACAGCTGGGTTTTATCGCCGATCTCGCCAATCGCGACCAGCAGGGCGGAAGAAAGAAAAGCGTCCAAAGGAAAGCCTTACAGGGGCGGGATCGAACGATTACCAGAGACACTGCCCACCGATCCCGCCCCCGCGGAATGCAGACAATGTCTCAGGTCTCGTCGATCCATCCGCGGGTGCGGCGAAGGACACGGCCACCATGCGCATTGAGGCGCAAATATGTTGACGACCGCCCCGGGTGGGAACCCGGGTGACTACTCCCCTAAGACGGCGGAAACCATAGCCGCGGCAAGGATTTAAATCAAGCGCCGAACAGCCAGCCGCTGATCAACCGACCCGGCGCCAGGGTGCCCAGCCCGGCGCCCACCAGCCCCAGGTAGGCGCCCACCAGGAAATTACGGTGCGTAGTCAGTTGCCGGCGTCGCACCGCCAGCATTGAGATCGCCAAGCACACCAGTATCCACACGGACAACAGATGTATCACGCTGAACGGCCCCAGCAGCGCCAGGCCGCCGCTCAGCCAGAAGGAGGACACCGCCGTGACCGCCATCGCCAGCACCCAGGACCAGCCGAGCCAGCGATGCCGCCGCGAACCCTTCGCGGACAGCAACTGCACGGCACCGAAAACCAGCGCCCAGAGCGCCGCCAGCAGATGAATCCAGACCGCCACCATCCTACGTCCTCCCCCCGGCGGGCTAGGCCCGTGCCGGCTTAATGTGTATGCTGTGAACATAAGATAGAAAAGGATGTGTACAGTGTCAACATCAAAGAAAGACGCGCCCACGGACCGCTACCACCACGGTGATCTGCGCCGTGCCCTGGTCGACCAGGCCCTGATGCTGCTGGCGGAAAGCGGCGACGGCGGCTTCAGCCTGCGCGAGCTGGCCCGGCGGGTGGGCGTCACCGCCAACGCCAGTTACCGGCACTTCGCCAACAAGGACGCGTTGCTGCAGGCGCTGGCGTCGGAGGGGTTCCGGCGCCTGAGCGCCGCCCAGCGCGACGCCGAAGCACAGGCGGCGGACGAGGAAAAGTTGCTGGCCGGGGGGCGCAGTTATCTTCGCTTCGCCCACGCCAATCCGGCGCTGTTCCGACTGATGTTCAGCGTGATTCCGCCGCACCGCCGTGGGGACGAATTGAGCGAGGCCTCGCAGGCCGCGTTCGAGACCCTGCGCCAGGCGGTGGCCCGGGGCTGGCCCGGTGACGCCCCCGACCCCGCCCGCGTGACCCGGGCGGCGCTGCGCGCCTGGGCGCTGGTGCACGGGCTGGGCCAATTGCTGCTGGACGGCCAACTGGACTGGCTGGAAGAGGACCCGCTGGGGCTCGCGGAGGCGGTGCTGGCGGACACCGTCTAGCGGTATACTGCCGGCCCACGTCAGGAGAGCCCCATGAGCGACGAACGCCTTCTAGATAACCGCTTTCTCGATATCGAAACCAAGCTGGCCTACCAGGAAGACCTGGTGGCCAGCCTCAATCAGATCGTCAGTGCCCAGCAGCGCAAGCTCGACGAGCTGGAAGCCGCCTACCGCAAGCTGGTGGACCGGGTGGTGGAACAGAGTGAAGAGCTTGCCGCCCTGCGCATTGAGGACGCCCCGCCGCCGCACTACTGAAACTCAGCCGTTGGCGAGGGCGGTGGGCTTGCTGACCAGCCGGCTGGCGGGGAAATGGCAGGTAAAGTTGCTGCCGCTGCCCAGCTCGCTTTTGATCTCCAGCCTGCCGTTATGGCGGATCATCACATGCTTGACGATGGCCAGCCCCAGGCCGGTGCCGCCGGTTTGGGTGACGCGGCTGTTGTCCGGGCGGTAAAAGCGCTCGGTGAGACGGGGAATGTGCGCCGGGTCGATGCCGATGCCGTTGTCGCGCACCGACAGATGGGCGCCGTTGGCGTCCTGCCACCAGTGAATGCGGATTACGCCGTTGGCGGGCGTGTATTTCACCGCGTTGACAATCAGGTTGCCGAAGGCGCTTTCCAGCTCCGCCGGGTTGGCCACCAGGCGGGCGTTTTCCGGCACATCCAGCTCAATGGTCTGCTGCTTTTCCGGCGCCAGCGCCAGGGCGCTTTCGCGCATGCGCTGCAGCATGCCGTGCACCGCCACCGCCTGTTGAAGGTTGTCCGCCTCGGTGTTCTCCAGGCGCGACAGCAGTAACAGGTCTTGCACCAGGGCCTCCATGCGCTGGCTCTGGGCGTCCATTTGCGTCAGCGCCCGGCGCAGCCGGCTTTGTTCCTCGGGCACCGTGTCGATCAGCGTTTCCAGGTAGCCCTTGAGCACCGTCAGCGGTGTCTTCAGCTCATGGCTGACATTGGCCACGAAGTCTTTCCGCATTTGCTCCAGATGGTGAATGCGGGTGACGTCCCGGGCCAGAATCAACTGATCGCCGACGCCGAACTCGGTGATGCGCAATTGCAGAACGCGGTTGTCGTCCACCGGCGAGGGAATCTCCAGCGGTTCGCGGAAATCGCCCTTGCTCAGGTAGTCGGTGAAACGCGGATGACGGATCAGGTTGGTGAGCGGCTGGCCCAGGTCCTTGTCGGCGCGGAAGCCCAGATGCCGGCCGGCGGCGTGGTTCCAGTATTCCAGGTAGCCGTGCTGGTCGATCAGCACCACCACGTCCTCCAGGGCGTTCACCGATTGCTGGGCGCGCACGATGATGCTCTGCAGGTTGTCCTGGGCGCGTCGCTCCTTCTGAAAGAGATGCTCCAGGCGGGTGTAGAACTCACCCCACAGGCCGACGCTGTCCGGCGGCTCGGTGTGTTCTTCGCGCACCAGCCAGGCGTACAGGGCGAACAGCTGCCGGGTGCTCCAGATGATATACAGCGCCAGGCCCGCCACCAGCGGCCAGATGCTGCGCAGCGCCAGACAGACCGCCACGGACACCGTCACCAGGATGACGATGCGGTTCACTTCCTTGCCGAGACTGGCTTTCATGCCCGCCGGATCTTTCATTCACCGCCCTTCCGGCTCCGTTGGTCCGCGTCGCGGACCCGATCATTATGACGCCTGACTGGACTTCACCGAGAACCGGTAGCCGGTCCCGCGCACGGTCTGGATGAAACCATCGAAACCGTGCGGCGACAACGCCTTGCGCAGACGCCGGATGTGCACGTCGATGGTGCGGTCTTCCACATAAACGTTGGCACCCCACACCTGGTCCAGCAACTGGGTGCGCGAGTACGCCCGCTCCTGGTGGCTCATAAAGAACTCCAGCAGGCGGTACTCCGTGGGCCCCATGTCCACCGGGTCGCCGTTGGCGCTGATCCGGTGGCTGACCGGGTCCAGACACAAGCCTTCCACGTCGATGGCTTTCTCCGCCGCCACCACCGAAGTGCGGCGCAGCACCGCCTTGATGCGCGAGATCAGCTCGCGGGTGGAAAACGGCTTGGTGATGTAGTCGTCGGCGCCTACATCGAGGCCCTGGATTTTATTGTCCTCTTCGCTCTTCGCCGTGAGCATGATGATCGGCACTTCGGCGGTGGCGTCTTCGCGCTTGAGGCGCCGCGCCAGCTCAATGCCGCTCACCGACGGCAACATCCAGTCCAGCAGCACCAGGTCCGGCCGCTCGTCGACAATGTATTCGTGGGCGCGCTGGGCGTTGTCCGCCTCGAGCACGTCGAAATCCGCCAGCTCCAGCGCCACCGCCACCATTTCGCGGATCGCCGGTTCGTCGTCAACAATCAGAATTCGATTACGGGACATGGCTTATTCTCAGGGGTTGCCCATTTAAGTGCCCCTATTACATTGCCTTTTTATGACATGATGATGACAACTTTGCACGCTTGCCACGGCGTTGCCGCTGCCGCTGCCCTGTGTCACAGGCCGGGAGCGGCCACCAGGTATTGAAAATAAAGTCCCGCGAACACGCTGGCGCCGGCCCAGTGGTTGCTGAGAAAGGCGTGGAAGCAGGGCCAGGGCTCGCGGTAGCGGATGCGCCACTGCTGATGCGCGAAGCCCGCCGCCATGCCGGCGAGGCCCAAATACCAGGGCCAGGCGAAGCCCAGGCGCTGGCCGAGCACGAACAGCGCCACCAGGGTCAGTACCTGCAGCGCGCCGACCATCGCCTTGTCCAGATCGCCGAACAGAATGGCGGTGCTTTTGATGCCCACCTTGAGGTCGTCTTCCCGGTCGCACATGGCGTACTCGGTGTCGTAGGCCACCGTCCACAGCAGGTTGGTGGTGAACAGCAGCCAGGCGATCTCCGGCAGGCTCCCGGTCTCGGCGGCGAAGGCCATCGGGATCGCCCAGCTGAAGGCGGCGCCCAGGAACAACTGCGGCAAGTAGGTGAAGCGCTTGGTGAACGGGTACAGCACCGCCAGCCCCAGACCGCCGAACGACAGCACCAGGGTGAAGCGGTTGAGGCACAACACCAGCCCCAGTGCGATCAGCCCCAGGGCGGCGAACAGCATCAGCGCCTGGCGGGCGGACAGCGCGCCGGTGGCCAGCGGGCGGCCCCGGGTGCGCGCCACATGGCCGTCGTAGTCGCGGTCGGCGAAATCGTTGATCACGCAGCCAGCGGCGCGCATCACGAACACCCCCAGCACGAAAATGACGATGTGTTTAAGGCTGGGGGTGCCGTCGCCGGCGATCCATAACGCCCACAGGGTGGGCCACATCAGCAGCATGCTGCCGATCGGCCGGTCCAGGCGCATCAACTGGATCCAGGGCCAGAGAGTGGGGTAGCGGTGTTCCACGAAAGCCAGCATAGGCGTCCTCAGCGATCCATTTCCTCGACCCGCCGCCATAGCGCGGGCAAGAAGTGCTCCGCCACCAGCAAGGGCCGGCCGCGCTTGATGAACCGGGATTGTCGCCCCCAGCAGGGCGTCTGGCCAGAGGGGGCGGCGCCATGGCGTACCCAGACCCGGTCGCGCCGCGCCATCGGGCGCCGATACAGCTCACTGCCCAGTGAACGGCTGCCCATATGCGCCAGACCACGGTTAGGCCCGCGCAGGCTGGCCAGCGGCAGCACGCTGCGCGCCTCCACCATGGGTTGCTCATCGACTAGCAGCGTGACCTCTCGCACCAGGGCCCGGCCCCGGCCGATGCGGCCCAACAGCTGCTGCTCCGCCAGGGTGGGGCGAATAATACGGTCGTCACGGGGGACCACCCGGAAGGCGCCATACAGGCGCAGGCGGGCGGTCAGGGAGCCGGGGTCGGCCAGCCAATCGCGCACCAGTGGCGGCAGGCTGAGCTGTTCCTGGGGACGCCAGCGGGCGTCGGCGCGCATTGCGGTATCGGGCATGGGGACTCGCTTTGCTCGCGCCCGGGGCGCGGAATCTCGAGCGCGCGACTATGGCCCATGAAGGGCGGATCGGCAAGACGTCGGCCGTGGGGCAACGCTACCATTATCCGCTGTCATTGATTTTTCACGCGCCCGTGGCTACGTTAGCGGCCCCTGGAAGGGCCCACCGGGCCCGGCTTCCCCCGACCAGACGAGGTTCAGCATGAAAAAATGGGAATGCGTGGTTTGCGGCTTTATTTACGACGAGGAAGAAGGCCTGCCTGAAGAGGGCATTGAACCCGGCACCAAGTGGGACGACATTCCCGATGACTGGGTGTGCCCGGACTGCGGCGTCGGCAAAGAAGACTTCGAGATGGTGGAACTCTGAGACAGGACACTCCCATGAATCCAATCGTGATCATCGGCTCGGGCCTGGCCGGCTTCAATACGGTCAAGGAATTCCGCAAGCTGGACAAAGAGACGCCGGTGGTGGTGCTCACCGCCGACGACGGGCGCAATTACTCCAAGCCCATGCTCTCCACCGGCTTCACCAAGGAAAAAACCGCCGATGAGCTGGCCATGGCGACCCCCGAACAGGTGGCCGAGCAGTTCAACGTGACGGTGCGCACCGGCGTCCATGTGGCCGGCATCGATACCGGCAAACAGCGCGTGCTGCTGCCCGATGATCACCTGGATTACAGCAGCCTGGTGCTCGCCCTGGGCGCGGACACCTGGACGCCGCCGCTGGAAGGCGACGCCGTCGGCGAGGTGTTTTCGGTTAACGATCTGATGGATTACGGCCGCTTCCGCCAGGCCCTGGAGGGCAAGCGCGAGGTCACCATTCTCGGCGGCGGCCTGATCGGCTGCGAGTTCGCCAACGACCTCTCCAACGGCGGCTTCCAAGTGAGCCTGGTGGAGCCCATGGGCCGCTGCCTGCCGATGTTGCTGCCGGAGCCGGCGTCCGCCGCCGTGGGTCGCGGCCTGGAAGACCTCGGCGTGCGCTTTCATTTCGGCCCACTGGCCAAGGCGGTGCACCACGGCAAGGACGACCCGGACAAGCTGGTCACCGAGCTGTCCGATGGCAGCCATCTGGAATCCGATGTGGTGCTGGCGGCCATCGGCCTGCGCCCGCGCATCGGCATCGCCAAGGACGCCGGCCTGGACACCAACCGCGGTATTCTCACCGACCAGAGCCTGCGCACCAGCGCCGAGAACGTTTATGCTCTGGGTGACTGCGCCGAAGTGCAGGGCCATGTGCTGCCCTATGTGCTGCCGCTGATGGCCTCCGCCCGCGCCCTGGCCAAGACCCTGGCCGGCGAGCCTACGCCGGTGAGCTACGGTGTGATGCCGGTGACCATCAAGACGCCGGCCTGCCCGGTGGTGGTATGCCCGGTGCCCGAAGAACTGGACGGCAACTGGGAAACCGAGGAAGAGGGCAACACCGTGAAGGCCCTGTTCCGCGACCGAGACGGCAACCTGCGTGGCTACGCCCTCACCGGTGACGCGGTGAAGGAAAAAATGAAACTCAACAAAGAGCTGCCGGCGTTGATGCCCTAGGCGGGCACGGAGACACGATGAAATTCCGTCTGATTCTGATGGTCCTGGGCTGGCGTCTCGCCTGGCTGGCTGGCCGCGACGAAGGCTTCCGCAAGCAGCTCGCGCACCGCGACGTGGTGATGCAGTGGCGCACCTTTAACGGTGGCGTGGCGCGCTGGTATCACTTCCAGCCGGATCGGGTGACCAGCCGCAAGGGGCTGCACCCGTCGCCGTCCGTGACCCTCAACTTCAAGGACGCGGACTACGCGTTCCGCACCCTCAAGGCCTCCGGCAAGAACCAGATGGCGTTCATGGAGGGCATGCAGGCCGGCGACATCAAGGTGGAAGGCGACCCCGGCCACTTGATGTGGTTCATGACCCTGATGAAGTTCATCCTTCCCAAGCGCTGACCCGGCCCAACCGGGGCCGGTTACGCCCGCACCGGGACCAGACCGAGCTGTTGAACGAAAGGTTTGAAGTCTTTATCGGAAAACAGCAGAGGGATGGCGCGGTCGATGCAAAAGGACGCGATAATAACATTGGCTGTCTTGCGAATGGTGATGCCTCTCTTGCGCAAGCGGCGGAAGTTTTCCGCGCTCTTAACCGCCATGTCCTGGCCGAGCATATCGAAGACGGTCAGGCTTTCCATCAGGTGCTTCGCGGTGCGGTAGTCTCTATCGATCCGGAACCCTTGGAGGACTTCGGTCAGAATTAAGTCCCCCACGGCCACCCTGTGAACGCCGAGTGTTTGATCCAGGATGTCCGCTTCCCGGGAATCTCTGCCATTGAAATAATCGATCCAAACACTGGAATCGACCAGGATCATCGGGCCTCTCTCATTTCATCAAGATCACCGGACCAGGCCAGTTTCCCTCGGAAGCTTTTAATGGCGGCCTGTTTGTTCAGTTGAATCAGGGTCCTCAAACCCAGCTCGACCGCATCTTTTTTTGTTTTCAGCCCCGTCGCCTTGAGGGCGTTGCTCATCAGGTCATCATCGATGTCGATATTAGTGCGCATGCTTGTCTCCGGAGTCATCCGAATAGGTGTGTATATAATTTATTATTCATACACATGACAAGAAGATCAACCGGTAAGAAAGGAGCCGGCGCGAAAAGCGCGCCGCTACGGGTAGTCCATCCGCCTCAAACGTTAAGCTGGTTTTGGATCACCGCCTCCAGCCACGCCAGACAGGCCCGTATTGACGGGCGATCGCGCAGATCCTCGTGCAGCACCACCCATAGTGGTCTGCTCACCCGAATGGTGGGGCTGGCAGCCGTCAGTTGTGGGTCGGCTTCGATCATCGGGTCGGGCAACATGGCCATGCCCAGGCCGGAACGCACCGCCGCCTGGATGGCGGTGAGGCTGCTGATGCGGGCCACCGGCAGATCATCCCAGCCCCGTTGATAAGCGATCCAGCCTTTTGGTGTGGTATGCACCGAAGTGGCCAGGGTCAGGCCGATGGCACCGAGGCGCCGCGCCACCAGGTTGCCCTCGGTGGGGCGGGCCAGGCGCAGCGCCAGGTCTGCGTCACGTCGGGTTAAATTCCGGGGCGACCCGGCGCCGGTACCACACCCACCCCATCAGCACGCCGCGGCTGGCCATGAACAGATTCATCGCCAGCCACAGGCCGTGATTGCCCCAGCCGCTGGTCAGCCACCACACCGGAAAGAACAGCGCCGTGGCGACGATCATGGTGTTGCGCATTTGCCGGGCCAGGGTGGCGCCCACGAACACGCCGTCCAGCCAGAAGCCGGCGCTGGCGGTGAGCGGCAGCAACAGCATCCAAGGCAGGTAGGTGGTGGCGGTATCGCGCACCCCGGGCAAATCGGTGAGCAGATGGATCAGCGGGCCGCCGCCGGCGGCGAAGGCCAGCAGCGCGGCCCCGGCGATGATCAGCGTCCATTTGCCGGTGCCGGCCACCGCCGCATCCAGGGCGCGCCGGTCGCGGCGGCCGGTGGCGTCGCCCACCAGCGCTTCGGCGGCGTTGGCGAAGCCGTCCAGCGTATTGCTGAGTAGCAGCAGGAAGGTGATCAGCACCGCGTTGGCGGCCAGCACGGTGTCGCCGAGCCGCGCCCCCTGGGCGGTGAAGAAGAAAAACACCGTCAGCAGCGCCAGGCTGCGGATAAAAATATCCCGGTTCACCGCCAGCAGTTGCAGCATCGGCGCCACCTGTTTCAACGCGCCCACTGGCAGCGCCCGCCAGGCGGCGCCGAAGATCTCCCGGCGCAGCCAGAACAGCCCACCGGCCAGGCCCAGGTATTCGGACACCGCGCTGGCCACCGCCACGCCGCGCACGTCGAAATGCCATACCTGCACCAGCAGAACATCCAGCACCACGTTGCTGGCGTGCATCAGCACGGTCATTTTCAGCGGTACGCTGGTGCGGTGCAGGCCGATGGCGAAGCCGATCAGCGCGAAATTACCCAGCGCTGCCGGTGCCCCGAGAATGCGGATGCCGATGTATTCCCGCGCCAGCCCCTGCACCTCGGCGCTGCCGCCCAGCAACCACAGCGCCGCGTCGCTGAGCAGGGGCTGCAGCAGGACCAGCGCGCTGCCCACCAGCGTCGACAACAGCAGCGCCCGCAGCAGCACCACCAGGGTGGCCTCACCGGCGCCGCGCGCCTGGGAAGTAAAGCCGGTGGTGCCCATGCGCAGGAAGTTGAACGAGAAGTACAGGAACATGAAGACATTGCTGCCCAGCGCCACCGCCGCCAGATAGACCGGCGAATCCAGATGGCCGACCACGGCGGTGTCCACCAGACCCAGCAGCGGCGCGGTGATATTGGACAACAGCAACGGCCAGGCCAGCAGCCAGATGCGGCGGTCCAGAGCACGGCGGGTCAACGGATCACTCATAGGGGTGGAAGTCGTTGCCGTTCCGGGTGATCAAGTCCATTAAGCGGGGATGAATAAACACTTTCTCCCGACCGGCCTCCCGTTCTTCTAGCACTCCGATGGCCGACAATTCCTTGAGATAACGCGAAGCGGACTGCCGCTTCACGATGCTCCTGTCGACCAGGTTGCCGATGCGGCAGTACGGCTGCTCGAAGATCAGTTGTATCAACTCGTGGCTGTAAATTTTCGGCAAGCGGGTTTGTACATACTCGGCGGTGTGCGCTTCCAAGGTTCGGATCGCCTCAATTTTATCGGTGGTCCACCTGGCCGTTTCTTCCACGGCCTCAAGCATGAATAGGATCCAGGGCTCCCATGCCCGGTCCCGAGTCACCGCCAGCAGTAGCCGGTAATAGTCGGTTTTGCGCGCGATGATGGCCCGACTCAAATACAGAATGGGTAAACCGAGCAGTTGTTCCTGTACCAGGAATAGAATATTCAGGATGCGCCCGGTGCGCCCATTCCCATCGGTAAAGGGGTGAATCGCTTCGAACTGATAGTGAGCCGCCGCCATCCGGACCAGTGGATCAATGTCCGTCCCGTTGTTGAGAAACGTCTCCCAGTTGGCGAGCAAATCGCGAAGGCGGGTCTCCCCTTCCGGAGGGGTATAGATCACCGGGTTCTGCCGCTCGCCGGCCAGGGCCGTCCCGGGCACACGGCGAATATCCATGTCGGTGTATTTGATGGCGCGGCAAATATCGACCGCCATGGCCGTGCATATGGGGCGATGGCGCAAGGCCTGAAACCCGTCGCCCAGAGCTTGGCGGTAGCGCAACGCCTCCTTGGTGGCCGGGTCCGCTTGCCCTTCGCCGTTGGCGTACTGGAACAAACGATCCGTGGTGGTGACGATATTCTCGATCTCGGAGCTGTCCTGGGCTTCCAGCATCGGCAGGATATTGAGCAACATGCCTTGATTGGGGATCAATCGGGCGGCCTGGTTCAGTTCCGCCAGCGCGGCACGGGCGGTGATGCAACGTTTGAGCACGGCGCGGGTTTCCAGCTCTTGGCTGGGCGGTAAAGGGGGGAGGCCGTTCCAAGGACGGTCCGGCGTCCAGGACATCTTAGACATGGTGATAAAACCAGTTTTCATCGACACATCCACAGATTAGGTCGATGCCATCGACACGTCAACAAAACGTGTCGATATTTTTGTGTTTTATCGACATAAGTCAGGCGTCGGGTCGGCGCAGCAGGGTGACGCCGAACAGCACGGCGGCGGCCACCACGATCGATGGCCCCACCGGCGTGTCGGCGTACCAGCTCCCCGCCAGCCCCAGGGACACCGACGCCAGCCCCAGCAGGCTGGCCAGGACGGCCATCTGTTCCGGGGTGCGCGACAGGCGGCGGGCGCCGGCGGCGGGAATCACCAGCAGTGAGGTGATCAGCAGCACGCCGACGGTGCGGATGGCGCCGGCGATCAGCAGCGCCAGCAGCAGCATCAGGATCAGCCGGGTGCGGGTCACTGGTACGCCTTCCACCTGGGCCAGGTCCTCGTTCACGGTGATGCTGAGCAGCGCCCGCCAGTGCCACGCCAGCAGCACCAGAATCAGCACCGCGCCGGCCCACAGCGCCAGCACGTCGCGCCAGTTCACCGCCAGCAGGTCGCCGAACAGATAGGCGAACAGGTCCACCTGCACGCTCTTCTGCAGGCTTATCGCGATCACGCCCAGCGCCAGGGTGGTGTGGGCGACAATGCCCAGCAGCGTGTCGCCGGTGATCTGGCGCTGCTGTTGCAGCCCCACCAACGCGGCGGCGATGGCCAGGCAGGCCACCACCACCGCCAGATACAGGTTCACGTCCAGCGCCAGGGCCAGGGCCGCGCCCAGCAGGGCACCGTGGGCCAGGGTGTCGCCGAAGAACGCCATCCGCCGCCACACCACGAAGGAGCCCATGGGGCCGGCCACCAGAGCCACCGCCAGGCCCGCCAGCAGCGCCGGTGCGAGCAGTTCAATCATGGTGGTGGCCCCCCGTGTGCCCGTGGTGGTCGTGGTGCGGGTCGCCGCTCAGATCGTGGTCGTGGTCATGATCGTGGGTGTACACCGCCAGGTTGGGCATGCCGCCGCTGGGCCCGAACAGGCGGCGGTAGGCCGGATCGCGGCTGACCGCCTCGGGCGTGCCGGAACAGCACACATGGTGGTGCAGGCACACCACCTGATCGGTGCGCGCCATCACCAGGTGGAGGTCGTGGGAAATCAGCAGAATGCCGCAGCCGGTTTCGTCGCGGACCTGGCCGAGCAGGCCGTAGAGGGCGTCCTGGCCGGACACATCCACGCCCTGGGCGGGCTCGTCGAGCACCAGCAGGTCGGGCTTGCGCAACAGCGCCCGGGCCAGCAGCACCCGCTGCATCTCGCCGCCGGACAGTCCGCGCACCGCGCGCCGGCGCAGATGGGCCACGCCGGTGCGTTGCAGGGCGTCGCGGCGGGCACGGGTGCGTCCCGGCGCCGCCAGCCACAGGAAGCGGTCCACGGTCAGCGGCAGGCTTTCGTCCACCTGCAGGTGCTGGGGCATATAGCCCACCCGCAGGCCTGGACGGCGCTCTACCCGGCCGCGATCAGGCCGCGTCAGCCCCAGCACCAGCCGCGCCAGGGTGCTTTTGCCGGCGCCGTTGGGGCCGATCAGCGTGGTGATGCGGCCCGGCTCCAGGCTCAGCGACACGTCGTCGAGCACACTGTGCGCGCCATACGCCAGGCCGGCGCCGTGCACCGCCACCAACGTCCCTGTGTCAGCCCGCAGCTGCGACATTTGAGCGCCCCCGTTGAACAAAGCGGTGATGATATACTATTTGCCCGGTCAATCGCTTGGGCCCGACGCGGCCGTTGGCGCTTGACGGCTCGGGCACACTGATTGGTCTGACGCTCTCGATGAGCACTTTCACGGTTCCGGACATACCCATGCGATATCTGCTCGTCCCTCTCTTGTTGGCGCTGTGCGCGCCGTTGCCGGCGCGCACCCTGGTGGCCAGCGTCGAGCCCCTGGCCATGGTGCTGCGCGATCTGTATGGCGACCGCGCCGAGGTGGTCACCCTGCTGGACGCCAACCAAAACCCGCACAACCCGATGCTGTCGCCGCGCCAGATGCTCACCTTGCGCCGCGCCGACCTGCTGGTGTGGCTGGGCGAGGCGGCGGAACCGGCGGTGGCCAGTCTGGCGGCAAAGCGTGACGGCGACAGCCTGGCGTTACTGTCCCTGCCCGGCGTTACCCGCCGTGAAGGTGGGCACCGCCATGGCGGCGGGGACGCCCACGGGCATCACCATGAACCCGGCGAGCTGGACCCGCATCTGTGGCTCGACCCGCGCAACATGGCGGTGCTCGCCGAGGCCTTGGGCGCCCGCGATACGCTGCCCGAGGGGCAGCCGGCGGCGTTCCTGGCCGGGCTGGACCAGACCGAGGCGGCGCTGCGCGAGCGCCTGGCGCCGGTGGCCGACACCCCCTGGCTGACCTTCCACCACCCCTGGGGTTACTTTCAGCAGCGGCTGGGTCTGCGCGCGCCGGTGATCGTCAGCGAACAGCTTGGCGCCGGCCCCAGCAGCCGTCGTTTCGTGGCGCTGGCGCAGCAGCTGGAAACCGAACAGGTGCGCTGCGCGATTCTTGAGCCGGAAGCCCAGGCGGATCTGGTGGCGCGCCTGTGCCCGGACTGTCAGCGGCTGGCGCTGGACCCACTCGGCCGTGACGAGCGGGCACGGGGCCAGGGGGATGATTACACCCATTGGCTGAGCGAACGCGTCGCGGCCACATTCGCCACCTGCCTGGCGCCATGACGTCGAACTGGCCGCGGCGCCGCTTTTTGGCCCGACCGGGTCCATTGAGCCGGCGCGTGAAACCGGTATGCTGATGCGTTTGTCGGGTTGAGGAGAAGGCATGGCGCAGTCGCAGGGCGGGCAAGACGAATCGGCCATGGCGGTCCTGCCGGACCTGGGCCGTCTTGCGCTCACGTGCTGGGATTATGCTTGGCCGCTGCGGCGCGAGTACGGCCCCGGTGGCGGCGCCGTGGAGCGCGCGCTGGATGAAGCGGTGGCGCGTGGCTTCAACGCCGTTCGGGTGGACCCTTATCCGCACCTGCTGGCCACGCCGACCAACAGTGTCCACCTGGACCGCTGCGAGATCTTCGCCGAGCCGGACGCCCGTCTGGGCATCGGCGCCGGCGCCGAGACCGTGCAGATTCGCAAGGCGTTCCGGCGTCTGCTCACCGCCGCCGCCGACCGCGGGCTGAAGCTGTGGTTGAGCGGCTTTTTCATCGCCGACAGCCGTGCCCGGCGCTCTTTCGTGCGGCGTCCCGCTGACTTCATTGACGTTTGGGCTCAAACCCTCGAGCTGGTGCGCGAGTGGGGCCACCTGGACACCGTGGTGGCGGTGGATTTCTGCCACCATTTCCCTTTTCCGCCCTGGAGCCACGGCGTCATTCGGCGGGTGTTTGGCCAGCCGCCCCAGCGGCCCTTGCCACAGCACTGGGGCCGCGAGCAGGAACAGGCGTTGGAGCCGTACCTGCTGGAAGTGCCGCGCGCCTTGCGCGCCCTGTTCCCCACCGTTCATTTCGGCGTTAGCGCCGCCGCCGGCGAGACCGATCATCTGCGTCAGTTGGACACCAGCGAGCTGGATTTCCTGGCGCTGGGGCTGTGGCTGGATGACGACCCGCGCTACCGGCTGGCCACCGGCGCCGACCTGCCGGTGCCTGGCCTGCTCGACCGGCGCCTGGGCGCGCCCCTGCGGCGGGCGTTGATGGAGGCCACCGGCGAGCATTGGCGTGGCCGCCTGCAGGAGCAACTGCAGCGCCGGCTGGCGTTCACCCGCTTGAGGCGTCTGCAGCCGGTGCTCGGCGAAGGGTATCTGAACCCGCAGGCGCCCCCGGAGCGTCTGCCCCGGGGCTGGGCCGGGTTCACCGAGGCGCTGGTGGCCAAGGCGGTGGCCGAAGGCGTGGCGGTGATGACGCCCACCAGCCTGGCCCGGCCGCACACCCCCTGGCTATGGCAGGAAGCAGACTGGCTGGCGCACCTTAATCACCTGATTCTCACCGGGCCGGGACGTTAAGTTATTCAGCGTCGCCCAGGGCGTTAAAGCGATAGCCGAAAATACGCGCGAACTCCGCCGGGTCCTTGCTGCCCTGGCCCTCCGACTCGCCGGACACTGGCCCGGCCAGCCGCGACAGCCAGAAGCGCAACGCCGCCACCGCCAGGGCCAGCGCCAACACCGATTCGTCCCATTCGCCGCCGCCGTCGCGGTAGCCGGCCAGTAATGCGCCCTGCCGGCGCGGCACCGGACGCCCATCCGGGGCCACGGCCCAGTCGTTCAGCGCTACCGCGAGGTCGTACTCGGGCCGTTCCAGGCAGGCGTTGTAGAAATCCAACACACCGGTCAGCCGGCCGTCGGCGTCGAACAGCGCGTTGTCGCGGAACAGGTCGCCGTGGATCAGGGTGCGGGCGGCGGGCACCTTCCGCCAGCGACGCAGCACGGTCTCGGCGCGGTGCTGATCCGCTTCATTAAGGCGGCACAAATGGTCGTTGAGGCTTTTCAGGCGGCCGCGCTCATCGGGCAGCGTCGCCCCGGCTTCCGCCGGCTGGCGGTGCAGGCCGGCGAGCAGGGCGCCCACCTGTCGGCAATGCTCGCTGCCCACCTCGAAGCAGTGCTCGCCGGGCAGGCGCGGCACCAGCACCGCCGGTTTGCCGGCCACACTGCGCAGCCGCTGGCCGTGGCGGTCCACCAGCGCCGCCGGCACCGGCAGACCCGCCGCCGCCAGGGTCGCCAGCAACGCCAGATAGGGCGCCAGGGCGTCGCCGTCGAACTGCTCGAACACGGTCAGAACCACCGCGCGCGGGCTGCCGTCCTCGGCCCGGGCGTCGATCAGGAAGGTGCTGTTCTCAATGCCGTGACGCGCGGCTTGCGCGCCCTGCAGTTGTAACGTGTAGCCGGCCAGCAGGACGGCCAGGTCCTGATCGTCGACAGGGGTATAGACGGACATCAAAGTTTCCTTTGGGAGCGTTTCAGAGGCTCCTTCGAAAAAAGGCCGGGGATGACCGGGTCCTTTGCTTGGGGCGATGGTATAACCCCTGTCCATTGGTGGAAATACACGCCGGGTTTTATTAAGGAGAAACCATGTCCCTGCAACACAAGATCGAGCGCACCACGGTGCGGACCCTGATGAAAATGCCCGGTGCCCTGGCCGGCCGCCTGGCCGGCGTGGTGGAAAGCGTCAGCCGTGAAGGCCTGGATCCCAAGCTGCGCTTGTTGCTGGCACTGGGTGACGGTCGCAAGGGCTTCCACGAGCTGCCGCTGGCCCAGGGCCGGGCGCTCTACGGGCACATGATCGACATGCTCGATGTGGACCAGGGAGACGTGGCGCTGACCCGGGATATCCGCGTGCCGGTGAACGGCGGCGATATTCTGGTGCGCCTCTATCGCCCTAAAAGCGCGCCCACCGAAGACAGCCCAGCGATCATGTTTTTCCATGGCGGGGGGTTCACCATCGGCAGCGCCGTCGAATATGACCGTCTGTGCCGCCACATCGCCAACCTGACCGGCGCGGTGGTGCTGAATGTGGACTATCGGCTGGCGCCGGAAAACCCCGCGCCCACCGCCGCCGACGACTGCATCGCCGCCTGGCGCTGGCTCGGTGAACAGGCCGGCGACCTGGGCATCGACAGCGGCCGGCTGGCCACCCTGGGCGACAGCGCCGGCGGCAACCTGTCCATCGTGGTGGCCCAGCAGGCGGTGATCCAGGGACTCCCCGTACCCAAGCTGGTGGTGGCGGTGTACCCGAAAACCGACGGCGCCTCCGATTTGCCGTCGGTGAGCCAGCTCGGCGGCGGCCAGGGCGGGCTGGATAGCGACATGATCCACTGGTTCCACAACCACTATATGCAGGATGAAACCCTGGTGGACGATTTCCGCATCTCGCCGCTACGCAACCCGGACATCGCCGGTCACCCGGACACCATCGTGGTCACCGCCACCGACCCGCTGCGCGACGAAGGCCTCGCCTACAGCGAAAAGCTCAAGGCCGCCGGCGTTAATGTGGTCAACCTGGACTACCCGGAGCTGGTGCACGGCTTCATCACCATGGGTGGCGCCATTCCCAGCGCCCGCAAGGCGGTCAACGCCATCCTCCGGCAGGTGAAAGAGCGGCTCTGACCCGCCTCGGTGGGAACGGGCTTGTGGGAGCGGGCCCCGCCCGCGAAAGGCCAGCTCTGCTGGCCGGCGGGATTCCAGAGACTTTCGAGATACTCCATTTCCGGCGTCTCTGGAATCCGGCCGGGGGCTCCGCCCCCTTTCGCGGGCAGGGCCCGCTCCCACAAAGCTCACCCACAAGGCGTTCTTACTAGGTCTTGCGTTACACTGTGCGCTCCATGTCTTATCCAACCCCAAGGACTGCCATGACCGAGCGTAAACCGATCATCCTTGTCGACGGCTCCTCCTATCTCTACCGGGCCTTCCACGCCCTGCCGCCGCTGACCACGTCCACCGGCCAGCCCACCGGCGCGGTGCGCGGCGTCGCCTCGATGCTGCGCAAGATGATCAATGACTACGATCCCGAGTACATGGCGGTGGTGTTCGATGCCAAGGGCAAAACCTTCCGCGACGAGCTGTTCGAGCAGTACAAGGCCAACCGGCCGCCGATGCCCGACGAGCTGCGCGAGCAGGTGCAGCCGCTGCACGATTTGATCCGCGCCATGGGCCTGCCGCTGATCATCGAGGACGGCGTCGAAGCCGACGACGTGATCGGCACCTTCGCGCGCATTTTCAGCGCCGAACAAAAGCCGGTGCTGATCTCCACCGGCGACAAGGACATGGCGCAACTGGTCAACGACCACGTCACCCTGATCAACACCATGAACAACGCCATTTACGACATCGACGGCGTGCGTGACAAATTTGGTGTCGGCCCGGAACTGATCATCGATTTTCTGGCGTTGATGGGCGACAAGGTGGACAACATTCCCGGTGTCCCCGGCGTGGGTGCCAAGACCGCCCTGGCGCTGCTCACCGGGCTGGGTTCGCTGCAAGACATCTATGACAACCTGGACAAGGTCGCCGGGCTGGATTTTCGCGGCGCCAAGTCCATGGCCAAAAAGCTGGAAGATAACCGCGAGCAAGCGTTCCTCTCTTACGAGCTGGCCACCATCAAGGTGGACTGCGAACTCAAGGAAGCCCTGGACGACCTCAAGCTGCTGACGCCCGACGCGGAAAAACTTGCCGGTTACTATCGCGACCTGGAATTCAAAGGCTGGCTCAGTGAATTGCTGGAAGGCGATGACCCGGCCGTGGACGGCGCCCCGGAGATCGAAAGCGAACAAAGCATCGACCGGGACGGCTACCAGACCGTGCTCACCGAAGAAGACCTGAACGCCTGGATCGAAAAGCTGAAAAAAGCCGAGCTGTTCGCCTTCGACACCGAAACCACCAGCCTCAATTACATGGAAGCGGATCTGGTCGGTGTCAGCTTCGCCACCGCCGCCGGCGAGGCCGCCTACGTTCCCTTCGGGCACGACTACCCGGGCGCGCCGGACCAGCTCGACCGCGCTCTGGTGCTTGATAAACTCAAGCCGATTCTCGAAGACGAAAAAAGCAAAAAAGTCGGCCAAAACCTCAAATACGACATGAGCGTGTTGGCCCGCGCCGAGATCACCCTGCGCGGCGTGCAATACGACACCATGCTGGAATCCTATGTGCTCGACTCCGTGGCCACTCGCCACGATATGGATTCGCTGGCACTGAAATACCTGGGCCACAAAAACATCAGCTTCCAGGAAATCGCCGGCAAGGGCGCCAAGCAACTCACCTTTAACCAGGTGGGTCTTGCCGAAGCCGGGCCCTACGCCTCTGAAGACGCGGACATCACCCTGCGCCTGCACCAGACCCTGTGGCCGCGACTGGAAAAAGAAGCCGGCCTGAAAAGCGTATTCCACGATATCGAAATGCCGCTGGTGCCGGTGCTCAGCCATATCGAGCGCAATGGCACCTACGTGGACGCGGCCATGCTCAAAAAGCAGAGCACTTTTCTCGCCAAGCGCATGTTGGAACTGGAAGAAAAAGCGTTCGAAGAAGCCGGCCAGAAATTCAATCTCGGCTCGCCCAAACAACTCGGCGAAATTCTTTACCAAAAACTGGAAATCCCGGTGATCAAAAAGACGCCCAAGGGCGCGCCGTCCACCGCCGAAGCCGTACTCCAGGATCTCGCCCTGCAGGGTTACCCGCTGCCCCAGGTAATCATGGACTACCGCGGTGTTTCCAAACTCAAGAACACCTACACCGATAAACTGCCGGAACTGATCAACCCCACCACCGGCCGGGTGCACACCTCCTACCACCAGGCGGTGGCCGCCACCGGGCGTTTGTCCTCCAGCGATCCCAACCTGCAGAACATTCCGGTGCGCAGCGAAGAAGGCCGCAAAATCCGCCTGGCGTTTTCGGCGCCCCCTTCAGAAGGTGGAGAGCGTCGCAAGATCGTCGCCTGTGACTACTCACAGATTGAGCTGCGCATCATGGCGCACCTGTCCGGCGACAAAGGCCTCACCCACGCCTTCGAAAACAACCTGGATATTCACCGCGCCACCGCCGCCGAAGTCTGGGGCAAAACCCTCGACGACGTCAGCGACAACGAACGCCGCAACGCCAAGGCGATCAACTTCGGCCTGATCTACGGCATGAGCGCCTTCGGCCTCGCCAAACAACTCGGCCTGCCGCGCGGCGAAGCCCAGGAGTACATCGACCGCTACTTTGAAAAATACCCCGGCGTAAAACGCTACATGGAAAACACCCGCGCAGACGCCGCCGAAAAAGGCTACGTGGAAACGCTGTTCGGTCGCCGCCTCTACCTGCCGGAAATCAACAGCCGCAACGGCCAGCGCCGCCAGGCCGCCGAGCGCACCGCCATCAACGCGCCCATGCAGGGCACCGCCGCCGACATTATCAAACACGCCATGATCAAAGTTCATCACTGGCTGGCAGACAGCGAGCTGGACGCCCTGATGATCATGCAGGTGCACGATGAGCTGGTGTTCGAAGTGAAAGAAAGCCAGGTCGACGACCTGGTCAAACAAGTCACCCAGCGCATGGAGGCCGCCGCCAAACTGGACGTGCCGCTGATCGTCGACGCCGGGATCGGAAACAACTGGGAAGAAGCGCACTAAAAGCGCGAAAAGGGAGAAACGTAATGTCCAACACCTTGGGTGGGGCGAAAGCGCCGTCGTCACGACAGCTTACGCTGCTCTGGTTTGTGCCGCTGTCCGCACCGTTGATGATCGGGGTGGCGCTGGCATTGTTGGTAACGTTCGCGCACTACCCGCCACCGGTTGAGTTGCTGACCCGGGAAACGTTGTGGGGCGTCAGCCTTGCCGCCATGGCCTTGGTGTTGTTGGTCGGCCGCCGGCTGCGCAACCTTGTCATGGCCCCGGAGAGGATGGCGCAGCGACCTTTGCCTGGTAGCACCGAATCTTCGAAGGACGTTAAGGCGCTGGCGGCCGCCAAGGTACAGAACAGCATGTTCATACTTCTGGGCCTGTTGAACTTCGTATCCATGTTGGTCGTCGCCGCTTGCTTCATGCACGCGGACGCGGAATTGGCGCTGCTGAACGGCGTTTATACTTTGGTGTTGGCGATCGTTACTAAGCCAGATTTTGAGTTGGCCATACGCGAGACCGAAGCGGTGTTGCGACGCCAGGGCTAAACCCTCGGGAGAGCGTTCGATGGAAAAACAGTTCTGGGAAGAAAAATGGCAGGCTCAGGAATTGGGTTTCCACCTGCCGTTCGTACACCCAATCCTGAAGCGCAATCTCCCTGCATTCGACTTGCACGCCGGGGCGAAGGTCTTTCTGCCGCTGTGCGGCAAGACGCTGGATATCGGCTGGCTGCTGGAGCAGGGGTTGACCGTTGTCGGCGTCGAATTCAGTGAGCTCGCGGTGAGCCAATTGTTCGAGTCGCTGGGTATGAGCCCGGACGTGTCGCCCTGGGGCGACGGCCGGGTGTGGCGCCATGGCGCGCTGACGGTGTTCCAGGGTGATGTCTTCGCGCTCACGGCCGGCGATCTGGGCGATGTGGCGATGGTCTACGACCGCGCGGCACTGGTGGCGTTGCCGGCGGCCATGCGCGAGCGCTACGCAGCCCATCTCGCCGCTGTCGCGGCACGCGCCCCGCAGTTGCTGATCACCTTTGAGTACGACCAGAATCGCATGGATGGCCCGCCGTTCGCGGTACCCGCCGAAGAAGTGGAGCGTCTCTACGGCGGCGGCAATGCGCTGGACTGCCTGTCCCGTAAGGACGTGATCGATAACCAGCCGGCGTTCCGCGAACGCGGCCTGGACCGTTTCGAGGAAATCGCCTGGCGGCTGACCCCTCTCTGACACCCTTTTACATCCCCCACCTTGTTCTTGTCTCCCAGGCCACTAGGTTGAAAGCATTCGATTTTCAATGAGTTCAATCAGGAGACGAACCATGTTGAATGTGAGCGGTGAGACCGTGTGCCGCCTGGTGGAGCTGGCCCAGGCCTTCCAGGCGCGCGACACGGTGGCTATGCCGGAGGACGCCGGCAACCCCATCGACGATACCGCCGGCGCGGAGGCGCTGACGGAGCCGGCGGGCGGCGAAGAAGACGGCTCGGTGGCGGAGTTCCGCACCGTGATTGACGACCTGGAGCCGGATCAGCAAACCGAGGTGGTGGCGCTGATGTGGCTCGGCCGTGGCGACTTTCAGGAGGACGAGTGGGAGGAAGCCGTGCGTTTGGCCCGTGACGAATGGACCCCCGAAACCGCCGACTTCCTGCTCGGCCACCCGCTGCTGTCCGAGTACCTCGTGGAAGGCCTCGCCGTATTCGGTGTGCAGTGCGATATCTAGAGGCGGGTTTCAGAGTCCCGTGGGACGGCGAACAGATCAATCCCCACCAATCGTGCAATTCTCAGTGTCAGCCCCAGGCGCACCGTGTCCTTACCGCGCTCCAGCTCCGACAAAAAGCGCGGGCCGACGCCGGCGATTTCCGCCAGATCCACCTGGGCTAGACCCTGGGTCTTACGGGCGGCGCGAATACGCCGGCCCAGCTCTTCCGGGCTGTCCACGTTGTATTGTCTCGGCACGGCGCTCATTGAGGCGGCTCCAAATATTCCCGACCGGTATCGCTGGCCATCGCCAATGCCTACCAGCGGATCGCCAGCAATAAATTCCATTTGTAGCCGCCATAGGGAACCTTCACTGCCGTCATAAAAACGTCACGGCTATAGTCGCTCGCGTTTGCGAATCATTCACAACGCGAGGAGAGACCGTGAAGATAACAAAAGCCGCCTTAGTGGCCGCCTTTACGCTGGCAACGTCCACGGCCGTGTCGGCCAGCCCCCTGGGCAGCCCCGGGGGCTACCATCATGGCTATCAGAAAAGCCCTGCCCGTTCGCCGATGGCCAGCCCGTACTGGTGGCCGGAGACCCTGGATCTGCGCCCGCTGCGTCAGCACGCGGAAAAATCCAGCCCGGTGGCGGACGATTTCGATTACGCCGAGGCCTTCGCGGAGCTGGATCTGGACGCGCTGAAAGCGGACCTGCGCGCACTGATGACCGACTCTCAGGACTGGTGGCCCGCTGATTACGGGCACTACGGCCCGTTCTTTATCCGCATGGCCTGGCACAGCGCCGGCACCTACCGTGTGCACGACGGCCGTGGCGGCGCCCGGGGCGCCCAGCAGCGTTTCGAGCCGCTCAACAGCTGGCCGGACAACGTCAGCCTGGATAAAGCGCGCCGGTTGCTCTGGCCCCTCAAGCAGAAGTACGGCAACAGCATTTCCTGGGCCGACCTGATGGTGCTGGCCGGCACCGTGGCCATGGAAGACATGGGCTTCAAGACCTATGGCTTCGCCGGTGGCCGCGAGGACGACTGGGAAGCGGACATCACCTACTGGGGTTCGGAGACCGAGTGGCTGGGCGATCAACGCCATGACGAGGACGGCAAGCTGGAGAAGCCGCTGGCCGCGGTGCAGATGGGCTTGATCTATGTGAACCCGGAAGGCCCCAACGGCAAGCCGGATCCGATGCTGTCGGCGCAGTCGATCCGTCAGAGTTTCGCTCGTATGGCGATGGGCGATGAAGAAGTGGTGGCGCTGATCGCCGGCGGCCACACCTTCGGGAAAGCCCACGGCGCGCACAAGGCGAAAGACTGCCTGGAAGCCGAACCCGCCGCCGCGCCGATCGAGCAGCAGGGCCTGGGCTGGAAGAACAACTGTGGCTCCGGCAAGGGCGCAGACACCTACACCAGCGGCCTGGAAGGCGCCTGGTCGGTGAACCCCACCGCCTGGACGCACCAGTATCTGGATAACCTGTTTGCCTATGAGTGGGTGCAGACCAAGAGCCCGGCCGGCCATATCCAGTGGATTCCCGCCGACGGCCAGGCCGCCAATCTGGTGCCGGACGCGCACATCCAAGGCAAGCGCCACGCGCCAATCATGTTCACCACCGACCTGGCGCTGAAGGTCGATCCGGCATACCGCAAGATCGCCAAGCGTTTCCATGAAAACCCGGAACAGTTCGAGGACGCTTTCGCGCGCGCCTGGTTCAAGCTGACCCACCGGGACATGGGCCCGCGCGCCGGCTACCTGGGCCCGGACGTGCCCGACGAAGCCCTGATCTGGCAGGACCCGATTCCGGAAGTGGATTACAAGCTGATCTCCAAGGGCGACGCGGAAGACCTCAAAGAGGCAATCCTGGCGTCCGGGCTGACCGTGCCGCAACTGGTGCGCACCGGCTGGGCGTCCGCCTCCACCTTCCGGGGTTCCGACCTGCGCGGTGGCGCCAACGGCGGCCGTGTCGCGTTGGCGCCGCAGAACGACTGGCCGGTGAACGACCCTGAAGAACTGGACCAGGTGCTGGCGACGCTGGAAAGCATCCGTGCCGACTTCAATGAAGGGGGCCTGTTCCGCCGCAGCAAAATCTCTCTGGCGGACATGATCGTGTTGGGCGGTGCCGCGGCCATTGAGAAAGCCGCCGCCGATGCCGGCCACCACATCGAGGTGCCGTTCACCCCGGGCCGTGCCGACGCCACCCAGGCAATGACCGATGTCGACGCGTTCGCGGTGATGGAACCCCAGGCGGACGGTTTCCGTAATTACTTCAGCGAAGACAGCCGGCTTTCCCCCACTGACAGTTTAGTGGATAAAGCCGACCTGTTGACGCTGAGCGTGCCGGAAATGACCGTGCTGGTGGGCGGCATGCGCAGCCTGGACGCCAACGTGGACGGCGCGGACCACGGCGTGTTCACCGATCGCCCGGGCACCCTGAGCAACGATTTCTTCGTCAATCTTCTGGATATGTCCACCCAGTGGGCGCCGTCCGAAAAGAACGAAGGCTTGTACGAAGGGCATGACCGCGACAGCGGCGAGCTGAAGTGGACCGCCACGCCGGTGGACCTGATCTTCGGTTCCAACGCCGAGCTGCGCGCGGTGGCGGAGTACTACGCCCTCAGCGACAACGACACGGTGTTCGTGGAGGATTTCGTGGCCGCCTGGACCAAGGTGATGAACCTGGACCGCGCCGCGCTCTGACCCCCGCTTGTTTCAGGCAACCCTCCCGCCGGCCCGTGCAAGGCCGGCGGATCTCCGCTTGCGGCGACACCCTGTCGCCGCTTTTTTTTGCGCTAGCGGGCCAGCTTCTTCACCGGCGTAAAGCTGGTGTCCGCTTTCAGCCGCTGGACCCGTTTCGGGAACTGCTCCCGGCGCGCCCGTTCGCCAAGCCGTA
Source organism: Alcanivorax sp. (assembly GCA_042090255.1). Taxonomy (GTDB): domain Bacteria; phylum Pseudomonadota; class Gammaproteobacteria; order Pseudomonadales; family Alcanivoracaceae; genus Alloalcanivorax. The sequence continues at coordinate 18,165 of JBELJS010000005.1, read as the reverse complement.
TCAGGCTCCGGTTCACTGACGGGACGCTTTTGCGCACCAACTCCGCGCCTAACCGTAACGGTATCTGCGCCGGCCATACGTACTTGGTGGCGGTGCGCGGCAGCCCCAGTTTGTCGCCGGCTTCGTCGCCCAGGGCGTAGCGGGTGTAGCCGGCGCGCAGGGTGTATTCCAGCTTACCGAGACGCTTCGCCAGCCAGCCGTCGCCGCGGTCCTGCAGCGAGGCCCGCGCCAGCGATTCGCCCAGCCGGCGTGTGTCGTCGTCGCTGTCGCAGATCGTGGCGATGACCTGATACAGCGCGCGCATGGCGTCGTCTTCATTGGCCGGCAGGATGCGCTCATCGACCCCCATCAGGTAGCCCACGTAACGCCACAGATGCACCACGGCTTCGCGCTCCTGTTTGCTGAACAAGAAGCCCAGCGCACGCAGGCCGGAGAGAAAGACCACGGAAAATTCCAGGATCGTGGCCATGGAGTCCCACTGATTCAGCGGCTGGCCCCAGGCCGGCTCCCATTTGCCCGACTTGAGCAGCATGGCGCGCACCTGGGCGTGCATCAGCCGCACCCGCACGGCGCTGTGAAAGCCTTCCTCGCCGCGCTCCAGGCCGCCCGGCGTGGTCACGTCGATCCAGAATTTGCCGGTTTCCACCAGCCGCCGGTTGGCCATGCGGTCCAGCGCGCCGGTGAACACCAGCGGTTTGGCCGCCGCAGCGCCCAGGTAGCCGCCCATCAGAGACAGATTGCGCAGCACCAGCTCGCCGGTCAGGCCGACCCGGTGGGAAACGTCGCAGGCCTGTTTGAGCTTGTCGCGGTCCAGCCAGATGGGCTCGTGGTCGACCTGGTGAAACAGCGCGGTCAGTTCCTCCGGTGCGTCCTCCATGCTGTCGATGCCGTGGGCCAGGGCCTGGTCGACCAGCTTGCGGCCCTGACCGTTGGGCAAACGCTGATACATCGCCACCACCGCATCGGCTAACGGATCGCCGGCCAGCATGGCCTGACGGATCGAGACCATTTGCCCCGGCGTGGGGTGGGGGTCGGCGCCGAGCAGCCATTTGAACAGGCGCCGCCCGCGCCGCATGCCGGGGCGGTCCGGGTCGCCGACGCGATCAAGGCGATTGGGATCAATGGCGGGTTCGCTGATCATGGCGGTCATGGGGTGCTCCTTGCAGCGCGCGGCTGGCGGCGTAGAACCAGTGAGTTCTATGCAGGATAACAAGCTGCCGGGCGGATGACATGACCGGAATGATCAGCGCGTCGGGTGCTTTCGGGCATCACCCCGGGGCGCGGCGCCCCGGTTGTGGGTCGGCGGGGTTACCAGGGCAGCTCGCTGCCGTCGGAGTGCCAGAAGGTGCCGGTGTTGTCCAGATTGAGCTCGTCCATGCGCTGCACCAGCCGGTGGGCCGCCTTCTCGGCAGTGATGTGCCCGGTGTGGCCGGTCATGTCGGTCTGCACATAGCCCGGGTGCAGAATCGCCACGGCGACGCCCTTGTCCTTCAGGTCCACGGCGAGCGATTTGCCGGCGGCGTTGAGGCCGGCCTTGCTGATGCGGTAGCCGTACTTTTTGCCGGAATCGTTATCAGCGATCGAGCCCATGCGCGAGGTCATCAGGCCCACCTTGCCGCCGTCGCCGAGGTTATCCAGCAGGGCGTGGGTGACCCGCAGCGGGCCCAGGGTGTTCACCTCGAATTGCTTCTGAATCTGCTCGAAGTTCATGTCCTCCAGGGTTTCGCTCTCCATCATGCCGGCGTTGTTGTAGAGCACGTCCACCCGGGTGTCGCCCAGTTCCTGTTTGAGGGTTTGCACATCCTCGGCACGGCTCACGTCGATGCCTTCGATGACGCGCACGCCCAGGTCGTGCAGGTCTTCGCCGCCTTCCTTCACGGCGGACGAGCGACACACCGCGATAACGTGATTGCCGCGCGCTTTCCACAGGCGGGCCATGTCATAGCCGATGCCGCGATTGGCGCCGGTGATTACGATCGTCTGGCTCATTACGTTGGTCCTTGCGGTTGCGTTGCGATGCTCTACAAGCTGGGGTTTGCCGGCGCCCGGGGCAACCCGTGCGCGGCTCTCCAAAACAGACTTTTACGTTCGCTGCGTGGCAGTGTTCGGCGGCGGGCGCGGGAACCTGTTACATTCCAAGTCCCTCACAATTTCCAGGTTAAAAGGATCAACCCATGACTATTTCCGTAGGCGATAAGATTCCCGATGTAACCATCAAGACCAATGGCGCCAAAGGCCCCGAGGACCTCTCCACCGGTGAGTTTTTCAAAGGCCGCAAGGTGGTGCTGTTCGCGGTGCCCGGCGCCTTCACCCCCGGGTGCTCCAACACCCATATGCCCGGGTTCGTGGTGGAAGCGGACGAGCTGCTCTCCAAGGTGGACGTAATCGCCTGCCTGGCGACCAACGACGCCTTCGTCATGGACGCCTGGCAGAAGGACCAGAACGCCGAGCGCATCGCCATGCTGGCGGACGGCAACGCGGAATTCGTCAAAGCACTGGGGTTGGAGCTGGACGCCACCGGCGGCGGCATGGGCATCCGCAGTAAGCGCTTCGCGCTGGTCGCCAATGACGGTGTGGTGGAGTACCTGGGCGTGGACGCCAAGGGCGTGGAAGACAGCAGTGCCCAGACGGTGCTTAAGCACCTCTGAGCGCGCCGTGGCCGGGGCATTCGCCCCGGTCGTGAAGGCCCCTGTTTCAGCGCTTCAGGTATTTCGCCGCCATTGCCTTAACCGATTGACGGATTTGCGGGCCGGCCTCCGGGTCGCCTTTCAGAATTGAGCTCATATAGCCTTTCACCTGATCCCATTCCATATGAGTGGGCAGCGGCGGTACGTTGGGGTCCACCACCGCATTGATGACCACCGGACGATCCGCGTTCAGGGCTTCCTCCAGCACCGGCACCACCTGGTCCGGGCTATCCAGCCGCAGGCCGCGCAGGCCCAGCATCTCGGCGTAGCGGTCGTAGTCGAAATCCGGCAGCGCCTGGGACGACTCATACTTCGGGTCGCCTTCCATTACCCGCTGCTCCCAGGTCACCTGGTTCAGGTCACGGTTGTTCAGCACCAGAATCACCAGTCTCGGGTCCGACCATTCCCGCCAGTAGTGGGCGGCGGTAATCAGGCCGTTATTGCCGATCATCTGCATGGCGCCGTCGCCGACCATGGCGACCACCGGCTTGTCCGGTTCGGCGAACTTTGCCGCCAGGGCGTAGGGCACGCCGTTGCCCATGGAGGCGAGCCCGCCGGACGTGGTGCCCCGCACCTTGCCGTTCACCTTCAAAAAGCGCGCGTACCAGTCGGTGGCGGTGCCCACGTCGGCGGCCAGGCGGGTGTCGTCCGGCAGCCGCGATGACAGCTCCCAGAAAATGCGCTGCGGGTTAAGCGGTTCGGCGCTGGTGTAGGCGCGGGCCTCGACGGTCTCCCACCACTCGGCGATTTGTTCTTCCAGATCCGCGCGCCAGCTTTTGTCCTGTTTCGGCGTGATGCGCTCCAGCAACGCTTCCAGGGTAGCGGCGGCGTCGCCGTGCAGGTTCACCTCGGTGGGGTAGCGCAGCCCCAGGTTGGCGGCGTCGATGTCGATCTGCACCGCTCGCGCCTGGTCTTCCTGGGGCAAAAACTCGGCGTAGGGGAAGCTGGTGCCCACCAGCAGCAGGGTATCGCAGTGGCGCATCATACGGTCACTGGGCTCGGTCCCCAGCAGCCCCAGGGTGCCAGTCACCCCCGGCTGATAGTCGGAAATCATGGTCTTGGCGAGCACCGCCTTGGCGATGCCGGCACCCAGCGCCTCGGACAGTTTCAGCAACGGCTCGACGGCATCCTTGACGCCAGCGCCAGCCAGGATCGCCACTTTATCGCCAGCGTTGAGCACCTCGGCGGCGGCGTCCAGATCGGCAGCGGCGGCGTGACGCACCGACGGCCGGTAGCCGACCCCGGACCAAGTGGCGCCATGGCCGCCGGGCGGCTCCGCCATGGGCTCGTCCTGCAGGTCATTGGGCACCACCACCACGCTGACGGTGCGCTCCGCCTCGGCGATGCGCACCGCCCGGTCGATCACATGGCGCGCCTGGGCCGGTGCCATCAGCGTCTGCACATAGCCGGCGGCGTCTTTGAACAGGCTGCCCAGGTCCACTTCTTGCTGGAAGTCCGACCCCAGGCTGATGCGTGCCTGCTGCCCGACCACCGCGACTACCGGCATGTGATCCTTGGCGGCGTCGTAGAGGCCGTTGAGCGCGTGAATCGCGCCGGGGCCGGAGGTGGTCACCACGGCGCCGGGGCGGCCGGTGTACTTGGCATGCCCGCAGGCCATGAACGCCGCCAGTTCCTCGTGGCGAGGCTGCACCAGTGTCACCCGGTCGTCGCGGCGCAGTGCGCTCATCACGCCGTTGATGCCGTCACCGGAATAACCGAACACACGGTCAATGCCCCATTGATGCAGCCGATCAATAATGAAGTCGCCTACCGTTGCTTTGCTCATACTGCCTCCTGGCTATCGCAAAAACTCGCGCAGCCTGCGCAAGCCGATTTCTATGGTGTTCATGTCGGCGGCGAACGACACCCGTAACCTTCCGGGGGCGCCGAAGCCGCTGCCTGGCACCACGGCCACGCCGGCCTGGTGCAGCAGCGCCTCCGCCAGTTGCTGGTCGTTGTCGATGCCGTGCAGGCGCGCGATTGCCTCGCGCACATCCGGGAAGGCGTAAAAAGTGCCGTCCGAGCGCGGGCAGTGCACGCCGGGTAACTCGTCCAGTGCCGGGACGACGTGGTCGTGGCGACGCTGGTAAGCTTCCACCATGCGCCGCACCGGCGCCTGATCGCCGAGCAGCGCTTCGGTTGCGGCGTATTGGCTGATGCTGGCGGCGCCGGCGGTGCTCTGGCCCTGTACCTTTTTCATTGCCGCGATGGCGTCGGCGGGGCCGGCCACGAAGCCGACCCGCCAGCCGGTCATGGCGTAGGCTTTGGACACGCCGTTAACGATGAAGCAGCGGTCGGCCAGATCCGGCGCCACATTGAGCAGATTGCGGAACGGCTCGCCGGTCCAGTTGAGATGTTCATAGATGTCGTCACTGACAATGAACACACGCGGGTAACGCCGCAGGACCTCGGCCAGGGCTTCCAGAGTGTCGCGGTCATAGATGCGCCCGGTGGGGTTATTGGGCTGTTCAGAAACACCAGTCGCGTGGCGTCGGTAAGCGCCGCGTTCAGGCGCTCGGCGCGCGGCAAGTAGCCGTCCTCGGCGTCGAGATCCAGGTACACGGTCTGGGCTTCGGCCAGGGTCACCTGGGCCGGGTAAGTGACCCAATAGGGGCGGGGCACCACCGCTTCGTCGCCGGGGCGCAGCAGGGTCTGGCAGAGGTCATAGAGTGCCTGTTTGGCGCCGCAGGTCACCAGAACCTGATCGTCCTGAAAATGCAGGTTGTTATCACGGCGGAATTTTTTCCGCACCGCCTGCTTCAGGCCGTCGTAGCCGTCCACCGCGGTGTAGTGGGTGAAACCGCGGTCGATGGCCTGGTGGGCGGCGCGCTTCACGCCGTCCGGGGTTTCGAAATCCGGTTCGCCGGCGCCCAGGCGGGCTACGGCGTCGCCACCACGACGGTCGGCTTGAATCGCCGCCGCCTCGGCGTTGATTTTCAGCGTCAACGACGGCTGAATGCGTTCGACTCGGTCAGCGTAGGACATCCTTGCCTCCTGACGAAAATGCCCTTCATGGGTACGCCGATCAAGGCAGTGTGAAAAGTGGAGGAAGGGAAAAAGGTGTAAAAGCGGGGGCTGGACCGGGCTCTAAAAGCGGTGCGGCGGCAATACCACACTGTGCACCCGCTCGCCGCGCAGCCGGGTTTCACCTTGATAGCGCTCGCCGCCGGTGACCGTGAACTCAAACGCGTAGATGCGCCACAGACCCCAGCGGCCCTGGTCGTCGCGGGCCAGGCGGAAGCGTTTGAGGCCCACGGTTTGATCCAGAAGGACCACCTCTTCGCGCTCGCAATGCCGTCGGGTGGCGCGCAGCGCGGTTTCACGAATGCGCTGGGAGCGCCAGAACAGCGCCGCGCCGATGGCCAGCGCGGCGAGTAGAAGCAGGTCGGTGAGATTCAGGTTCACAACGGTTTCCGTTTCCCGGTAGTAAGGTGCACCATGATAAGCGCCGGACTTGGACGTTGAAACGCCGGTCAGGAGATACCATGAACGCATTGTTTGAAAAGCTTCGCCTTTTGTTCGGCGGAGCGCGAAAACCCGACCCGGATGAATCCGAGGTGCGCATGCACCACCCGGAGCCGGGCCCCCACGCCAATCTCGGCGAGCACGGCGCCGCTCATCCGGACGACGACCCGGAGGACTTGCACCGGGGCCGCCGCCGTCTTAAAGAAAGCCACACCAGCCACTGGGACCTGGACTACATGCCCCGCGAAGACATGGAGGAACTGGCCAAAGCGAACCGTAAGTCCGGCGCCAAGGACGATAAGGACTAGTTTTTCAGCCGGTAACCGGTTTTGAATATCCACCAAATGGTCACCAGGCAGAGCACCATGAACAGCACCGTCATGCCCAGGCTCACCGCCACGTTCACGTCGGCCACGCCGTAAAAGCTCCAGCGGAAGCCGCTGATCAGATACACCACCGGGTTGAACAGCGTCACCGTTTGCCAGAATGGCGGCAGCATATTCACGGAATAAAACGTTCCGCCGAGAAACGTCAGCGGTGTGACGATCATCATCGGAATGATCTGCAGCTTTTCGAAGCCATCCGCCCAGATACCGATAATAAAACCGAACAGGCTGAACGTCACCGCCGTGAGCACCAGGAAGAACAGCATGGCGAACGGGTGCTCGATGCCGAAATCCACGAACAGGCGCGAGGTGGCGAGGATCAATAGGCCGAGAATAATCGACTTGCTGGCGGCGGCGCCCACATAGCCCAGCACCACTTCCACATAGGACACCGGCGCCGACAGCACTTCGTAGATGGTGCCGCTGAATTTCGGCATGTAGATGCCGAACGAGGCGTTGGAGATGCTTTCGTTCAGTAGCATCAGCATGATCAAACCGGGGATGATGAAGGCGCCGTAACTGATGCCGTCGATCTCCACCATGCGCGAGCCGATCGCCGAACCGAACACCACGAAGTACAACGAAGTGGAAATCACCGGTGAGGCGATGCTTTGCATCAGAGTACGCCAGGTGCGGGCCATTTCGAAAAGATAGATGGCGCGAATCGCGTGCAGGTTCATTGGCTGTCTCCGGCGGCGGGTTGCGTGGTGTCCTGGCCGCCCGGGTTACCGTTATGGACCAGGTCGACGAAAATTTCCTCCAGCGAGCTTTCCCGGGTGCGCAGATCGCGGAACTCAATGCCCAGCTCGCCCAGGCGGCGCAACAGGCCGGCGATGTCGCCATGCTCGTGGCGGACGTCGAAGCTGTACACCAGCTCATGGCCGTCGGTGGACAGCGTCAGTGACAACGGCGCCAGGCTTTCCGGCACCGCCGCCAGCGGTTCGGAAAGCTGTAGGCGCAGCTCCTTGCGGCCCAGCTTCTCCATCAACGTGTGCTTGTTCTCCACCAGGATGATCTCGCCGCGATTGATCACGCCGACCCGGTCGGCCATCTCTTCCGCTTCTTCGATGTAGTGTGTCGTCAGAATAATGGTCACGCCGTTTTCGCGCAGACCGCGCACCATTTCCCACATATCCCGGCGCAGCTCGACGTCCACGCCAGCGGTGGGCTCGTCGAGAAACAGAATGCGCGGCTCGTGGGCCAGCGCCTTGGCGATCATCACGCGCCGCTTCATGCCGCCGGACAGAGCGATGATCTTCTCTTTGCGCTTGTCCCACAGCGACAGGTCGCGCAGCACTTTCTCCACGTAGGCCGGGTCCTTGGGTTTGCCGAACAGGCCGCGGCTGAAAGTGACCGTGGCCCAGACCGTTTCAAAGGCGTCGGTGGACAGTTCCTGGGGTACCAGACCGATGGACGAACGGGCGGCGCGGAAATCCCGCACGATGTCGTGGCCGTCGGCCAGCACGGTGCCGCCGCTGGGATTGACGATGCCGCAGATGACACTGATCAGCGTGGTCTTGCCGGCGCCGTTGGGGCCCAGCAAGGCGAAGATCTCGCCCCGACGGATTTCCAGATTCACACCCTTGAGGGCGCGGAAGCCGGAGTCATACGTCTTGTTGAGCTGTTGCACGGAAATGATGTTACTCACGACGGCTCCTTGGATGTTTTCGTTGTGTTCCCATTGGGTCGTTCGGGGACCGCGAAAAACGACACCGTAGTATGCCTGAGAACGACGCTGCCGTAGATCACCGCGACCTTGATCGGTTTTGACATGGTTCGTCTCCTCGCTTGGGTGCTGATCGTTGGACGTCACTTTGAGACCTGAAGTAAGGTTGAGATCAAGACAAAGTGGAAAAGGTTGTCACGATGGGCAAGATAGCGGTGGTCGATATCGGCAAGGCGTTAACGCCGGGGGACGTGGCCCGACGCAGCGGCGTGGCGGTGTCGGCATTACACTTCTATGAAAAGAAGGGCTTGATTCACAGCTACCGGAGCAGCGGCAACCAGCGCCGCTACAGCCGTGACGTGCTCCGTCGCGTGGCGGTAATCAAGGTGGCGCAGCGGATCGGCATTCCACTCGCGGAGATCGCCCGGGCGCTGGCGGAGCTGCCGGACGGCCGCACCCCCAACGCCCATGACTGGAAACGTCTGTCGGCGCATTGGCGTCATGATCTGGACGAGCGCATTCAAAGCCTGACGCAACTTCGTGATCAGCTTGACGGTTGCATCGGCTGCGGCTGTCTCTCCATCAACGCCTGCCGGTTGCGCAATCCCCTGGACGAACTCTCGGAGGACGGCCCGGGTCCGCGTCTTTTGGAACCGGAATAGCGGCGCGGCTGTAAATTCCGGTAAACAACGGCGCCGGGTGCGGCGCCTTCGGGTATCTTGGAATCAAACCTTCAGTACAGGCAGCACTCATTGCTCGCGAGCAAAGGAGACGCAACCCATGACGTTGTTCGAAGCACTCAGAGAAGACCATGACACCCAACGCACCCTGCTGGACCTTCTGATCAAGACCCACGGTGACAGCGAAGGTCGCGAGGAACTGTTCGCCAAGGTGAAGAAGGCACTGACCAGCCACGCCGCCGCCGAGGAGCGGGCGCTCTACATTCCCATGATGGAAATGGACATGACCCAGGAAAAAGCCCGGCACAGTGTCGCCGAGCATCATGAGATCGATGAACTGGTGGAAGAACTAGGAGACACGGATTTCAGTTCGCCGGGCTGGCTGGCGACGGCCAAAAAGCTGCGGGACCTGGTGACCCACCATCTCGACGAAGAGGAGCAGGAGGTATTCCAACTCGCCGGGCGCGCGTTGAGCGCCGATGCCAAAGTCCGCCTGGCCGGCACCTACCGTGAGGAAATGGCCGCCGCCCAGTAACCCGTGCCAACGGCGGCGCGGACCTCAGTCCTGCTCCCACGCCGCCAGCGCCGTTTCCAGCTTGTCGATGTCCGCCGCGCTGTGCGCCATGTCCGCCCAGGGGTCGTCTTTCTGACCGAGGCGCCGGAACAGGTTATCGAGGCGGTAGCGGCGCGGCCCGATATCCGCATCGTTCACCTCGTTCCAGTCCAGCGGCGTGGCCACCGGCGCGCCCGGTTTGGCGCGTACCGCGTAGGGCGCGACCGCGGTCTGGCCGAAGGCGTTGCGCATGATGTCCAGGTAGAGACGGCCGTGCCGTTTGTTCTTGCGCTGTTCGGCGGTGAGCGCGTCCGGATGGCGGGCCACCAGGTGATCCGCCAGGCGCCGGCAGGCGTGCCGCACCCGGTCGAAGTCGGCGCCCGGCTTCAGCGGCGCGACCACGTGCAGCCCGCGCGAGCCGGTGGTTTTCACGAACGGTGTGAGCCCGGCGTTGCGCAGGGCGTCACCCACCTGCCAGGCGGCCTGGCGCACCGGCTCGAAGTCGTCGCCGGGCGGATCCAGGTCGAACACCAGTTGATCCGGCCGCTGCGGCCGGTCCACCCGGCTGAGCCAGGCGTGCAGTGTCAGCGTGGCCTGGCTTGCCAGATAGATCAGGTCGGCGGCGCGCTCGCACAGAATGTGTGTCACCGGGCCGGTGTCGCCGGGATGATCGATGTGCGCGGCGGGCAGCCAGTCCGGAAAATGATCGCTGCGATTCTGCTGGTAGAAGCCGTTCGCGCCGATGCCGTCCGGGAAGCGGTGTAGCGTCAGGGCGCGACCGCGCAGGTGCGGCAACATCATCGGCGCCACCCGCTGGTAGTAGTCCGCCAGATCCGCTTTGGTCAGGCCGTCTTCCGGGAACAACACCTTGTTCGGATGGGACAGGCTGATGGTTTCACCGTCCACGGTCAGGGTGCGGTTACTCATGGTCGTGCTCCGCCTTGCTGTCGCGGGTGATGCGCGCCAGGGTGCGGCCGCTTTTCGCCGAACGGTTCTGCGTGGAGGTGGGGTTGCGGCGCGCGTCGGCGTGCTCATCGTCCATCTTGATCAGCAGCCACTGGGGTTTGTCACCGTCACGGAAGCGCTTCAGCGCGTAGCCGCCTTTCAGTTTGTCGCCGTCCAGCCACACTTCCAGCAGGCCGTCGCGGTAGGCGGTGGCCATGTCCTTGGGCGACGCCTTGTCGGCGAGCAAGTTGCGGTAGCCGCCCTGGTCCCAGACCATCACGGTGCCGGCGCCGTAGTGCCCTTCGGGGATCACGCCCTCGAAATCGGCGTAATCCAGCGGGTGGTCTTCCACCTGCACCGCGAGTCGCTTTTCGCGCGGATCGGTGGAAGGCCCCTTGGGCACCGCCCAGGATTTCAACGCGCCATCGAACGCCAGCCGGAAATCATAATGCAGACGGCTGGCGTCGTGCTTTTGAATCACGAACCGGTGTTCGCTGCCGCTGCCGCCCGCCGGCTCGCGGCTGGTGTCCAGGTCTCGCTTGCGGCGGTAATCATCGAGCCCATCCTTGCCCATGCGTGCCTCCGTGGGTGTTGCTCACGTTGCTCACTGCCTCACCAGCATAGCCCTCTGGCGCGGATGGCATCAGCGACCAAGCGTAAAAAATGCTTAAGCCCGGCGTGCTGGCAACGCTGTGTTAAAGTGATACAGGCTCCGGCATGGCACCCGTGCCGGACGCGAAGGAGGAGACGTGGAGCCATGAGTATTCTGCAACTGCCCCACGATCAGCCCGCGGCGGTATTGATCGACTGGCACGCCACCCTGGTGGACACCCACGACGCCATGTACCACGCCGTCGACGATGTGTTGCCCAGGCTCAAGGAGCTGGGGCTCTGGGACCGACTGCTCAAACCCGAGGAGTCGAAGACCATTGAGGATGCCAAGCTGGTCAAGTACGTGCGTGACAACAACAAGCTGCACCCCAAGATCACCGCCCAGCGGAAAATTTCGCGCACCGATATCTTCGAGGTGCTGTTTGGCGCCGACGGCGATGCCAAACGCCGCATTCATCATGCCTTTGACGATTGCTATAAAAAGTATGTGGATGAGGTCCACCCGCTTGAGGGCGACATCCGGGTTCAGCTTGAGCGGTTGCGCCAATCCGGGGTGCCGGTGGCGTTGATCTCCAACCGCAAACGGGAGTTTCTCCAACACGAATTGCGCATTGTCGACGGCACCGGCTGGGGCGATCTGTTCGACACCATTGTCTGCGGTGACGACGTGGCACACCGCAAGCCGGCGCCGGATATGCTGCTCAAGGCGCTGGACAACCTCGGCCTGACGCCGGCGGAAAACTGCTGGTACGTGGGCGACAGCACCACCGACGTGATCGCCGCCAAGGAAGCGGGCATCACCGCGATCTTCTATAACGGCGCCGGCTGGCCCGATTCCTGGCTCGACAAGATCTTTCCCAACACCGTCAGCCACCCGCACCGCCCGGACGCGGTGGTCACCAGCATCGCCGACCTGGTGCATCTGGCGCGGGTGATGCTGGCCCAAGGGAAACGGGTGGACCGGGCCAGGGGCTAGGTCCGCGCCGCTGGCGGATTGGCCTGCTGTGAATGTGGTACCATGGTACGATTTAGTCCTTGACCGCCTTCACAGCAGGACACACCGATGAATCAATACGCCGGACCCGCCCCCGAAGCGCGCCTTCATGCCTTCCGTGATGATGCCCTCGGCGACCACGACGCCACCGCCCTGGCCGACTTGTTGCGCCGTGGCGAGCGCAGCGCGGCGCAGCTCACCGAAGCCGCCATAGAGCGAATCCAGGCGGTGAACCCGGCGCTGAACGGGCTGGCGCTGGACACCTTTCAAGCCGCCCGCCAGGGTGCCGACCGGCGCCAGCAGGACGGCGGTGAGTTCGCCGGCATCCCCAGCCTGATCAAGGACAATATCGATGTGGCGGGCCTGCCCACCGGGCACGGTGCCCGCGCCGTGCGGCCGCGTAACGCGGCCAGGGACAGCCACTTCGCGCGCCAGTATCTGGACCAGGGGTTCGTGCTGCTGGGCAAAACCCGACTACCGGACTTCGGCTTCAGCGCCACCACCGAATACGCCGGCGCGCCGGCCACCCGCAATCCTTGGGCGCCAGGCTATTCCAGCGGCGCTTCTTCCGGCGGCAGTGCCGCCCTGGTGGCGGCCGGCGCGGTGCCCCTCGCCCACGGCAACGATGGCGGTGGCTCAATCCGCATTCCCGCCGCCTGTTGCGGCTTGGTGGGGCTCAAGCCCACCCGTGGGCGGCTGGTGAAATCGGAAGCGTCCCGCTCATTGCCCATCGACATCATCGCCGAGGGCGTGCTCACCCGCAGCGTGCGCGACACCGCCAACTTCTTCGCCGCCGCCGAGCAGTATTACCGCAACCCCAAGCTGCCGCCGATCGGGCGGGTCGAAGGGCCGGGCCGGCGGCGCCTGCGCGTGGGCCTGGTGATGGATTCCATTACCGGCAGCCCCACCTGCCCGCAGACCCGCGCGGCGGTGGAAGACGCCGGCCATCTGCTGGCCGGGCTCGGCCACCAGGTGGAAGAAGCGCCGGTGCCGCTGGAGCGCCGCTTTATCGATGATTTCGTGCTCTATTACGGCTTCATGGCGTTCATGGTGAGCACTTTCGGACGGGCCCTGTTCGGGCCCGGCTTCGATACCGGGCAGCTGGACGGCCTGACCCAGGGGCTGAGCCGTTATTACCGGCGCAACCTGTGGAAGACGCCGGCCATGCTCTATCAGCTTAAACGCACCTGGAACGCCTACGCCCGCTCGTTCCAACAGTACGACGTGGTGCTGTCGCCGGTGCTCGCCCACACCACGCCACCGCTTGGCTATCTGAGCCCCAATGTGGACTTCGAGGTGCTGATCGACCGGCTGATCAAGTACGTCAGCTTCACCCCGGCCAACAACGCCTCCGGCAGCCCGGCGCTGTCGTTGCCGCTGGGCGAAAGCCGCGAGGGCCTGCCCATCGGCGTGCAGTTCTCGGCCCTGCAGGGCGCCGAAAAAACCCTGCTGGAACTGGCCTTCGAACTGGAGCAGGCGCGCCCCTGGCGGCGCATCCAGGACTGACCGCCGCTACGGCTCGCGGTGTTTGAAGAACGTCTGGATGCTGGAGAAGTCCTTGCCGCCCAGGCCCTGGTTGCCGAGGGCGGCGTACAGGCTTTTCGCCAGCGACCCCATGGGCGTGCTGGACTGGCTGGCGAGCGCCGCTTCCAGGGCCAGGCCCAGGTCCTTGTTCATCAGCTTCACCGCGAAGCCGCCGTTGTAGTCGTTGCTGGACGGCACGCCGTCCATTATGCCGGGCCAGGGGTTGTACACCTCCAGGGACCAGTTGCGCCCGGAGCTGGCTTTCATGATGTCGGACAGTACCGCCGGATCCAGGCCGTGGTCGGCGCCTAGTTGCAGGGCCTCGGCGGTGCCGATCATGTGCACGGCGAGCAGCATGTTGTTGCAGATTTTCGCCACCTGGCCGGCGCCGTTGTCACCGGCGCGGAGCACGTTCTTGCCCATGCCGTCGAGCACCGGGCGGGCGCGCTCCACCGCCGCTTCCGGGCCGCCGCAGATAAAGGTGAGCGTGCCCGCCTTGGCGCCGCCGACGCCGCCGGAGACCGGCGCGTCGATCATAGTGCGACCGCTGTCGGCGGCGGCCGTGGCCACCCGGCGCGCGGTATCCGCGTCGATGGTCGAGCAGTCGATAATCAACGTGTCCGGGTGGATCGCGCCCAGCACGCCGTCGTCGCCCAGGTAGAGGCCGGTGACCGCGCCGGCGGACGGCAGCATGCTGATCACCATGTCGGCGCCGGCCACCGCCGCTTGCGGGTCGGCGGCCACGGCGACGCCTTCCGCTTCCACGGTCTTGAGCAGCTCGGGCACCAGGTCGAAGGCGGTCACCGTGTGGCCGGCCTTGACCAGATTGGCGGCCATCGGCCCGCCCATATTGCCGACGCCAAAGAATCCGATGTTCATATTGTTCTCCTTTTTAAATCGGGCCTTATAAAAAGCTCAGGTCTTTCAGTACCCGGCGGGCAATGATCACCCGCATGATTTCGTTGGTGCCTTCCAGAATCTGGTGCACGCGGCTGTCGCGCACATAGCGCTCCAGCGGGTATTCCTTGATGTAGCCGTAGCCGCCGTGCAGTTGCAGCGCCTGGTTGCAGACGTCGAAGCACAGGTCGGTGGCCAGTCGCTTGGCCATCGCGCAGAAGGTGCCCTTGTCGGCGTCGCCGTTATCCAGTTTCCAGGCCGCCAGCCGCACCATCTGCTGGGCGGCCACCAGGTGGGTGGCCATGTCCGCCAGGGTGAACTGCACGCTCTGGAACTCGCTCACCGGCTGGTCGAACTGGCGGCGCTCCTGTACATAGCTCTGCGCCTGGGCCAGCGCCGCCGAGGCCGCGCCCAGCGAGCAGCTGGCGATATTGATGCGGCCGCCGTCCAGACCCGCCATGGCGATCTTGAAGCCCTGGCCCTCGTCGCCGATGCGGTTTTCCACCGGGATGCGCGCGTCCTCGAGAATCACCGCCCGGGTGGGCTGGCTTTTCCAGCCCATCTTGTCCTCGTTGCGGCCGTAGCTGACGCCGGGCGTGTCCGCCGGAATCGCGAAGCAGGAAATGCCGCCGGCGCCGGGCTCGCCGGTGCGCGCCATCAGCACCAGCAGGTCGGTATCGCCGGCGCCGGAAATGAACGCCTTGGCGCCGTTCAGCACATAGTGGTCGCCGTCGCGGCGGGCGCTGGTTTTCAGCGACGCCGCGTCGGAGCCGGCGCCCGGCTCGGTGAGGCAATACGAGGCCAACGCCTCGCCGCTCATCAGCGGCCCGTTCCAGCGTTGGCGCACCGCCTCGGAGCCGAACCGCGACAGCATCCAGGTGGCCATGTTGTGGATAGTGATGAACGCGGTGGTGGAGGTGCAGCCCGCCGCCATCTGCTCGAAGATCAGCGCCGCGTCGAGCCGGCTCAGGCCCATGCCGCCCTGGTCCTCGTCACAGTACAGCGAACAGAAACCCAGCTCGCCGGCGCGGCGAATGGTGTCCTTGGGGAAGGTGCCGTGCAGATCCCACTCGGCGGCGAACGGCGCCAGTGCCTTGTCGGCGAACTGACGCGCGGTATCGCGGAACGCCAGCTGCTCGTCGGTGAAGTTAAAGTCCATGGCTATTTCAGGTTAATGGTCATATTGGGGCCGCCGTGGGCGCCGTCCGGAATGTCGTCGTCGAACCAGCGGCTGGTGACGGTCTTGGTCTCGGTGTAGAAGCGCACCGCCTGTTTGCCGTAGGCGTGCTGGTCGCCGTAGAAAGAGCCTTTCCAGCCGGTGAAGCTGAAGAACGGCAGCGGCACCGGAATCGGCACATTGATGCCCACCTGGCCCACTTCCACCTCGTGCTGGTACTTGCGCGCGGCGGCGCCGCTGGCGGTGAAGATCGAGGTGCCGTTGCCGTAGGGGCTGTGGTTCACCAGCTCAAGGGCCTCTTCCAGGGTGTCCACGGTCATGCAGCACAGCACCGGGCCGAAGATCTCTTCTTTATAGAGCGCCATTTCCGGGGTCACGTCGCTGAACAGGGTGGGCCCCACCCAGTTGCCGTCGGGCAGCCCGTCGACGCTGCAATCGGAACCGTCCAGCAGGCAGGTGGCGCCTTCTTCCTGGCCCTGCTTGATCAGCGTCAGCACCCGGTCGCGGGCCTTGGGGCTGATCTGCGGGCCGTAGGCGGCGTTCTCGTCGTCCCAGGCGCCGGGGCGGATCTTGGCCAGCTCGTCCTTGAGTTCCTCGATCCATTGTTTGGACTCGCCCACGAACACCGCCACGCTGATCGCCATGCAACGCTGGCCGGCGGCGCCGCAGGAGGCGCCCACCAGGTTGCTGATCACCTGATCCTTGCGCGCGTCGGGCATTACCACCATGTGGTTCTTGGCGCCGGCGAAGCACTGGGCGCGCTTGAGGTGGTCGGTGGCGGTGCGGTAGACGTGCTGGCCCACCGGCACCGAGCCGACGAACGACACCGCCTTGATCTCCGGGTGGGTAAGCAAGGTATCCACCTGCTCCTTGCCGCCGTGGATCACTTGCAGCAGGTTCTTGGGCGCGCCGGCGCGCAGAAACAGCTCGGCGAGAATATTGGGGGTCATCGGGTCCTGTTCGGAGGGCTTGAGCACGAAGCTGTTGCCGCAGGCGATGGCCATCGGGAACATCCACAGCGGAATCATCGCCGGGAAGTTGAACGGGGTGATGCCCGCGCACACCCCCAGCGGCTGGGTCCAGGCGTGGCCGTCGATACCGCGTGCCACGTTTTCCACCGTCTCGCCCATCATCAGCGAGGCAATGTTGGCGGCGTGCTCCACCACCTCAATGCCGCGCCACACGTCGCCCTTGGCGTCCGCGAATACCTTGCCGGTTTCCTTGGCCAGCACCTCGGCGATTTCGTCGTGGTGTTCCTTGAGCAGATGCTGGTAGCGCAGCATCACCCGGGCGCGCTCGGAAACCGGCGTTTCACGCCATGCCAGGAAGGCCTCGCGGGCGGAGCGGATGGCGCTTTCCATTTCCTCGGCGGTGGCCGCCGGCACTTCGCAGAGCACCTCCTGGGTGGCCGGGTTGGTGACGGGAATCCAGGTGTGGGTCTGGCTTTGCTGGAATTCGCCGTTGATCAGTTGCGGCAGTCGCGTGGTCATGGAGCCTCCGAAAGTGGGGTGTTGTTCTATTATTGCTATGGTGTACCACAGTATCGTCCCCATGCGGATGGTTTCTATTGATCACTAATGGACTATATTGCGGTATGGATTCCAGCGATGTCTCCGTTATCGAAACCTCGCAGTGGCCGTTGCCCCGGGACGGTCGCCGCATTGTCGTGCCCCAGGCGCTGATTCAGACCCTGGGCGCGCACCCGCTATGCGGTGACTGCCTGCCCCACGGGGTGGGCTATTACCCGCGCGCCGCCGGCCATCAGATGGGGCGCGCCTCGCCCCGCGATCACCTGCTGATTTAGTGCGTGGCCGGCCAGGGCGAGGTGGACCTGGGCGGCGACACCCGTCCGGTGGGCCCCGGCGACGTTTTGCTGTTCCGCGAGGGCCAGCCGCACCGCTACCGGGCCCGCCCGGACGACCCCTGGACTATCTACTGGGTGCACCTGGGCGGCGTCGCCGTGGACCTTTTTTTTGACGCCATCGAGCCCGACCCGCGCGCCGGCCTGGTACCGGTGGGGCTGCACTCGCGGCTCAGTGAGGAATTCGAAGTGCTGCTCGCCACCGCCGTCAGCTTTCAGATTCACCATCAGGTGCACGCCGCCAACGTGCTGCGCGGCCTGCTTACCTTCCTGGCTCTGGTACGCCGCCGCCAGCAGGCCCGCCAGGCGGCGCTGGACGTGGACCGGGTGCAGAGCTATCTGCAACGCCGCCTCCACGAGCGGCTCGCCCTGAACGACCTGGTCGCCGACACCAGCACCCTGTCGCGCTATCACTTTATTCGCGAATACAAACGCCTCACCGGGCAGACGCCGATGCAGGCCTTTCAGCACCTCAAGATCAGCCGCGCCTGCTACCTTCTGGACGTCAGCGACCTGGGCGTCAGCGACATCGCCCGCCACCTGGGCTACGACGACCCCTACTACTTCTCACGCCTGTTCAAAAAAGTAATGGGCGTAGCGCCCCGGCATTACCGACGCGAACGGTCGGCTTCGCCGGGGGACTAGAGGTTGTACGGAGCGGCCTTTGTGCGAGCGGGCCCCGCCCGCGAAAGGGAGCGAAGCTCCCGGCAAAGGTTGC
>JBELJS010000092.1:0-4903 GCA_042090255.1 Alcanivorax sp. | reverse complement strand
GCCCGCGAAAGGGAGCGAAGCTCCCGGCAGGATGCCAGAGACCTCTCTAACGACAGCACCATCAGCATCTCTGGAATCCTGCGGGGCAACCGTTGCCGGCCGGCTTTGCCGGCCTTTCGCTTGCAAGGCAAGCTCCTACAATCAGAGCTTCTTTGAGGGTCCGGGCGGTGGTTTTGACCCGTGGCGGTGGGAGTTACCCAGTGAGCGGGGCAATGGTGGAGCCTGGAGGGACCTATTTGGCCATGGATGGCCAAATGAGAGCGGCCAGGGATGGCTTGAGCGATCCCGGAAGGCACCACCATTGCCCCGCGTCTCGGATACGGAGCACCGGACACTGGAGAGAAAGATCTCTGGGATCCCGCGGGGCAACCTTTGCCGGGTGGCTAAAGCCACCCTTTCGCGGGCCGGGCCCGCTCGCACAAGTTTCTTTCTTTCGCGGGCGGGGCCCGCTCCCACAATTCCGGTAGCGGTCAGGACATCAGGCGGGCCAGCGGTGCGCTGTGACGTCGCGGCTTGAGCCACTGGATTGCCAGCATCGGCACGATCAGCACCCAGGGCAGCAGGATCCACCAGGACAGCGGCATGTCGCCATCGAACAGGCGCGCGCCCAGCGGCCAGAGCGCCACCAGGTGCAGCAGGTGCGCGAACAGGGCGGCGCCGCCGAGCAGCAGGGCCTGTTCGAGCACCGCCACCCGGCGCAGCAGGGCGGAGCGCGCGCCCAGCACCCGCAGCAGCGCCTCGTCGCGGCGCCGCTGCTGGCTGCCCGCCAGCCAGGCGGCGGCCATCACCAGCACGCTGGACGCCAGCAGCAGCACCGCCAGGGCCAGGGCCGCGCGGCTGGCGCGGGCGATCAGGTCCTGGGCCTGGTCGAGCAGGGCGTTGACGTCCAGCAGGGTGATCTGCGGGAACTGACGGATCAGGTCCGGCAGGTCCGCGCCCTGACCTTCGGGCAGGTAGAAGCTGGTCAGCCAGTACCGGTTCAGTGATTCCAGGGTGCCGGGGCTGAACATGAAGTAGAAATTCGGCTCGAAGCTTTCCCATTCCACCTCCCGCAAACCGACCACGGTGGCCGCCACACTGCCCGAGGGCGCGGTGAAGCCGAGCTCGTCGCCCACCTTCAGGCCCAGGGATGCCGCCAGTTCCGATTCCACCGACACTTCGCCGGGGGCACCGGCCACCCAGCGCCCGTCGGTCACCCGGTTGCTCTCCGGCAGGGTGTCGGCCTGGGTCAGCGACAGGTCGCGGTTGAGGGCGCGCTGGCCCTGGTCGTCCTCGTCTTCCTTGGTGACCGCTTCCCGCACCGGCTGGCCGTTCACCTCGGTGAGGCGGGCCCGGACCACCGGGTAAAAGCCGGGTACCTCGGCGTCGTGGGTGTCCAGCCAGCTTCGGAACGCGTCCATATCCTGGTCGAACAGGTTGAGCACGAAATAGTTGGGCGCCTTCTCCGGCAGGCTGGCGCGCCACTGGCCCAGCAGCTGCTGGCCCACCTGGCTGGCCAGGGACATGACCGCCAGGGCCAGTACCATGGCGGCCAGCATCGGCAGGGTGGTCATCGGGCGCCGGGCCAGGCGCCGCAGCGCCAGACGCGGCGCCAGCGGCAGACGGGCACCGCCCTTGTCGGCAAGGCGCAGCGGCCCCCACAGCAGCAGCGGCAGGCCCACCGCCACGGCCACCATCAGCAGCAACAGCTGCCCCAGGGCCACCAGCGAGCCGGACAGCATCATCGCCACCAGCACCGGGGCCAGCAGGGCGCCGAGCAGATTACGGCCGGTGCGCGCCGCCGGGGCCTCCAGGCGGTCGGCGAGGATCAGCCGCGCCGGCAGATCCGCCAGCCGCCACAGCCGGGGCAGGGCGAAGCCGGCCCAGATCACCACCGGCGCCAGGGCCAACAGCAGCCAGGTGAGCACGGACGGCCGCCAGGTGAGGGCGTCGCCGAGCCATTGCTGCAGCAGCAGAAAGCCGCCGCCGGCCAGCGCCAGGCCCACCAGGATGGACGGCAACAGCGCCGCCAGTTCGCGGCCCAGTATCTGGCCGAGGATAAGGCGGCGGCCGGCGCCGAAGGTTTTCATCACCGCGCAGCGGCGCGCCTGCTCGGCGCTGCGCACGCCGGCGGCCAGGTAGACGGCGCCGCCGCACAGCAGCACCACCATCATCACCGACAGCTGGCCCCACAGGCTGAGTTGCCGCATCGGCCCCATGGAGCGCATCGCGGCGTCCTCGCGGGTGTCGATCTCCTGATGCGGCGCCAGGGTGGGTTCCAGCCGGTCAAGGACGCCGGCCATTTGCTCGCCGGGGGCGGCGATGCGCAGTTCATATTCGACCCGGGTGCCCGGCGCCAGCACGCCGGTGGAGTCCACGTCCTCCAGGTTCATCAGCACCCTGGGGTTCATGCTGTAGAAACCGGCGCCCTGGTCCGGCTCGCGGACCAGCACCTTGCCGATCCGCAACTGGCGCTCGCCCACGGTGACGGTGTCGCCCACGTTCTGTTCCAGACGATCCAGCGCCGGCCCGGCCAGCCACACCTCGCCGGGCGGCGGGCCCTGGTCCACGGTGCCCGGCGTGGCGAAGCGCTGCTCCGCCACGGTGAGCTCGCCGTACAGCGGGTAGGCGTCGTCCACCGCTTTGACGCTGGTGAGTACGAAGGTGTCGCCGTGCACCAGCACGGTGCTGAAGGCGCTGATCCGGGAATGGGGCAGGGCGGCCACCTGCTCGCGCTGGGCCCGGGTGGCCGGCTCGCTGCCTTCCAGCACCAGGTCGCCGCCGATCGCCTCGGCGGTGCGGTTGGCGAAGCGGTGGTCCAGTTCGCCGCGCATCAGCACCACGGCCGCGATCGCCAGGGTGCACACCAGCAGCGCCAGGGCCTGAATGCGGAACGCGGACGAACGCCAGGGACGAAGTAGCGGTCGCGGGGACAAATCAGGCACTCAGGCGGCCCTCCACCAGTTCGTGATGGGTGCCGCAGTGCCGGGCCAGGGCCGGGTCGTGGGTCACCAGCACCAGGGCGGTGCCGTGGTCGCGGTTCAGATCGAACAGCATCTCCGCCACCTGATCGCCGTTGGCCCGGTCCAGGCTGCCGGTGGGCTCATCGGCGAACAGCAGGGCGGGCTCCATGGCGAAGGCGCGGGCCAGGGCCACGCGCTGCTGCTCGCCGCCGGAGAGCTGCGACGGGAAATGCCGTTCGCGTTTGCCCAGGCCGACCCGGGCCAGCCAGTGCCGGGCCTTGTCCCGGGCCCGGTCGGCGCCGGCGATTTCCAGCGGCAGCATGACGTTTTCCAGGGCGGTGAGGTCGGCGACCAGATGAAACGCCTGGAACACGAAGCTGCAGTAACGCCCGCGCAGCGCGGCGCGCGCGTCTTCGTCGAGGCCGCTGAACGGCTCGCCGGCGAGGCGCACGTCGCCGCCGCTGGGCACGTCCAGGCCGGCCAGCAAACCCAGTAAGGTGGATTTTCCGGAACCGGACGGCCCGGTGATGGCCAAAGTGTCTCCCCCTTGGACGGTGAGGTCGATATGCTCCAAGAGGGTCAGCTCGCCTTCCGGGGCGGAGACCGTTTTGCTAAGTTGTCGCGCGACAAGCACGGGAGTCGAGGCCATATGTGGGAACGCCTGATCGTTTTGGTTTTACTGGTAACGCCGTTTTCCGCCCGCGCCGAGGGCGTGCTGGTGCTGGGTGACAGCATCAGCGCGGCCTATGGTATCGAGGAAACGCAGGGATGGGTGCACCTTTTACGACAACGGCTGGAGACGCAATGTTCCGGGCTGCCGGTGAACAACGCGTCGGTGAGCGGTGATACCAGTGACGGCGGTCTGGTGCGGCTGCCGGATCTGCTTGAGCGCCACCAGCCGGACACCGTGGTGATCGAGCTGGGTGGCAACGATGGGCTGCGCGGTCTGCCGCCCCAGCGGTTGGGTGCTAACCTGACCCGCATGATCGAACTCAGCGAAAAAGCCGGCGCCGAGCCGGTGCTGCTGGGCATGCGTATTCCGCCCAATTACGGCCGGGCCTACACTCGCCTGTTCGAGCAGGCGTTCGAGAAGGTGGCCGAGCAAACCGGGGTGCCGTTTGTACCGTTCCTGCTCGACGGCGTGGTGGAAGCGGGCCAATTGCAACGCGATGGCATTCACCCCACCGTCGAGGCGCAGCGGGGGCTGCTGAGCAACGCCTGGCCGGCAATCAAACCGGCGCTGCCGGAACACTGCGACCTGTAAAGGATAACCACCATGGACTTCAGCATCCCGCACCGGGACATTCTCGATTATTGGCTGGGCGACAGCGGCGGCCTGGAAGGCGAGACCGACGATGCCCGGGGCTGGCCCTCCGAGCCACGGCGGCGGCGCTGGTTCAAGAGCAGCGACGGGCAGGACGCGGAAATCGCCGAGCTGTTCGGTGACCGGGTGGCGGCGGCGCTGCGGCGGGATCTGGTGGACTGGGAGCGGGAGCCGGGCCCAAGGCTGGCGTTGATTCTGCTGCTCGATCAGTTTACGCGGAATATCCATCGCGGCACGGCGGACGCCTTTGCCGGCGACCATCACGCCGCTACGCTGGCCCTGGAAGGGTTGTCCACCGGCATGGACCGGCATTTGGGTTGGGCCGGCCAGGTGTTTTTCTATATGCCGCTGATGCACGCCGAGGACGTCGACCTGCAGGAGCGCGCGGTGGCCTGCTACCAGGACCTGCACGGGCGGGTGCCGGCGGCGCTCAAGGACGAGATCGCCAACAACCTTAAATTCGCGGAAGAACACCGCGACATCATCCAGCGTTTCGGGCGTTTCCCGCACCGCAACCGGGTGCTGGAGCGCACCGACAGCGCCGAGGAAATCGACTTCTTGCAGCACGCCCGACGCTACGGGCAATAACCCCGGCTTGTAGGAGCGGGCCCGGCCCGCGAAAGGCCGGCGGCGCCGG
>JBELJS010000046.1:0-28127 GCA_042090255.1 Alcanivorax sp. | reverse complement strand
ATTGAGCTTCACACCGCCAATTTCGCCACCGAGTACTGGGACCGGGTGTTCGAGCACTTCCTGGCCGAATACCGCGCCGGGCGCACCCCCAACCCGGACATTCTGTGTAATAAGGAAATCAAGTTCCGCGCCTTTCTGGATCACGCCCTGACCCTGGGCGCCGACTACATCGCCACCGGCCACTATGCGCGGGTAGAACACGGGGCCCAAGCGGACCACAGCGGTGAGCACGCCCGGCTGCTGCGCGCGGTGGACGACAACAAGGACCAGACCTACTTCTTGCACGCCGTGGGCGGTGACAAGTTCGCCCGCACCCTGTTCCCCCTCGGCGACCTGGAGAAGCCCGAGGTGCGCCGCCTGGCCGGCGACCGTGGCTTCGCCAACCATAAAAAGAAAGACTCCACCGGCATCTGCTTTATCGGCGAGCGGCGCTTCAAGGATTTCCTGGAAACCTACCTGCCCGCCCAGCCCGGCGATATCGAGGACGACGCCGGCCACCGCATCGGCCGCCACGATGGCCTGATGTACTACACTCTGGGCCAGCGCCAGGGGCTGGGTATCGGCGGCCTGGCCGACGCTGGCGACGCGCCCTGGTACGTGGCCGGCAAGGATCTGGACCGCAATGCGCTGATCGCCGTGCAGGGCCAGGACCACCCACTGCTCTACCGCGACGAACTGACCAGCGGGCCGGTGGACTGGATCGCCGGCGCGCCACCGGCGCTGCCCGCCCGGCTCACCGCCAAAACCCGCTACCGCCAGCCGGACCAGGCTTGTCGCGTGGAAGACGCCGGCGCGGGCCGCGTGCGGGTGGTGTTCGACCAGCCCCAGCGGGCCGTCACACCGGGCCAGTCCGTGGTGTTCTACGACGCCGACACCTGCCTGGGCGGCGCCGTGATCGAGGAGACGCGATGAATTCGCAGCAGCAACAAGCCCTGGCTCTGGCCGCGGTGTTCGAGGCCGCCACCCTGGCCGACCAGATCGCCAGCAGCGGCGACTGCGACCAGGCCGCCATGGAAGCCCTGCTCGACGGGGTGATGACCATGCAAGCCACCGACTTCGACATCATCTACCCGCGTCCCGCGCTGTTCCAGAACGGTCTGCGCTTGCTGCGGCAGAGCCTTAACCGGGAGCAGACGCGGCAGGCGGCCCGGCCGCTCAGTTACTCGCTGGCGCTGCTGCATCTGTCCTCCAAGCTGCGCAAGAACAGCGACGTGATCAGCATCCTGCGCCACCGTCTGATTGCTCTCGAGGGCCAGCGGCAACATTTCCAGGGTGGCACCACCAATGTCACTTTTTGTCATCGCCTGGCGGGCATCTATCTGGATACCCTGGGCACTTTCCGGTTCCGCATTCGCGTCCAGGGCGAGCCGGCGCGTCTGCAGGACGAGGACAACGCCGCCCGCATCCGCGCGCTGTTCCTGGCCGGGGTGCGAGCCGCCTTTCTGTGGCACCAGTTGGGCGGGCGCCGCTGGCGGCTTTTGTTCCAGCGCAAGCAGCAACTGGAAATTCTTGAAAGCATAAAATTCAGTGAGTTATAGCCTCAACCTGACAATCAACATTAACCAAAAATAGCGCCTGTTCCCGGCCCGTTCCGGCGCTACGCGGCCGGCGCCATTTTGCTGTATGATTGCGCCGCTATCGGATTCCCTTCAGGAGTTGCCCCATGTCCAGCTTTACTTCCCTTACCGCCGTTTCCCCGGTGGACGGCCGCTACGCCGGCAAGTGTGAATCCCTCCGCGCGATCACCAGCGAATACGGTTTGATTCGCTATCGGGTCCATGTGGAAGTGAGCTGGCTGGAACAACTGGCCCATGACAAGGCGATCCCGGAAGTGCCGTTGATGAGCGGCAAGGCCGCCTGGCACCTGCGCGGCGTGACCCGCGACTTCGAAGAGAAGGACGCCGAACGGATCAAGGAAATCGAAGCCACCACCAACCACGACGTCAAGGCGGTGGAATACTTCATCAAGGAGCGCATGGCCGAGCATGAAGAGCTCGACGCCATGAGCGAGTTCGTGCACTTCGCCTGCACCAGCGAGGACATCAACAACCTGTCCTACGCCCTGATGATGCGCGAAGCCCGCGAGCAGCTGCTGCCCAAGCTGGACCAGGTAATCGGCGGCATCCGCAAGCTCGCTCACGGTCTGGCGGACACCGCCATGCTGTCGCGCACCCACGGCCAGTCCGCCTCGCCGACCACGGTGGGCAAGGAAATGGCCAACGTGGTGGCGCGCCTGACGCGCCAACGTGACCAGTTCGCGGCGGTGGAAATCCTCGGCAAGATCAACGGCGCGGTGGGCAACTACAACGCCCATCTGGCCGCCTACCCGGAAGTGGACTGGCCGGCCTTCGCCCGCCGTTTCGTGGAAGGCCTGGGGCTCAGCTTCAACCCCTTCACCACCCAGATCGAGCCGCACGACTGGATCGCCGAATACTTCCACGCCCTGATGCGCTTCAACACCATCCTGCTGGACTTCGACCGCGACCTGTGGGGTTACATCTCGCTGGGCTACTTCAAGCAGCGCGCGGTGGAAGGCGAAGTGGGCTCCTCCACCATGCCGCACAAGGTCAACCCGATCGACTTCGAGAACTCCGAAGGCAATTTGGGCATCGCCAACGCGATCATGGACCACCTGGCCGGCAAGCTGCCGATTTCCCGCTGGCAGCGTGACCTCACCGATTCCACCGTGCTGCGCAACATGGGCGTGGGCCTGGCACACAGCCTGATCGCCTACGAAGCCGCCCTGAAAGGCATCGGCAAGCTGGAAATCAACGCCGAGCGGCTCGCCGACGATCTGGATGCCGCCTGGGAAGTGCTGGCCGAGCCGATCCAGACCGTGATGCGCCGCTACGGCATCGAAAAGCCCTACGAAAAGCTCAAGGCGCTGACCCGCGGCAAGGCGATTAACCAGGAAACCCTCGCCGCTTTCATCGACGACCTGGCGATCCCCGAGGACGCCAAAGAGCGGCTCAAGGCGCTGACCCCGGCCACCTACGTGGGCAACGCCGGCCAACAGGCCCGCGGCGTCCAGTAGCCGCCGCGTCGCCCCAGAGACCATGTCTGCCGCCAACGCTCTGCCTCGCTTCAATTTGCCCATGGCGCCCCGGGATTTCCTGGCGCGCCACTGGCAGCGCTCGCCCCTGTTCATGGCCGGCGCCGCCAGCGGTCTGGCGCACCCGGACGCGGACACCCTGGCCGGGCTGGCGCTGGAGCCGGAGGTGGAATCACGGCTGATCCGCGGCGCCGGCAACGGCCCCTGGCATCTGGAACAGGGCCCGCTGGAGGAACAACGCTTTTCCGAACTGGGCGACCGGGACTGGACGTTGCTGATTCAGTCCGTGGACCACTACCTCACCGAAGTGTCGCTGCTGCTGGATGATTTCGGTTTCGTACCCGGCTGGCGCCTGGACGACATCATGATCAGCTATGCGGCCGAAGGCGGCAGCGTTGGCCCCCATTTCGATCAGTACGACGTCTTCCTGATCCAGGCCACCGGCCAGCGCCACTGGCAGGTCGGCCCCAAGTGCGACGAACACAGTCGCCTGCGCGGCGATGTGCCCCTGAAAATGCTGGCGCACATGCCCATTGAGCAGGAATACACCGCCGGCCCCGGTGACGTCCTCTACCTGCCGCCGGGCGTCGCCCACCACGGCGTGGCGCTGGACAGCGAGTGCATCACCTGGTCGGTGGGCTTCCGCGCCCCGGACTACCGGGATTTGCTTGCCGAAATGGTCGCCGAAACCCTCGCCGACACCGACGAACAGTTGCACGCCGACCCGGGACGGGCGCCGGTGGAGGACGCCGGCGAACTGAGCGCCGACGACCGGGAAGCCATGCTCGACCGCGCTTTCGGGCTACTGGATCGCGGCGCCGCCGGGCGTGCCCTGGCCCGCTGGCTGAGCACGCCCCGGCAGACAGGACTTGATTTTCTTATCGACCCGGCGCACATTCGCGCCGCCGAACCCGCCACGGCCCTGATTCGTCATGGCGGCGCGCGGCTTCTCTGCCACGGCGATACCGCCTGGCTGAACGGGGAACCCTGGCCTCTCAATCAGGGCCAGAAGCCGCTGGCGCGGCTGCTAGCGCGCCAGCGCCGCTATCGACACGACGAGCTGGCTGAGGTGCTCAACGCCGACAGCCGCGACCTGCTTAACCACTGGATAGACCAGGGCTACTTTGCCGAGTTTTAACGAGAACGCCATGGCCTTTAGTATTATCGAAACCTCCTGGGACGAACACCGCGCCGAACTCAGCGCTCTGCGTGAGCGCATCTTCATCGGCGAACAGGGCGTCCCCGAAGAACTGGAATGGGACGGCGCCGACCCGGCCTCTCGTCATTTTCTGGCCCTCGGCGACGACCAGCAGCCGATCGGCTGCATCCGGTTGCTGGGCAGCGGCCAGATCAGCCGTCTGTGCGTGGTGGAAACCCGCCGCAACAGCGGCATCGGCCGGGCCCTGCTGGTGGCCGCCGAAGAAGCCGCGCGCGCCGCCGATATGCGGGAAATCTTTCTCTACGCCCAGACCCACGCCACCAGTTTCTATGAAGGGGCCGGGTTCTCAGCGTCCGGGGGCATTTTTATGGACGCCCACATCCCTCACCGCCAGATGTTCAAGTTGCTCACCTAAAGCGCGAAGCCCATGGACGTTCGGATCGGCGAAGACCGCACCCTTCACCATCCGCCCTGCGCGACGGCGGCCCTGGCGGCGCTGATCCGCGCCAGCGGTCGGCGCCTGTGGCTGCGCGTGCCAGAGCTGGACGCCCTCAGCAACGATAGCGACGTCCTGGCGGCCCTCAAAAGCCTGGCTCTTTCCTCATCGCACGCCGACTTGCGGGTGCTGTTCGACGATGCCGGGCGCGCCGTCAAAACCGGCCACGGCTTGATCCACCTGAGCCGCCGGCTGCCGTCACGGCTTCAACTGCGCCAGACGCAAGCCGACGACGCCGACCCGCGCCTGTGCTTCGCCGTCGCCGACCGCACCGGCCTGTTCCAGGCCCCCGGCTGGCCCCGCCCGGAGCGGCTGGACCTGTGCGCCCACGCCCTGCCCCTCGGGCCGCGTCGCGCCGAGGAGTTCGCGCGCACCTGGGAGCGGGCCCGTGGCAGCCGGGAACTGCGGGAACTGCACCTGTGACCGGCACCGACCCAATACCCCAGCAACGAAAAACCGGGCCGGCGCGACGCTGACGTCACCGCCCTGGCCGCCAGGATCGCCTTCGGTGATACCCTCGTCGTGGTGTCCCACGCCGGAGCGCTCAAACATGCACAATCCCGCCTTGTCGACCCACCCAGCGAACCGCTGGCCGGCGCTGGCTCTGCTGGTGCTGCTCGGCCTGGCCGCCGCACATTCGCGCTGGCCGACCGCCGATAGCGCGTTATCCGGGCGCGCCACCCTGCCCGCCTGGCCAGAGGCCGGCAATCCTGGCCTGTGGCCGGCGCTCGACCGGATGCTGGAGCGCCTTCCTGCAGACCCTCACGGCGGCCTGCGCTACGACACCCGCACGCTGACGGCGGTACGGCTTGCCGCGGATGCGGTTCAGGCGCCCCTCTCCACGGCGGAGCGTGAACGTGTACGGCTGCTGGCGCGGCGGGCCTTGCCGGCGGCGGGCGCCGAGACCCTGCTGTTCGAGTATCTGCGCTATCGCGACGCCGTGACGGCGCTGCCGGCACGCGATCTGACCGCCCGCCAGGACCTGCAAAAACGCTATTTCGGCGGCCACGCGGAAACACTCTTTCATGAAGAAAACGCCATGCGGGCAGCCCTGCAGGCGGAACAACAGACCGGCGGGGCGCCACGCTGATGGCGCGCCTGGCCGCGCCCCTGGCCGCCCTCTCCGGCGTGCTGCTGGCCTTGCCGTTTGTTCACAGTGCGCTGTTTCCGTTGACCTGGGTGGCGTTCGTACCTTTGCTGGCGGCGCTTCGTGGCACCTCGCCCGGGCGCGCCTATCGGCTGGGCTTGATTTGCGGTCTGGTGTTCTACGGCCTGGGTGCGTTCTGGATCGTCGAATTTCTGCAGCACCTGTGGTCGCCGGGGGCGCTGGGCACCGCCGGCCTGGCGCTGCTGTTCTGGCTGTACAGCGCCCAGCTTCCTGCACTGCTGATGCTCGCGTTTCAGTGGTTGCGGCGGCGTACCGGCTGGTCGGCGCTGCTGCTGTTTCCCGTGCTCACGTCACTGTTCTTCGCCCGCTTCCCGATGCTGTTCCAGGCCCAGCTCGGCGAGAGCCAGAGTCTTTTTCTCACCGCCCTGCAACCGCTGGCCTGGACCGGCGTGCACGCACTGGACGCGGTAATCGCGCTCGTCAACGTGCTGCTCTGCCGCTGGCTGTTCAGTCCGCCGCGCCAGCGGTTTGTGAAGGACAGGGCCGGGCTGGCCGCTGCCGCCCTGCCCGTGCTGTGGCTGGGCCTGGGCAGCGTGCTTCTGCAGCACTGGGACCATCACGGCTATGACAACACCTCGCACCGCGTCGGCTTCGTGCAGGAGAACACCCCGCCCGGCAACGCCTCGCCGGCACCGGGCCATGGCTTCGCCTACCCGCGAGCCCTGGCGTTGTCCGAGCCTCTGGCCCGTGCCGGCGCGGACCTGGTGGTGTGGCCGGAGACCGGTTTTGACGACTACTTCGTCCACCCCAGGGTGGCCGGCGCGTTGCGACGCTCGGTGGCCGACCTGGACACGGCGCTGATCTTCCAGGGCATGCACGCGGAAAACGGCGAACAGTTCAACAGTGCCGCGCTGATCGGCCGCGACGGGCAGGAACAAGGCCGTTATCGCAAGATCCAGCGCGTCGCCTTCGGTGAGTACCTGCCGCTGTTGCAAGCCTTCCCCGGTACCGGCAGTTGGGTGCGCGAGCAGCTTGGCGGTTTCTTCAGCAAGGTCAGCGCGGGGGACCGGCCGGGCCGCTTCGGCACCGCCGGCCTGGAGGCCCTGCCCCTGATCTGCTACGAGGCGCTGTTTCCCGAATTGGTGGCCGAAGCGGCCCGGGGCGGCGGCGCGGCCGAGCTGCTGGTGGTGCTCTCCAACAACGCCTGGTTCGGCGCCTCCCGCCAACCCTACCAGCACCTTAATGCCTCGGTGCTGCGTGCGGTGGAAAACCGCCGGCCGTTGCTGCATGTGATCAATAACGGGCCTTCGGCGGTGGTGCTGCCCAGCGGGCGCCGTCTGTTGCAGTCCGAATACGGCCAGGAAGCGGCCTACTGGGCGGATATTCCCATCCCGGCCTCAGCGGCGGACAGCTTCTTCACTCGCCACCCGACGTTATTCCTGCATCTGGTGTTTCTAATCACGGCGCTCGCCCTGGGCCGCGCCGTGATTGGCGTCAGCGCTTTTCGGCGGTCGCCGGCGTGGCGCTGAGCGGCTGCTGCCGCTCCCGCTTCTGCGCCTCGGTCAGCGTCGGGTCGGACTGGATGCGCATGTTCTCCAGAGTAACGCGCATCATGCGTTCCTCCTCGCCGAACAGGGCCTCGGCCAGATCCGCGCCGAGATAGTCGCGCCGCAGGTTGTGCCGTTGATTCAGCCCCCGCGACATCTCTTCCTCGGTGCCCAGGTAGCGAAACGTATCGCCCAGATCGCGGTAAACGTTGCTGTAATGGTAATAGCGTTCCACCACGTCCAGCACCTGGCGGCGGCGGTCGTCCGGCAGACCGATGGTGATGCGCCGCTGGAGGGTCTCGAACTGCCGCGCATCCAGGCGCGTTTCCCTCTCGATAAATAGCGCGTCCAGATGCTCTCTGACCCGGGCGTCCACCTGCAGCCGCCCCTGCCCGTCCCATTGCAGGCCACTGAGAGCCTCGCTGATCGCCGCCTGCTCCGGAAGCGGTTCCCGCTCGGGCGCCGCCGGGGCCGGATCGGCGTCGCCCGGACGGCCGCTGGAGGGAGAGTCCGCGGCCGGAGCCCGCGCCATCCGAGCCGGTGCTTGCGTCGGGGCGGGCGCCGGTTCCGCCACTGGCGGCGCCGGCGCCTCCCCACCGCCCCAATACAGGGTGCCGGCTATGAGCGTGAGGGCCACGGCCACTGCGGCGATCCACGGGCCCGCCGACGCCTTGTTATCAAACATGGTTGTTCCTCATTCTGGGTGTCATTCAATGACGGCGCGAATTTCTCCCACCGTGACGCCGGTCCAGCTTTTCACCGCGCGGCGCAAACTGGACGCGCAGGAAAACCCTGCGAGAGCCGCCACCTCTTCCACCGCCAAGCGCGAATAGCGCAGCTGGTAGCTGGTGATTTCCATGCGCACGGCATGCAATAAGTGCCGAAACGACGCCCTCTCCCGGGCCAGTCGCCGGCTCAGGCCACGGGGCGTGAGATGCAGCTGCCTGGCCACCGTCTCCAAATCCAGATCGGGACGAAAATGAGCGCGGATGTGCGAGCGCGCCCGCTCGGTGAACGGCAGGCGCTCCGGCACCCGGCACAGCTCTCGCTCGCACTCGTCTATGATCCGCTCGAACGCCCGCTTGCGCAGGGGCCGGAAGCGCCGGAAGACAAAATCCCGGTGCGCGGATATGGAAAACTCGTCGCAGTCGAACGTCAGGCTTTCGCACGGCAGGCTGCGGTAAGCCGTGGGTTCGCTGGGGCGCGGCCGGTCCAGGCGCACGTGCACCGACGGGTCGTCGACCTTTTTATTGCCGCACAGATCCCAAAGCCGGAGCGTCACCGCCAGACGCCAGTCACGGATAAAATCGCGCAGCACGGTTTGCTGCTCACTGCCGGTGGCGTAGTCGATCGGCTCGACCACGCGGTTATCGGCGTCGAGATAGGCATTGGGTCGTGCCGTGTGGGTGGCGTAATGCGGCTGCGACATGACCAGGTAGCGGCGAAACGCTTCGCCCGCCAGCTTAAGACTCGGGCTGCAATGCACCACAAAACCCACCGGTCCCCAGTACGACCAGTCGAACCGCATGCCCACCGCCACGCCCAACGCCGGACGCGAGCACGCCTCGATGCCGTTGTGGAGAAGACGCTGGAATTGATCGAAACCGATATTGATTTCCCGCATTTCAAACATTGCCGGTGAAATGCCGGTGTCACGAAGCAGCCGTTCCTGGCTGGCGCCGAGGCTGCAAAACGCTTCGATGAAACCGAGAGGGTGTCGATGAAGCGGTAAGGAACCGCCTACCATTTTCGCGTTCATTGTTCGCTCCCAAACCTTGTTATTCTTTTGGCAGCGGCTTTCACGACTACGCGGAACACCTTATTCCGCCATGGATCTGCCATTGGGATGGGGCCGGCCGATCGGTGCGAGCCCCATGTGCTTGCACATGGAGCCCGCTTATCTTTTAGAGGTCCTTACGCTCCATGTCCCAGCCACTTATATCACAAGCGGAACAGGCGCCAGTGAACAGGCTCGCAGCATCGGAATTACCTTCCAGCTGATACAACCACCAGGCGGTGGTGATGCCCTTGAAGTCACCGAAATCACCGGTCGGCTCGAAATGGCTGGCGCCGTTGAGGGTCGCCCAGAACACCGGCACGTCCACGCGCCGGTACACCGGAGCCTGGTTCAGAGTGGGACCGGCCAGCGTATCGGAAGAGCCGGACAGCAGCAGCATCGGCGCCTGCTGTTGATACTGGGATGAGGTCTCATGACCGAGACCCAGGATGTACGGCTGCATCGGCGCGGTGGCGGTGATGCGATCATCGCGGGCCGCCATGATGGTGCCGCCGCCGCCCTGGGAATGCCCGGACGCGCCGATATTGGAGAAGTCGAGGTCGTCGGCGTAGCTGCGGCCCTCGAGATAATCAATGCAGTCGAGCATGTCCTCGCCGGAACCGGCGTTGCTGGTGTTGGCGGCCGCGACCACGAACCCCCAGGACGCCCAGTGTTCCAGGCCACTGCCGTAGACGCTCGGTGAGGCGCCGGTGCCGTTACCCCAGAGAATTACCGGATGATCACTGTCGAGGCTGATCGGGCGGTAAACGGTGCAACTGAAGCCGGTGCTACTGGTGGTGGCGTAAGGGCCGTCTTCCTCGTACGGCGCGAGCGGGTTGTCGTCGTCACCGGCGAGGGCGGCGGGAGCCAGAAGAACGCCGGCCAGTACGGCGGCGGTGGTGGTCAGCCAGCGCGTTTTCAGCGCTGTATCCAGGTTGGTTGCTTTCATTGCTGTGATCCTTTTTTTATCGGAATTAATGGTTCTCTTAACCGTTCTCTCCCTTGGCAACCGCGGATAACCCGCGGCAACGACATTGATTCTAGGAGGGGCATTCCAAGGACAGCTATCACAGCAAGGGCCCGATTCGCGGCGCGGTGGTAACTCGCGTCGCGGCGACGGATCGGGTTCTCATAAAGAGGGAGAAACAGCGCACAAAAAGAAGCGCCAGGACTCGGAGGGGGCCGGCTCAGCGGCCCGGCTTCGCCGTGAGACGCCAGAGCCGTTGGCCACTGGCGGCGTACTTCTCTTCGAAGTCGGTTAACGCTTGATTGTCGTGAGGCAGAGGGGTGATTTCCGAACACAAACCACTGAGCGCCAGGGCGGTCTGTACTTCCTCCAGATACAAGGGCCAGTTGCTGCGCATTTCCAAAATGCCGCCCAGTTCAAGCAGCACCGGGAACACCGGGTGTCCGTGCCAACGGCGTTTCAAGTGTGCGCTCTTCGGCCAGGGATTGGGGTAAAGAATGTAATGGCGCCAGGGCCGCCAGCCGGCCTGCGCCGCCAACCGCCAGAATCCGCTGCAATCGGTCTGCAGCAACAGCAGGTTGTCCGGTAACGGGGCGAAGCGGCGCGCCGCGCGCTGCAGGCGGTGTTGCGACTGATCCAGCCCCAACACCAGCGCCTGCGGGTAGGTTTTTGCCAGAGCCACGGAAGACCGGCCCGTGCCGCACCCGGAGTCGACAATCAGCCGGTGGTCGGCGGTGCCCACCCAGTCCGCGGCACGCGCGAACGCGGCCCGGTCATGATCCGCCACCGGCGCGCGCCAGGGGTGCGCCAGGTGGCGACGCACCGTGGCTTCCAGAGCGGGGTGCACCCCCTCTTGGTTACTGGTTACCGCACGGCTATTACCAAACATGCTGTGTCTCGAGAAGGGGCATTATTTAGGGCAACTTAATTCACATTTCGGGCTTGCGGCCCACCGCGCCGCGCCGCGCCGATATTGGCTACAATTCCGCGCGTTACGGAGTTCGCCATTATGCGTTTTTTGTTGGTTTTTTTCTGTTTTTTCCTGATCACCGCCTGCCAGGACAACCCGGCCCCCGACAGCGACTACGAGGACGATTTCCTGCTCGTCGCCCATCAGACCATGACGCCTCTGGACAGCGACTACAGCCAGGACATGAACCTCAAGGCACTGGTCCGCAACCGCATCGCCGACGGGCCCGATGACGGCCGCTGGATCCGCACCACCCTGCCCTGGCTGCGCCTGGGCAGCGGCGAGCTGGATACCCGCGACCTGGAACGACTCGGCGAGCGCGCCGAACCGCTGCTCAAATTTCTGTCCACCGGTACCTTGAGCCGCGTCGAGGGCGGTGAAATCACCGACACGCGGATCGCCGATCAGGCGCTCTACCAGACGCTGGTGGAGCGCTTTGGCGACAAGGTGCAGCAGCTGCTCGATCAGGCCACCGCCACGGCGGTCCCGCTGCCCTCGGATCCGCGCCCCGGTGACACCTGGCACGCCGACGCCGCGCTCTGGGGGCTGCCCAGGATCACCGCCGACTATGAAGTGCTGGCCCGCGACGGCGACCGGGTATTGATCAAGCTTACCCTGGCCGGTGACGGCGTCACCGGCCAGGCGCGCATGATCGCCCGCTGGCCCTCGGGGATGCCCGAAGCCCTGCGCCTGCACAGCACGGTGACCCTGGCGGAGCAAAACGCGCGGGTGGAGCAGCGCCTGCTGCTGATCAGCCAAACCCATTACCCCTACCCGGTGAAGGACTGGGATGTGGATCCGATACAGGCGGAAATGCAGGCGGATTTCACCGAGCGCCGGCTCGCCAACCCGATCTTCATGGAGGCCGAGGCATTTCAGCCCCTGCAAGACGTCGAGCACGTGAATACCTTGCTCGACAGCCTGGAGGACAGCCTGTTCTACCGCCCCGACGAGCACCGCCTGGTCACCACCGGGGACTGGACGCTGGCCACGCCGTTGCAACAACAGACCAGCTTCCATCTCACCGGCCTCGGGGACGACGCGCCGGCGGGCCTGGTGGTGAACCGCCTGGCCGAATCCGGCGGCTTCTATGGCCTGGCGGACCCGGGCCCGCAGGATCTGGGCCGCGACCTGCTTATTGCCACCCCGAACCACCCGATGCCGAGTGGCGAGCCGATCACCGTTAACGGCGAGGCCGGCGTCTGGACACCGGGGGAAGCAATCACCGTCCGTCAGGGCGATGACCTGCCCGAAGGCACCCGGGTGCTGGAATGGAGCGAGCGGCGCGTGGACCTGCACCTGGAAAACGAAGGGCGGCTTAGCGCCCGCCCGTTGGGCGCTGATGGCGAGCTGCTGGACTTCGCGGTGGTCTACCGGGCGCCGAATCAGGGCGACACCTCCGCCGAGACGTTCGTGAACCGCCTTACCCTGGGCATGCCGCCGGCCCGGGTCAGCCTGCTCACCGAGGCCCCGATCGCGGCGCTGCGGCTGACGCCGCTGCAGCGGCAACAACGACCGCTGACCTTCACCGTGCGGCCGCTACCCGACGAGCCGATGCAGGCCCCCGGCGGCGTGCGGCACCAGGCATCCCCGCTGCCGCCGGTTCCGGACCGGCTCGGCGGCCTGCTTGAACGGATCGAACTGCGCGGCCAGGACCAGAACCGGCTGCGCGTCACCGGCCCGGCGGGCCTGCGCCTGTGTACGCTGACCCCGGCAGACGGCAGCGCCCATCACGGCACGCCGCTGCACTTTACCTGGGCCGGCGGCGACCGGGACCAGGGCACCCGGCCCGGCTTCGAACTGCGCACCGAGGACGACCAGATCCGCTACTTCTATGGCCGTGAGATCGCCTTTGAAGCGCGCTGCCCCACCGAGGTGGACAGCGTCACCCTGACCCCGGACGCCCCGGGCTGCGCCCGCTTCGAGGGTGACAACGGCGTGGCGCTGGGCGACGACTGCGGCGGTATCGCGCATTTGGACTACGCCGCCGTCGACGACACCGGTCTGGCGCTGCAGCCGCTCGGCGAGGACGACAACGGCGTGCGCCGCTTCTGGGGCCCGGTTAAAGAGGTCCGCTTCCTGCGCGCCCAGGGCGAACAGCGCCGCGCCCTGACGGCGAAACTGCCGGAGTTACCGCAATGAAACACCGTTATTGGCTTGCCCTGACCCCCCTGCTCCTGGCGCTGGCCGCCACCGGCCACGCCGAGCGCCGCTATTTCACCCAGTACGACTCCCCGGCGAAAGAGCCGGAACAGGCGCTCTATTACGTGGACCTACCGCTGACGGAAAACCCCGACGGGCCCGGCTACCTGTACCGCGCCCACTACCGGGGAAACGATGCCCTTTACGCCGAAGGGGCCCGGGCCGGCACCGACAAGGACGCGGACTGGTTCGGCGACTGGCGCTACCTGTATCCGGACGGCGACATCAAACAGCGCGGCCAGAGCGACGACCAGGGCCGCCTCGACGGCGACATTATCTCGTACTTCGAGAACGGGCAGGTGGACGAGTTCGAACCCTACGCCGCCGGCAAACTCGACGGCGTCGAGAAGCGCTACGACGAAGACGGCGACCTGCTGCTCGAGCTGCCCTACCGGGACGGCGCCCGCCACGGCATGCGGATCAGTTATTACGGCGAGGGCGGCGGCCCGGACGGCGGCCAGATCTACGAGGAACGGCGCTATAAAAACGGCGATTACGACAACTTCTACAATCGCTATGACCGCGACGGCCATCGCATCGGCCACGCCGGCTACACCGCCCCCGGCGTGTTCATGGCCTGGAGCAAAGACAGCGAGGGGCGTTACCGGCGGCGCGAAGCCAGTTTCCAGCGCGACGCCCAGGGCCGCTACCGCAACGATGCCCCGGTATGGCTGCGGGTGATCGCCGATCACGACGGCGGCGGCCCGCCCGAACGCGTCAGCTTGCGCTATGCCCAGGACAACAGCGAATGGACCACCGGGTTTAGAAACGGCAAGGTGGTGCGCCTGGAGCATGACGTGGACGGTATCCCCCAGGGGCACCGAATCGTCAGCCAATACGGCGGCAGCCGCGAAGAAGGCCGCATGGTCGACGGCCTGCGCACCGGCACCTGGCGTGGCTACGACGCCCAGGACCGTCTGATCTCGGTGTCACATTTCGAACAGGGCCGACTGGACGGCGAGGTCCGCGAGCGCAGCGGCCCGGAACAGCAACGCTGGACCTATACGCACTACCGGCAAGACAAACAGCATGGTCCCTGGCGCACTGAAAACGCCGCCGGCGAGGTGCTGGAATCCGGCCAGTACCGCGATGGCGTGCCGGTCGGCGAATGGCACACCCTGCGCGACACCGGCGAGCAGGAAACCGCCACCTACGTGGACGGCGAGCTGCACGGCGACTGGCGCCTGCGTTCCGCCTCCGGGGCGCTGATCGCCGAGCGGCACTACCACCATGGCGATGCCACCGGCACTTGGAAGCGCTTCCAGGACGGCGAACTGAGCTACCGCGCCACCTTCAAGGACGGTAAGCGCCAGGGCGACGTGTTCGAAGTCAGCCTCAACGGCAACCACACCTTTGCCCATTTCCAGGCCGGCCGGCTGGATGGGCCTTACCGGGAAACCACCCCCGAGGGCTACCCGCTTCTGCAGGGCCACTACCGGGACGGCCAGCGTCACGGCCGTTTCGTCGAATACAACCCGCAGGGCCGCGTGGAGCGCATTACCCCCTACCGGAACGGCCAGCCCCAGGGCGAGGGCTGGCTCCGGCTCCGCGGCGGCGAGCTGGTGAAGGCGCGCTGGGAAGAAGGACGCCGGGTGACACCTTAGACCCACCCTGCCCGACCGGTATTCAGCGACAGCGGCTTATGGCTATTATGCGGGTTCCAGCCGCACAGGGATTTTCGTGATGCCGTTACTGTCACTACCACCGCTACCACGCCGCCGCCCAGGCGGCCCCTGGGCCCGAAGTTTTGCTCTGGCCCTGCTGGTGTTGTTGTCGCTGTCCGGCGCCGCCCGCGCTCAGGAAATGTCGATCCACGTGATCCAGCGCGCCGACGCCGAGGCCCTGCTGCCGGTGATCCGTCCGCTGCTGCCGGAAGGCGGCTACGCCAACGCCTACCAGGGTAAGCTGGTGATCCGCACCGACGACCGTAACTTCGACGAGATACTGGGCGCCCTCGGCGACATGCCCGAGGTGCCACGCACGGTCACCGTGCAACTGCGCCGCCAAGGTGACAGCAGCGGCGCCGGCGGCGATATCCGCATCAACGGCCAGGGCGTGCGCGCCGGCGCCAACACCGTCACCACCCGACGCCAGGACCGCTACAGCATCAACACCCTGTCCGGTCATCCGGCGGGGATCAGCCAGGGCAGCCTGGTGGCCCTCACTGGCACCCAGTTCCCGGCGCTGCTGGCGCTTAAGCAGGGCATCGACATCACCCCGGTGATCACCAGCGACGGCCGGGTGCGCCTGACCATCGAGCAACGTTTCGACGAGCCCGCCGGCCGCCAGAGCGCGCGCACCCAGCAAGCCAGCAGCACGCTGGTGGTCACCCCCGGGCAATGGCAGCCGCTCGGGCAGATCACCGTCAGCGAAAGCCAGTCCGCCACCGGCCTGGGCGGCGCCAGCACCCGCAGCGACCGCTTTTCCCTGCCCCTGGAAGTCAAAGTGGAAATCGGCGGCGAATAAAGCGAATTGTAGGAGCGGGCCTCGCCCGCGAAAGGGAGCAAAGCTCCCGGCAGGATACCAGAGGCCTTCCTAACGGCAGCGTAAACAAGCTCTCTGGGATCCCGCGGGGCAACCTTTGCCGGCAAGCTTCGCTTGCCTTTCGCGGGCGGGGCCCGCTCCCACAAGGTCCGCTCCCATAAACAAGAAAAGCCCGGCGCGAGGCCGGGCTTTCTGGTGGTGCTGCTAGCGTCGCGAGGGCTCAGCCGCGCTTGGCTTTCAGCTCACGGCGACGTTGGTGCAGAACCGGTTCGGTGTAGCCGCTGGGCTGCTCGGCACCTTCGAACACCAGGTCGCAGGAGGCCTTGAAGGCCAGGCTGCCGTCGAAGTCGTCCGACATATTGGTGTAGGTGGGGTCGCCGGCATTTTGCTCGTCCACCACCTTGGCCATGCGCTTCATGGTTTCCATCACCTGGTCCTTGCTGACCACGTCATGGTGCAACCAGTTGGCGATGTGCTGGCTGGAGATGCGGCAGGTGGCGCGGTCTTCCATCAGGCCCACATTGTTGATGTCGGGCACTTTGGAGCAGCCCACGCCCTGGTCGATCCAGCGCACCACGTAACCGAGGATGCCCTGGGCGTTGTTGTCCAGCTCCTGCTGGATGTCTTCGGCGCTCAGTTCACGGTCAAGCAGCGGGACGGTGAGGATATCGTCCAGCGAGGCGCGGCCACGGCCGGCGATCTGGTCCTGCACCTGCTGCACGTTGATCTCATGGTAGTGGGTGGCGTGCAGGGTGGCGGCGGTGGGTGACGGCACCCAGGCGCAGTTGGCGCCGGCTTTCGGGTGGCCGGCCTTGGTGGCCATCATTTCCGCCATTTCGTCGGGCTTGGGCCACATGCCTTTGCCGATCTGCGCGACGCCCTTGAGGCCGCATTCCAGGCCGATGTCCACGTTCCAGTTTTCGTAGGCGTTGATCCACGGCAGGCCTTTCATGTCGCCTTTGCGCGCCATCGGGCCGGCTTCCATAGAGGTGTGGATTTCGTCGCCGGTACGGTCCAGGAAGCCGGTGTTGATGAAGATCACGCGGTCCTTGGCTTCGCGAATGCACTGCTTCAGGTTGATGGTGGTGCGGCGCTCTTCGTCCATGATGCCGATCTTGAGGGTGTTCTCCGGCAGACCCAGGGCGTCCTCGACACGCTCGAACAGGGTCACCGCGAAAGCGACTTCCTCGGGGCCGTGCATCTTGGGCTTCACGATGTACACAGAGCCGGTGCGGCTGTTGCGCGGACCCTGGCTTTTCTTCAGGTCGTGCATCGCCGCCAGCACGGTGACCATGGCGTCCATGATGCCCTCGGGAATTTCCTCGCCGTTGTAGAGGACCGCCGGGTTGGTCATCAGGTGGCCGACGTTGCGCACCAGCTGCAGGGAGCGGCCCTGCAGGGTCAGCGTGGAGCCGTCCAGCGCGGTGTATTCGCGGTCCGCATGGAGATCACGGGTGACGCGGCGGCCGCCCTTCTCGAAGCTCTCGTTGAGGTCGCCTTTCATCAGGCCCAACCAGTTGCGGTACACCTCGACCTTCTCTTCGGCGTCCACCGCGGCCACGGAATCCTCGCAGTCCTGGATCGTGGTGATGGCGGACTCCATCAGCACGTCCTTCACGTGGGCCGGGTCCTCGGCGCCGATCGGGTGCTGGTCGTCGATCTGGATTTCCGCGTGCAGGTTGTTGTGCTTGAGCAGCACGCCTTCCGGGCCGGTAGCGTCGCCACGGTAGCCTTGCAGCTGGCTTTCGTCCTTCAGGCCGCTCTCGCCGTCCTTCAGACGTACCACCAACTTGCCGTCAACGATGGCGTAGCCGGTGCTGTCTTTGTGCGAACCTTTGGCCAGCGGGAAATACTGGTCCAGGAAATCGCGGGCCCAGGCAATCACCTTGTCGCCGCGCTTGGGGTTGTAGGCGCCGCCCTTCTCGGCCCCACCCTCGTCGGAAATCATGTCGGTGCCGTAGAGGGCGTCGTAGAGGCTGCCCCAGCGGGCGTTGGCCGCGTTCAGGGCGAAGCGCGCGTTGCGCACCGGTACCACCAGCTGGGGGCCGGCGATGTGGGCGATCTCGTCGTCCACATTGGCGGTGCCCACTTTGAAGTCTTCGCCTTCGGGCAGCAGGTAGTCGATTTCCTTAAGGAAATCCTTGTACTCGTTCAGGTCGATCTTCGCGCCCTGACGCTTGAGGTGCCAGGCGTCGACCGTTTTCTGGATCTCGTCACGCTTGGCCAGCAGTGCCTTATTGCGCGGCGCCAGGTCGGCCAGGATGGTCTCCATCTGCGTCCAGAAATGATCCGGCTCCACACCGGTACCGGGAGCGATCTCGTTGGCTACCAGGTCGTGGAGTTCGGCGGCAATCTCAAGGCCACCTTTTTTGATTCGATCGGTCATGTGCTCCTACCTTTCAGGTCGAGAGTGCGAAGAGAGAGGGCCGGGGCGGCGGGCGGCCACCCTGCCGGCCACAGGGCGGGGCGTATTTTAGCGGAAACGGCGGCGCGAATCATGTGGCACGCGCGGCTGGCCGGTCACCTGGTGGTCCAGCCGCATGGACCACTAGCCGAACAGGTTGACCACGTCCAGCCGGTGGGCGCCGGCGCCACCCTGATTCTGGCCTTCCTCCAGGTGTTCGAAGTCGAACAGGCTGGTGTCGGCCAGTTGCGAGGGGGCGATGTTCTGGATCGAGGAGAAGATGCTTTCCACCCGGCCCGGGTGTTCCTTATCCCAGCGCGTCAGCATGTCCTTCACCGCCTGGCGCTGCAGGTTCTCCTGGGAGCCGCACAGGTTGCAGGGAATAATCGGGTACTGCTTGTAGCGGGCGAACTCGATGATGTCCTTCTCGCGGCAATAGGCCAGCGGGCGGATCACCACGTTGCGGTTGTCGTCGCTGCGCAGCTTGGGCGGCATGGCTTTCATCTTGCCGCCGAAGAACATATTAAGAAACAGGGTTTCCACGATGTCGTCACGGTGGTGGCCGAGGGCGATCTTGTTGGCGCCGATCTCCTCGGCGAAGCCGTACAGGCTGCCGCGCCGCAGGCGCGAACACAGGCCGCAGGTGGTTTTGCCCTCCGGCACCTTCTCCTTGACGATGGAATAGGTGTCTTTTTCCAGGATGTGGTAGTTCACCCCTTCCTTTTCCAGATACTCGGGCAGCACATGCTCCGGGAACCCGGGTTGTTTCTGGTCCAGGTTCACCGCGATCAGCTCGAAATCCACCGGCGCGGAATGCTGCAGATTGCGCAGAATCTCCAGCATGGTGTAGGAATCCTTGCCGCCGGACAGGCACACCATCACCTTGTCGCCGTCCTGAATCATATTGAAGTCGGCGATTGCCCGGCCGGTCTCGCGACGCAGCTTTTTCTGCAGCTTGTTGAGCCGGGTGCGGTGTTTGGCGTCCAATTGGGTATCGGCGAAGGTGTCGGCGGTGCTCATAGTCGGCTGTCGGATAACGAAGAAGGAATGATGGAAAAGGGCTCAGGTCACCTTGACCTTGCGAATCACGCGACGATACAGGGCCGGTGACCAGCGTTTCAAATAGAGCCCGGCCCCCTCGCGGCCGGCGATGATAACCTGATCGCGGCCCCGCTGCACGGCCTCCACCAGACGCCGGGCGCACAGGCCCGCGTCCATGCCATTGGCCTGCAACTCGTCCATGCTGCCCTGGGCACTGCCGTCGGCGGTGAGCGCGTTGACGGACACCTGAGTGCGGATAAAACCCGGCAACACCAACGTCACACGCACGCCGTTGTCGAATTCCTCGGCGCGCAGGGCCTCAAAGAAGCCGTGCAGCGCGTGCTTGCTGGCGCTGTAAGCGGAACGCTTGGGGGTGGGCAGCTCGCCGACCAGCGAGGTGACCACCACGAAGCGGCCGCCGCCCTGGCGGACAAACGCCGGCAGCACCGCCTTGGTGAGCGCCACGGCGCCGAAGTAGTTCACTTCCATGATGCGCCGGTCCACCGCGATATCGGTGTCGCGCACCAGTGAGCGCTGGGAGATGCCGCCGTTGTGCACCACCTGGTCGAGCCGGCCGAAATGTCGCAGCGCCGTTTCCGTGGCCGGCGCCATGGCGTCTTGGTCGGTCAGATCCAGCGGCAGCACCAGATGCTCATCGGCGTTGACCAGCCCGGCGCGCACCCGCTCCAGTTCCTCGCGACGGCGCGCCGAGAGCACCAGTTTGGCGCCGTAGCGGGCGTATTCACAAGCCACCGCTTCACCGATGCCGGAAGAGGCACCGGTGATCCAGACCACCTGATCGGCCAGTGATGACGACATACCGGACTCCTGCAAGGGACATTGAAGACGAATCAATGTCCCGCATCCTAGCAGATCGGCCGGCGCCCGCGACTCATTTCAGTTCACGGGAAGAGAGCCCCAGCAGGTGGCGGGCGACGATCAGTTGCTGGATCTGCTGGGTGCCCTCGAAGATGTCGATGATCTTGGAATCCCGCGCCAGCT
Organism: Alcanivorax sp.; assembly: GCA_042090255.1. GTDB lineage: Bacteria > Pseudomonadota > Gammaproteobacteria > Pseudomonadales > Alcanivoracaceae > Alloalcanivorax. The sequence goes on along the minus strand of JBELJS010000046.1, from coordinate 7,918 downwards.
TCTCCAGCAGATAACGCTCGGAGTAACCCAGCTCGCCGCACAGCGCCACGCACTTGAGCGTCACGTCGTTGCCCATGCGGCCGGCCTTGGCCTTGCACATGGAGGCTTCCTTGGAATTGGCCTGGCCGTTGTCCGCCATCCAGGCCGCCTTGTAGGTCATCAGACGGGCCGCGTCCAGGTCCGCTTCCAGGCGATACAGCTCCAGTTCGATGGCGGTGGAATTATAAGGTGATTTCGAGAAATCAGCTTTAACCCCTTCTTTTTCAAGCAGTTCCACCGTGATTTCCAGCGCCGCCCGGGCCACGCCCAGGGCCATGGCGGCGACCATCGGCCGGGTGTTGTCGAACGTCTGCATGACGCCGCCGAAGGCTTTCTTGCGCGCCGCTTCGGTGTCGGCGATTTCCGCCGAGCCGAGCACATGGTCGATCGGAATCCGGCACTCCGTGAGGGCCAGGGCGGCGGTGTCGGAAATGCGCAGGCCCATTTTGTCTTCCACCCGCACCAACTGCATGCTGGGGTTGTCCCTGGGCACGATGAACGACTTGATCGCCGCCTTGCCCAGCGACTTGTCCAGGGTTGCCCACACCACCACGGCGTCGCAGCGCTGGCCGCCGGTGCAGTAGATCTTCTCGCCGTTGAGCACCCACTCATCGCCGTCACGGCGGGCGGTGGTGCTGATCGCCGCCGAATCCGAGCCGGCGCCCGGCTCGGTGATCGCCATGGCGCAGTACAGCTTGCCGTACTGTTCTTTCTGCTCCGCCGTGCCGACCGCCTGGATCGCCGCGTTGCCCAGCCCGGAGGCCGGCAGGGACAGCATCAGGCCGGTATCGCCCCAGCACATTTCCTCGACGCTGACGATGCCCATCAGGTTGCTGCCGTTCTTGACCGCATCCGGGTCGACCTCGGCTTTTTCGCCCTTGCCGCCGCCGCGCGGGCGGCCGGCGGCGATCATCTGCGCCAGCGGCTTGAGCTCCGCCGGGGTGTCGCCGTGCTCAATGCGGTCGTACTTGCGCGAAATCGGGCGCAGCCCCTGCTCGGCAAGCTGGTGGGTCATTTGCTGAAGGTTCTTAAGAGACTGGGGCAGTTCGAGATTGATCATTGGCAGGGTCTCCTCACACCATCAAGGCGCCATGCAGGGCCGACAGGCCGCGCAGGTTCCGGTAATACATTTCCAGCGGGTAGTCGCGCACGAAGCCGGCCCCGCCGAACACCTGCACGCCGTCAGTGGCGATGCGCATGGCTTTTTCCATGCTTTGCAGAAACGCCAGATAGGCCTCGCGCTGGAATGGCAGGCCCTGCTCCGCGCGGCTGGCGGCGCGCCAGGTGAGCAGACGCATGCCTTCGATCTCGATGCCCATATCGGCGATCATAAAGGCCACCGACTGACGCCGGGCGATCGCTTCCCCGAACGCCTTGCGCTCCAGGGCATAGGGCACGCATTGCTCAAGCACCGCCTGGCAGCAGCCGGTGGCCAGCGCCGCCAGCCCGATCCGAGACAGGCTCACCAGCCGCTCCAGATCGAAATGGGCCAGCCGTTGGGCGGCCGGCACCCGCACGCCTTCCAGGGTCAGGGTGCCGGGCTCGGCGCTGCGCAGGCCCATGTAATCCTGCCGCGCGCGGCTCAGGCCCGCGCTGTCGGCCTCGACGATAAACGCCGCCGGGCCGTCGTCGGCGGCGGCCACCACCAGGAACAGCTGGCACTGCTCGACCAGCGGGATCAGGCATTTTTCGCCGTCCAGGACATAAGCATCACCGTCACGGCGGGCCGTGGTGCGCAGGTCGCCGGGCTCAAAGGTAGCGCGCGGCTCCGCCAGCGCCACTGCTGCCGGCACCGGCTGTTCGCTGGCGAAACGGGGCAACCAGGCTTCATGCTGGGCCTGGTCGCCGAAGTCCAGCAGCGCGTTGACCACGCCCAGCGGCGCCAAGGCCGCAAGACTCTGGCTCAGATCGCCCTCCCCCAGGTCCTCGCAGGCGAGCACATTGCCCATCGGCGAGCGCGGCAGACCAGCGCCGCCAAGGGCTTCCGGCAGGCTCATCAAGGTTAGGCCAAAGCCGGCGATAGTCGCCAGCACCTGGGGGTCGGCGGTGGCCGCTTCATCGGCGGCACGGGCGCCGGGCGCCAGGGTTTGCGAGGCGAAGCGGCGCATGCCTTCGCGGCTGATGCGCTGCTCCTCGGACAATCTCAGGTCGATAGGCAAATCGGTGGACATGGCATCCTCATAAACCAATCAAACGTTTGTTTAACTCGACGAGTCTGGCACTATTTCGGTGTGACCGGCAAGTCATACTCTTGCTTTGGTACCAGCAAAGACTAAAGTGTGAACTGTGACACAATGATAAAGTATGAGACGTAGCCTTCATTTCAGGGGCCGGACACCTTGAGAAGCAGCCAGGGCGGCAATAACCAGACGGGCCTTCGCATTGACTAACAACATCAAGCTGGTTCTTTCCCACCGCCCTGAGCGTGCCCTGCGGCTGCGCCGGCAGCTCATGGCGATCTATTCCTACTTGCTGCTTTGGGCCGGCACCGTGGCCGGCGTGGAAATCGCCGCTTTCGATCCGCGCACGCCGCATCTGCTAATTTTCGGCAGTCTGTTCGCCGCCAATCTGGTGGTCTTCGTGCTGGTACGCAGCGGGTTCACCGAACGCTTCAAGGACCCCAGCCTGACCATGGTGCAAATGTTCGCCGGCATCCTGGTGATCACCCTGCTGCTGTTTTACGCCCGGGAGTTGCGCGGCGCCCTGCTCAGCCTGTACCTGATCATGATGACCTTCGGCGTGTTTTCCCTGGACCGCCGCCAGCAGATCGTGATGGCGGTGATCGCCCAGCTGTCGTTCACGGTGCTGTTGGTCTATGAATGGGTGCAGTTGCCGCTGACCCAGATTCTCGCCCTGTCGGTGAGCCAGTGGGGCGTGCTGGCGCTGATTCTCGCCTGGTTCGTCTACATGGGCGGTTATATTCACAACCTCCAACAGCGCTTCCGCGCCCAGCGCGAATCGCTGCGCCAGGCCCACGACCGCCTGGCAAGCATCGCCATCCGCGACGAACTCACCGACCTGTTCAACCGCCGTCACTTCCTCGAGCGCTTGGAAGAAGAGCTTTCCCGCACCGACCGTGAACACATTCCCCTGCACATCGCGGTGGTGGATCTGGACCATTTCAAGCGCATCAACGACACCTACGGCCACCCCGCCGGGGACGAGGTGCTCAAGCGTTTTGCCGCTCTCGCCAGCCAGTGTCTGCGGCGCTCCGACGTGCTCGCCCGCTACGGCGGGGAAGAGTTCGTGGTGCTGTTCCCGCAGTCCGAGCATGCCGATTGCGAAGCCGCCATGACCCGTCTTAAGGAAACCTTTGCCGCACAACGGTATGACTTCGATCCGTCACTGCAGATTACCCTGTCCTGCGGGCTCGCCGGGCACCAGTGGGGCGAGTCCGCGCTGGCGTTCATCGAACGGGCCGACCAGGCGCTCTATCACGCCAAAGCCGCCGGCCGCGACACGCTGCGCACCAGTTGCGCGCGGGCGCCGGTTTCAGGGGCGTCGGCAAGCGGGTATCCTTGCCGTCCCAATTAACGGCAGCGGCGACAGTATGAGCGGAATCTCCAACCCCCACCTGAAACACACCGTGGAAACCTATTTCGCCAGCCAAGGCGAGGAAGCGCCCTCCTGGGTGGAGACCCACGGCCTGATCTGCGCCTTCACCGTGGGGCCCTACGACGGCCCGGCGGATTTCGGGCTGGCGCTGGAAATGTCACTGCCGGAAGCGGTGGCCGGGGCGTTGGATGAATTGCGCGGCCGTCTGCTCACCGACACCCTGGGCGGCGAGCGCATCACCCTGCCCTGCCTGCTCGACCCCTACCGCGAAGAGGACGGCGACGACCTGGCGTCCTGGTGCGCCGGCTTCCTGAGCGGCATGCTGCTGCATGAAGAACGCTGGCACAGCGACGAGGACGACGACCCCATGGCCACCTGGTTGCTGCCCATGCTGTTGATTTCCGGCGTCGACGACGACCCGGCTCTGGACGAAGTCTGGAACGACAGCCAGCTGGTGCGGCAAATGGCCAACGGTATCCCCGACGTGCTGGAAGAAATGATGCTGCACTTCCAGGGACCGGACGGCCCCCAAGGCTAATCCGGTAGCCAGATTGGCGCCTTGTGGGAGCGGGCTGTGGGAGCGGCCTGTGGGAGCGGCCTGTGGGAGCGGGCCCCGCCCGCGAAAGGCAAGCGAAGCTTGCCGGCAGGATTCCAGAAACGCTGCAGGTACTACCGCTAGCAAGGCCTCTGGTATCCCGCCGGGCGGCTAATGCCGCCCTTTCGCTTGCAAGCAAGCTCCCACAAAGTCAGTCCGGTTTGATCGACAGGTGGCTGATATCCGGCACCACCACTTCCTGCTCCTGTTTGAGCGGCTCCAAATCAGCGCCCGGTTCAGCCATGGACAGATGACTGATATCCGGCGCCGACGCTGGCTGATCACGTTCCGATGTGTCCAGATCCGCGCCCACCGGCGCCACTTCGAAGGCACCGCTGAAACCGGTGCCGCCGGTGCGGATCGTACCCACCGTTTCAATATCACTGCTGCGCTGATCGGCGCTCGACACCGGGGCTGCGGCGCCCTCTAAGGCCTCCGCTTGCGGGGCGGCCGGCGCCGCAGCGGTGGGTGCCGGGGAGGTCGCGGTGGGTGGCGGCGCGGCGGACGCGGTTTCACCGCCCACCGGCAGCAGTTCGCAACGGGCGCCGGCCTGCCGCAGGGCCACCTGGAATTTCCGCGCCGTGGCTTCGTCGGCGTCCTTCTTCACCACCCGCGGCTGGCCGCTGACCAACAAGGCGGCTTTCTCTTCCGGCATCTTGAACAGGCGCGCCAGGTTCGCCGCCACCTGGGCGGCGTCGGCACCGCCCATCAACTCACCGGTCAGGCGTACATGGTATCGGTTGTCGTCACTCATAAAATCTCACCTGCTGTGCCGGATAATGTTCAGCGCCACACCGTTCAGCGCCATTGCGCGGCGGCGTGCTCCGCCAGCGCGGCAATGGTCCGCGACGGGTTCAGCCCCAGGGAGCCGGGCACCGTGGCGCCGTCGACCACGAACAACTGAGGATAATTGAACACCTCACCGGCGTGGTTGACCACACCCTGCTTCACGGTATCGGCCATATTGCAGCCGCCCAGCGGATGCGGCGTGATCAGGTTCTTGAACCAGCGCCAGGTGGCCGGTGTGCTGGCGCGCCCGCCGGTGACTTCGGTGAGCGCCAGGTGGCGGTCCGCCAGCCCCTGCACCGCCTTCTCCGCCTTGCGGTAATCCCAGCTCAAGCGCAGCCGGTCCCGTTTCCAGGGGGCGTACCAGCGGCGGCCCAGATAGAAGCGGCCGCCCGGCTCGTCACGGGCCTGCCCGAACCAGGGCATCATGTTTTCGAACGGGGTGTTGTCGCGGCGGTATTCCAGCAGTGCCGCCGCCAGGCGGGTGCGCGCCAGTTTCGGGTGTTTGCCGGCATGGCGCAGCAGATTGCCAAGCACATCGGGTAGGCCGCCGTCCTCCACGAAGTAACGGGCGCCGCCATCGGCCCCGTCCAAATAGTCGATGGCGGAGGTAATGGTGGGGCCCCGGCTCGGTGCCAGATGCCGGTCGGGATAAAACGCCGGGGTGAAGAAGTCGCCGTTGCTGGTCCAGCCCCGGCCCAGCGCCCGGCTCAGCTTGGGCAGGGTCTTGTACTGATCGCGGCAGCGCAGCAGCAGCTCCGTGGAGCCGACACTGCCGGCGGCAACGATCACCTTATCGGCGCGTATCAACCGCCAGGCCAGGGCGTCCAGGTCGTTGACGCCGACCTCATAACCGCCGCCCTGCAGCGGCCGGATCCAGCGCACATGGTGCAGCGGCCGTATCTCCGCGCCCTTCTGCTCGGCCCGGGCCAGGTAATTGAGGTCCAGGGTGTTCTTGGCCTGCACCGGGCAACCCAGGTCGCAGTTGCCGCAGTGCACGCAGGTACCCTGCTGCCGTCCCTGGGCGTTGGTCCAGGTTTTACTGCGTGCGTAGCTGTAGGCGTTGTCCAGGCCGTCGTGCCAGTCCGGATCGAAGCTGATCGCCTGGGGCACCACGCGGAAACGGTGACGCTGGCCGAGCTTATCGGCGGCTTCGTGCATCAGCCGGGTACGTGGGGTCCACTGGTGATCCGGCAGGGTCTGCACGTTGAGCATTTCGCCGCTGACGCGGAAATGTTCGCGCAGGGTGTCGAAGCGGATCGCCTCCGGCCAGCCGTGCTCGAACACCTCCGGCGGCGGCGCCACGCTGACATTGGCGTAAATCAGCGAGCCGCCGCCGACACCGGCGCCCAGCGCCACGCTCATATCGCCGAAATAGCGGAAATCCAGCCAGCCGTTCTGTTGCTCCGGCTCGTCCTCATCCCACAGCCAGTCGCGCTGGCTGACACTGGGGTAATCCTCAGGCAGCCAGCGCCGGCCCCGCTCCAGCACCACCACCTTGTCCCCTTTTTCCGCCAGCCGGCAGGCCATCACCGCACCGCCGAAGCCGCTGCCGATAATCAGCGTGCTTACCCTTTCCATGGTTTGTCCCCTGTATGCCCGGGCGGGCACTAATGCTTTTTTATGCACCATAATTCGGGCGTCGCCCCTTGTCCACGAGATGGCGGTCACCGAACCGTCACCGCCCTGTCACCGGCGCGTCCCCAACGCCGGCCTAGCCTGCCGGTACCGATCAAGGGATAACGTTCACGGGAGAAAACCATGCACGCGGATCTGTTGATACTGGCCCTGGCTCTGGTGTTCGCCGTCGTCTACCGGGTGCTGTTCCGGGAGCTGCCCCGCGAACGCTGGCAGTTCGTCGCTTCGCTGCCCCTGGCGAAGAACAGCGACGGCTCCTGGCGTGGACTCAACCTCACCTTCTACGGTCTGTTCACCGGCCTCGCCGGCGGCCTCGGCGTGGCCACCTTTATCGTGCTCACCGGCGCGTCCCATGTGCCGCTGGCCATCGCCCTGGGGCTCACCGCCGGGGTGCTCGCCATCTGCTTGCCCGCCGCCAAGATCATCGCCAGCGTGGTGGAAAAGAACCGCCACGGCTTCACCGTGGGCGGCGCCAGCTTCATCGGTATCCTGCTGGCACCGCTACTGCTGTGGGGCGCGGACGCCTTCGCCCGCGCCTACTGGCAAACCGCCCTGCCGATCATGCCCCTGCTGGCCGCCATGGCAATCGCCTATGTGCTCGGCGAAGGCGTCGGCCGTCTGGCCTGCATCAGCTTCGGCTGTTGCTACGGCAAGCCGGTGCACCTGGCACCGCGCTGGGCCAAGCGCTGCTTCGGCCGGCTCTACCATGTGTTCCTGGGCAAAACCAAAAAGATCGCCTTCGCCGGCGACATGGAAGCGGTCCGCGTGGTGCCGATACAGGCGGTCACCTGCGTGCTGCACACCGCCCTGGCGCTGCTGTGCACCAGCCTGTTCTTCCATGGCCTGTTCGCGGCCGCGTTCGCGCTGGCCCTGGTGGGCAGCCAGCTGTGGCGGGTCTATTCCGAGTTTCTGCGCGCCGACTATCGCGGCGGCAGCCGCCGCTTCTCCACGTACCAGAGCATGGCGCTGCTGGCCGCCGGCTACGGCGTGCTGATCAGCCTGCTGCTGCCGGCCACCACGGCGGCCGCGCCCTCCCTGGCCGCCGGCCTGCAAGCCCTGTGGCAGCCCGGCGTCATCCTCTGCCTGCAATTGATCACCCTGGGCATGTTCTTCTTCTCCGGCACCAGCACCATCACCACCGGCGAACTGCGCTTCGGCCTGGCCCCCGACTGGCGCGGCCAGGCCGGCTGCCACCCCGAACCCAGCAAAGACCCCACCCCCGCCACCGAATCAAACGTGTAGGAGCGGACCTGTAGGAGCGGGCCCCGCCCGCGAAAGGCCGGCAAAGCCGGCCGGCAGGATCCC
>JBELJS010000045.1:0-28584 GCA_042090255.1 Alcanivorax sp. | reverse complement strand
TGGGTATGTGTTTGAATTATTTGATATTGTTTGTTAGTTTGTTTAATTTTGTTTAGGATCTGTACCGCAACCTGCTCTGGACCCGGCGTGTGCTGATCGCCGCGATTCTCGCCCTGGCCTATGTGTTCTACCGACTGGCCGGGCCCAATCATTCGGCGGTGGAACTGGGCGTGCTGTCCTTCGTGGCCGCGCTGCAGTTCGTGCCCGGTCTGATCGGCACCCTGTTCTGGCCTTCCGGCAACCGCAACGGTCTGTTCGCCGGCCTGTGCGCTGGCTTCGCGGTATGGCTGGCGGCGCTCTTGCTGCCCATGGTGTACCCGGACTGGCACGCCCAACAGCTGGTGGAGATGTTCGGCTTGCGTGGTGCCGAGGGCGCGGACCACTGGAACCAGGTCGCGATCGTGTCGATGGTGCTTAACGGCGTGGTCTACGCCATCGTTTCCATTGTCACGCCAATGTCCCGGTCGGAACGTACCGCCGCCGAGGCCTGCGCGGTGGACAGCCTGCGGCGCCCCTACCGCTGGGATCTCAGCGCGCAGACCGTGGACGAGTTCGTCACCGCGCTGAGCGGCCCGCTGGGGCCCGGCACCGCCGCCCGGGAAGTGGACATGGCCCTGGGCGACCTGCAATTACACGCCAACGAAACCCGACCCTATGCGTTGCGGCGTCTGCGCGACCAGCTGGAGACCAACCTGTCCGGGCTGCTGGGGCCATCCGTGGCCCATCAATTGATGGACGACAACCTGCCCTACAAGCCTCAGGACGGCGAATCCAGCGAAGACATCCAGTTCATCGAATCGCGCCTGGAGCAGTACCGTGATCGCCTGTCCGGCCTGGCCGCGGAACTGGACAGCCTGCGCCGCTTCCACCGCCAGACGCTGCTGGAGCTGCCCATGGGTGTGATTTCCCTGGGCGGCGACGGCGAGATCATCGGCTGGAACCGGGCGGTGGAGCACCTCACCGGCATCGACGCCGAGCACACCATCGGGTCGAGGCTGGCGCATCTGCCCGCGCCCTGGGGCGACCTGCTATCGGAATTCGGGCGCGGCGAAACCATGCACGAGCCGCAGCGGCACCTGGAAGTGGACGGCCAGTCCCGCTGGCTCAGCCTGCACAAATCGCTGATTCAAAGCCCCGGCCCCAGTGAGCAGGCCGGCGGTCTGGTGCTGGTACTTGAGGACATCACCGAACTGCGGCAAATGGAGTCCCACCTGGCCCACAACGAGCGCCTGGCGTCCATCGGCCGGCTGGCCGCGGGCGTGGCCCATGAGATCGGTAATCCGGTGACCGCCATCGCCTGTCTGGCGCAAAATCTGGACGGCGAATGCGACCAGGAGGAACAAAACCTGAGCGCCAGCCAGATCATGGAACAGACCCGCCGTATCACCCGTATTGTCGAATCGCTGGTCACGTTCAGCCATTCCGGTGGCGTACGCGACACCATCCAGGGCCCGGTGAACGTGGCCGCCGCCGCCGCGGAGGCGATTGCTTTGCTGCTGCTCGATCCGGACCATCGGGCGCAGCGGTTTGAGAATCTCTGCACGCCGGATCTGGAAGTGGTCGGCGACCCACAACGCTTGCTGCAGGTGTTCGTCAACCTGCTCGGCAACGCGGCGGACGCCAGCGATCCGGACGAGGCAATCCGCGTCGCCAGTGAAGACCACGGCGACAAGGTACGAATTCAGGTGGAAGACCACGGCCACGGCGTGCCAGAGGAACTGCGCGCCGCCCTGTTCGAGCCTTTTGTCACCAGCAAGCCGCCCGGCAGAGGCACGGGGCTGGGCCTGGCGCTGGTTTACAGTATTATCGAGGACCACCAGGGCGCGGTATGGGTGGAAAGCCCCATCGACGGCGACCGTGGCACCCGCTTTATTATCGAGTTGCCGCGCTTCACCGCCGGCGCCTTGAGCACGCATTAAAAAAGGAACGGCACCATGAGCCACATCCTGATCGTTGAAGACGAGCCGGTGATTCGCGGCGCCCTGCGCAAACTACTGGAACGGCACGATCACTCCGTGGCTGAGGCGGAATCCGTGGAACAGGCCCGCGACAACGGCCTCACCCAGTGCGACCTGATCATCAGCGACCTGCGCCTGCCCGGTGAGCCCGGCACCGCGCTGATCGAACTGGCGGCCCCGGTACCGGTGTTGATCATGACCAGCTACGCCAGCCTGCGCTCCGCGGTGGACGCCATGCGCGAAGGCGCCGTGGACTATATCCCCAAGCCGTTCGACCACGATGAAATGTTGATGTCGGTGCAGCGGGTGCTGAAGGAGGGGCGCATCAACCGGGGCAATCAGGCCCTGCGCCAGGACATGGAGCGCACCTACCCGGTGCGCTCCATGATTGGCGACTGCGAGCCAATGCGCGACCTCAAGCACCGCATCAGTCGGGTCGGCCCCACCGACACTCCGGTTCTGATTCTCGGCGAAGCCGGTACCGGCAAGGAACTCACCGCCCGCGCCCTGCACGAACACAGCGAGCGTGCCGCCGCGCCGCTGGTGACGGTGCATTGCGCTGCGCTGCCCAAGACCCTGCAACTGGAAGAACTGTTCGGCAGTGACAATCAACCCGGGCGCATAGAGAACGCCGACGGTGGCACCTTCTTTCTCGACGAAGTGGGCGAGCTCTCCAATGAGGCGCAAAGCCGCCTGCTGACGCTGCTGGAACAGGGGGAAATTCATCGCCAGGGGTCGCTATCGCCACGCCGGGTGGACGTGCGGGTGATCGCCAGCAGCCAGATGGACCTGCCCGCCCGAGTCACCGACGGCCGTTTCCGCGAGGACCTCTACTACCGACTCAACGTGATGGAATTGGAATTGCCGCCACTGCGCGAGCGCGAGGACGACATTGAGCAACTGGCCGCCACCCTGCTGACTCGCAGTTGCGAAAAACTCAGTCGTGGCACGCTGTACTTCACCGACGCCGCCCTCGCCGCCATGCGCGCCTATAGCTGGCCGGGCAACGTGCGGGAGCTGGAAAACGTGATCGAGCGGGCGGTGATTCTCACCGAAGAGGAAGGCATCGGCCCCGCGCAACTGGGCCTCAACCCGAACCGGACCCCGCAGCGTGTCAGTCGGGCCAGCCTGGATCCGTCCGAGGACCTGTCCCTGGAGGACTACTTCACCCGTTTCGTGCTGGAAAACCAGGACAGCATGACCGAGACCGAGCTGGCCCAGAAACTGGGGATCAGCCGGAAAAGCCTGTGGGAACGCCGGCAACGCCTGGGCATTCCACGGCGCAAGAGCACCCGCCGGTGAATTTCCGTGCTTGCCTTTGCGATTTCAATCAGAGCGGAACGGGGCCGGGAGGGGTGTTACCCCAGAAGTGTTACCTTACTACACAGGCCGGTAACAGGTGTGCTACCGCGCCGGAGCTTATAACTGTTCACATTTCTTCATTTTTTTATAAGTGGTTGATTTCAAAGGATTTAACAACTTGTTGCAATGGAAAAACCATCCATGCACTATGAATCCCACGCCACATAAGGAAAACAACAACGGCGTTAAGGCTCATAATAAGAACAAGAAAAGAAGAAGAAGAAACTTGGAGCCAAAACAAAATGCCGTAACAAAAATTGGTTATGGCGCAAGGCAGAAAAAAACACAAACAATAACAACAACAGAATCAGCGCATAGGGGATCACGACCAAGGTTGTGGTCCCTTTTTACTTTCCAGGCCCGCCATTCCACTTATTCGTGGCGCACCGCCCGCCCTTTCTCCAGATCGAATAACCGGCCCGTGGCAAAAAGTGCTACCATGCCGCCTTTCATTCCGTCAGGACGTTTTTTGCTCAATGGCACGTAACCTTTCACCGAGGCTTAAAAGCGCCCTTACCTGGCTTGTCATGCCCGTGGTCTGGGCCGATGCAATTCTTACCTGGGCCCTGGCCCGGCTCGCCGGCATCGTCACCTACCCGCTACGCCTGCTGGGCCGCCCTCTGAGAACATTGACCGCCGCCGCGGGCAAAGGTTCCGGCAGCGGCACCGCCCTGCCCGAGGCGCGGATCATCCCCCGGGACCAGCATCCGATTTCCCGCAAGCAGATATCCAGAGCGGCGCTCAATGTGCTGTATGGGTTGCACGAGCAGGGTTTTCAAGCCTTTCTGGTGGGCGGCTGTCTGCGCGACCTGCTGTGCGGCCGCGAGCCCAAGGATTTCGACGTGGTCACCGACGCCACGCCAGATCAGGTTCAGCGCCTGTTCAAGCGCAGCCGCATCATTGGCCGCCGCTTCCAGATCGTGCATGTGCGTTTCGGCCGCGAGGTGATCGAAGTCTCCACCTTCCGCGCCTTTCAACGGGACGACCAGGCGCTCGACCGCGACCAGCACTCCGCCCATGAAGAAACCGGGCTGGTTCTGCGCGACAATACCTGGGGCAGCATCGAGGAAGACGCCCTGCGCCGCGACTTCACCATCAACGCGCTTTACTACAACATCGCCGACTTCGCCCTCTACGACTTCGTCGGCAGCCGGCGCGCCATCGAGCGCGGCGAGATCAGCCTGATCGGCGACCCCGAACAGCGCTACCGGGAAGACCCGGTGCGCATGCTGCGCGCCGCCCGCTTCGCCGCCAAACTGGGATTCCGGCTCGACCACAAGGCAAGCCGCAAGATTCCCGAACTGGCCGAACTGCTGCTGCAGGTACCGCCGGCACGCCTGTTCGACGAGGTGCTGAAACTGTTTCTCAGCGGCCACGCCCGCGCCTCCATGCAGCAATTGCAAGACCTGGGTCTGTTCCACTTCCTGTTTCCGGAAACCGACCGAAGCCTGAAAGGCCCCCAGGGCAAGGTCTGGGAAAAGCTGATTCTCGCCGCCATGGACAACACCGACCGACGGCTGGCGCAAGATAAGCCCGTGACACCGGCGTTCATCTTTGCCGTGCTGCTGTGGCCGGTGACCGTGGCGCGGCTGGAAAAACTGCGTGCCGATGGCATGCCGCCGGCGCCGGCGCTGCACAAGGCCGCCGGCTGGGCCCTGAACCAACAGGTGCAACACACCGCCATCCCGCGCCGCTTCTCCACCGTGATGCGCGAAATGTGGGACCTGCAGGACCGCCTGCCTCGCCGGGGCGGCCGCCGCGCCGAGGCGCTGGTACAGCATCCGCGCTTTCGGGCCGCCTATGACTTCCTGCTGCTGCGCGAGCAGTCCGGTGAGTTACCCGCCGGCCTTGGCGACTGGTGGACGCGCTATCAGGACGCCGACGAGCACCAGCGGGAAGCCATGGTGCAGGCCCTCGGCCCCAATCAGGGCGCCAGCGGCGGCGGTAAACGCCGCCGGCGTCGGCGCAAGCCGGCCAACGGCCAGGGCTAACAGCGCATGGTGGTGATCGGGCTGGGTGGCAATCTGGCGGATCCCCGCCGGCGGCTGTGCCAGGCCCTGGCGGCGCTGGCCGCTCTGCCGGACACCCGGCTGGTAAGCCATTCCGATCTCTATGCCAGCGCCCCGGTGGGCCCTCAGGACCAGCCTGACTTCATCAACGCGGTGGCGGCCCTGGAAACCAGCCTGACCCCGCTCGCCTTACTGGACGCCCTGCAGGGGCTGGAAAACGCCGCCGGCCGCGAGCGGCACCGGCACTGGGGCGAGCGCACCCTGGATCTGGACATCCTGTTATGGGGCGACCAGGCCATCGACCTGCCCCGCCTCAGCGTCCCGCATCCGGAGCTCACCCGGCGCGCCTTCGTGATCGGCCCGCTGCTCGACCTGCTGCCCGATTGCCGCTTGCCGGACGGCACCCCGGTGGCCGACTATTGGCCCGCGGTCGCCGCCCAGCCACTGCAGCGCCTGCACAGCCTGGAGGAGAACCACTTTGCTGACCGAACGCATTAACCGACTGCGCGACAACGGCGATTTGCCCCGGTTCATCGCCGTGGAAGGCCCCATCGGCGCCGGCAAAACCACCCTGGCGCAGCGCCTGGCGGACACCTTCGGCTTCGACACCCTGTTCGAGCGCGCCGACGACAACCCGTTTCTGACCCGCTTCTATCAAGACCCGGCCCGCTTCGCCCTGCAGACCGAGCTGTTTTTCCTGTTCCAGCGCGCCGACCAACTGCGCCAGCTCCGCCAGCAGGACCTGTTCTCCGGCCCGCGGGTGGCGGACTTCCTGGTCGACAAGAACCGCCTGTTCGCCGAGGTCAATCTGGACGAGGACGAATTCGCCCTCTATGACAACGTCTACCAGCACATGCTGATCGACGCGCCGGTGCCGGACCTGGTGATCTACCTGCAGGCGCCCACCCCGGTTCTGCGCCAGCGGGTCCTGAAACGCGGCAACGCCTTCGAGCAGCGCATCGACCCGAACTACCTGGACCGCCTCAACGACGCCTATACCCGCTTTTTCCACTTCTACGACCGGGCCCCGCTGCTGATCGTCAACGCCGCGGAAATTGATCTGGTCAACGGGGACGCGGACTACCAGCAACTGGTGGCCGAGTTGCTGGACATCCGCACCGGGCGCCACTATTTTAACCCCCGACCGCTGGTCTAAACGCAGTTTCCCGGGGGAAGACACCCATGCCCGTTACCATCCGCACTCTCAACAAACGCAAGCAGGACGGCGAGAAGTTCTCCATGCTGACCGCCTACGACGCCACCTTCGCGCGTCAGATCAGCGAGGCGGGCGTGGACGCCATCCTGATCGGCGACTCCCTGGGCAACGTGATCCAGGGCCGCGACAGCACCGTGCCGGTGACACTGGAAGACATGGTCTACCACACCCAGTGCGTGGCCCGCGGCAATCAGGGCAGCCTGGTGTTGGCCGATGTGCCCTTTCTGGGCGCCGCCACCCTGGACCGCATCCTCGATGCCAGCGGCGCGCTCATGCAGGCCGGCGCCAACATGGTCAAACTGGAAGGCGGCGCCTGGCTGGCGGAGGCGGTGACCGTGCTCAAACGCAACGGGGTCCCGGCCTGCGTGCACCTGGGCCTGACCCCGCAGGCGGTCAACGCCTTCGGCGGCTACCGGGTTCAGGGCAAGGACGAGCAAGGCGCCCGCGAACTGCTGGAAGCCGCCGTCGCCCTGGAACAAGCCGGCGCTGCCATGCTGCTCCTGGAATGCGTGCCGCGCGCCCTGAGCGCCGAAATCACCGCCGCCGTGAGCATCCCGGTGACCGGTATCGGCGCCGCCCCGGAATGCGACGGCCAGGTGCTGGTAATGCACGACATGCTCGGGCTCAATGCCCGCCCGGCTCGCTTCGTGAAGGACTTCATGGCGGAAGCCGGCGACCTCGCCACGGCGTTCCGCGCCTACGACCAGGCCGTCAAGGACGGCCTGTTCCCCGCCGAACAGCACTGCTTCTGACCGTCATGGAACTGCTGCATACCGTCGCCGAAGTGCGCGAACGCGTGCGCCAGTGGCGCCAGGCCGGAAAACGGGTCGGTTTCGTGCCCACCATGGGCAACCTGCACGACGGCCACCTGAGCCTGGTGCGCGAGGCCCAGCGCCACAGCGACGAGGTGGTGGTGTCGATTTTCGTCAACCCCACCCAGTTCGGCCCCAACGAAGATTTCGACGCCTACCCGCGCACCCTGGACGCGGACTGCGCGCAGCTGCGCGACACCGGGGTGGCCCTGGCGTTCGCCCCGCCGGTGGAGGAAGTCTATCCATTGGGGGCGAACCAGACGTGGGTGGACGTGGACGCCCTGGGCGAGTATTTGTGCGGCGCCGACCGGCCCGGGCATTTTCGGGGCGTGACCACCGTGGTAAGCAAATTATTTAATATTGTTCAGCCTGATCTGGCGGTGTTCGGCGAGAAGGATTTCCAGCAACTGGCGGTGATCCGCCGCATGGTGGCGGAATTGCTGATGCCGGTGCGCGTGATTGGCGCCGCCACCGACCGCGAACCGGACGGCCTGGCCCGCAGCTCCCGGAACGGCTTTCTGACCGCCGAAGAGCGCACCAAAGCGCCGCTTCTCCAGGCGCACCTGCGGGAGGCGCGGCGCGCCATCGAGGCCGGCGAGCGGGACTACCGGGCCCTGGAACAGCGTCTGGCGGCGTCGCTCGCCGGGCACGGCTTTGACGTCGATTACGTCACCGTCGCCAACGCCGACAGCCTGGCCCCCGCCGGCCCCGGCGACCGCGCCCTCGTGGTCGCGGCGGCGGCGCGCCTGGGGCGCCCCAGATTGATCGACAATGTGACCGTGAAATTGGCTGAGACTGCCCTATAATGCCGCTCTCAGCGTCGGCTCAGGGCACCGGAAGTCGCCACCGGTTTATTGTATGTGACCAGTGATTCATGCATACTGCCGCCCCCCTGTCAGCGGCCGTTATTCAGTGCCCGCGCAAGGGTTGTTTAGAGAGGTACCAACATGCAGTGCACCATGCTGAAAGCCAAGTTGCACCAGGCCCGCGTGACCCACGCGGAACTTGAGTACGAAGGCTCCTGCGCCATCGACGGCCGTCTTATGGACATGGCCGGCATCCTTGAATACGAGCAAATCCAGATTTACAACCTGGATAACGGCGAGCGCTTCGAAACCTACGCGATTCGCGGCGAAGAGGGTTCGAAGATGATTTCCGTGAACGGCGCCGCCGCCCACAAGGCGAAGCCCGGACACCGCGTGATCATCTGCGCCTACGCCAACTACTCCAGCGCCGAGCTGATCAATTATAAGCCCCGTCTGATTTACATGGACGAAGGCAACGAGGTGAAAGGGACCAGCAACGCTATCCCGGTTCAGGTGGCCTGACCGCCTGCGCGACCTCGCCCTGAACGCCGGCCTTGAGCCGGCGTTTTTGTGTCCAGTCCCCTGATGCTACGCCCTCCCCGGTCACCCTTCTCTTCGCCTTTGGTAGTAGACGTCCCTTTCCGGCCTCCGCTAGCGGTACACTGTGCGCAATGGCATTTGATAAGCCGGTCTTTAGACAATAGTTTAATTCCAGGCGTGTCGCCGTTGGCACGATAATACGGCGCCGTATTCCCCCGCGACTCAGGCAGGCGGGGCGGCCAGACAATAAACATCAGCGGGCAGTACGAAGGAGGCTGACATGTCCGAGCAAAAGACCTACCCGGTTCCGGAGGCGTTTAAACGCCAGACACTGATGGATCGGCAAACCTACGATCGCTGGTATCAGCAATCCATCGACGATCCCGATACCTTCTGGGCCGAGCGCGCGGACCAACTGCTCGACTGGCGGACCCGCTGGGACACGGTCAGCGACTGGGACTTTAAGGAAGGCCGCGCGGCCTGGTTCCAGGGCGGCAAGCTCAACGCCTGCTATAACTGCGTCGACCGCCACCTGCCCGAGCGCGCCCAGCAGACCGCGATCATCTGGGAGGGCGACGAGCCGGACCAGGACAAGCACATCACCTACCAGGAGCTGTTCGAGCAGGTGTCGCGCTTTGCCAACGCCCTGAAAGACCGCGGCGTCAAGAAAGGGGACCGGGTGGTGATCTACATGCCGATGATCCCCGAAGCGGCCTACGCCATGCTCGCCTGCGCCCGCATTGGCGCGATCCACTCAGTGGTGTTCGGCGGCTTCTCGCCGGAAGCGCTTAAGGACCGCATCCAGAACGCTGGCGCCTGTGCCGTGATCACCGCCGACGAAGGCGTGCGCGGCGGCAAGGTGGTGGCGCTGAAGGCCAACGCCGACAAGGCCCTGAGCGGCTGCGATTCGGTCCACACCTGCCTGGTGGTGGAACGCACCGGCGGCGACATCGAATGGGACGACCAGCGCGATATCTGGTACCACGACGCGCTCGCCAAAGCGGACGCGGACTGCGAACCGGAATGGGTCGACAGCGAGGATCCGCTCTTCACCCTGTACACCTCCGGCTCCACCGGCAAGCCCAAGGGCGTGGTCCACACCACCGCCGGCTACCTGCTGCAGAGCGCCCTCACCCACAAATACGTGTTCGACTATCAGGACGGCGACATCTATTGGTGCACCGCCGACGTCGGCTGGATCACCGGCCACAGCTACATCGTCTATGGGCCGCTGGCCAACGGCGCCACCACGCTGATGTTCGAGGGCGTACCCACCTACCCGGACGCCTCCCGCCATTGGCAGGTGGTGGACAAGCACCAGGTCAACATCTACTACACCGCCCCCACCGCCATCCGTGCCTTGATGGGCCAGGGCGACGAACCGGTGACCCAAACCGACCGCTCCAGCCTGAAACTGCTGGGCACCGTGGGCGAGCCGATCAACCCGGAAGCCTGGCAGTGGTACCACAAGGTAGTGGGCGAGGAACGCTGCCCGATCGTCGATACCTGGTGGCAGACCGAGACCGGCGCCATCATGATCGCGCCGCTGCCCGGCGCGGTGGACCTGAAACCCGGCTCCGCCACGCTGCCCATGTTCGGCGTGCGGCCCGGCCTGATGGACCCGGACGGCAAGGAGCTGGAAGGCGCCACCTCGGGGAACCTGGTGATCAAGGCCAGCTGGCCGAGCCAGATCCGCACCGTGTACGGCGACCATCAGCGCATGATCGATACCTACTTCAGCGCCTACCCCGGTTATTACTTCACCGGCGACGGCGCCCGCCGCGACGAGGACGGCTACTGGTGGATCACCGGCCGGGTGGACGACGTGCTTAACGTCTCCGGGCACCGCCTGGGCACCGCCGAGATCGAGTCCGCGCTGGTGCTGCACAAGAGCATCTCCGAGGCCGCCGTGGTGGGTTACCAGCACGAGGTCAAAGGCCAGGGCATCTACGCCTATGTGTCGCTGATGCGCGGCGCCGAGGGCAGCGATGAGCTGATCAAGGAGTTGCGTGATTTGGTGACGCAGGAGATCGGCCCGATTGCCAAGCCGGATCTGATTCACTTCGCCCCCGGCCTGCCCAAGACCCGCTCCGGCAAGATCATGCGGCGCATTTTGCGCAAGATCGCCGCCGACGAGCTGGACAGCCTGGGCGACACTTCCACCCTGGCGGACCCGGGCGTGGTGGACGAGCTGATCAAGACCCGCAAGAACAACGGCGACAGCTGAATCTCAGTTCGATTGTCGGGTTAGGCCAAAGGCCGTAACCCGACACCCCAGATCAGCCGGCGGTCGGCGTGGCTGGCCGCTGCTGGTGGCGTAGCAGAAACACCAGGGGAATCGCCGCCATGTTGATCCACATCAGCAACCGGAAATCGTTCATGTAGCTGATTTCCGCGGCCTGACTCAGCAGCGTCTGATACACCGCCGCCGGCACACTTCCCACCATGTCCTTCATCGGTAGACCCTGGCTGAGCCAGGGCGCCAACTGCAGATGCTCGCCGAGCTGCTGCTGATTGATCCACATATTGCGCGACAACATCGCCGTCATGATCGAGATACCCACGCTGGAACCCAGGTTGCGCGACAGCGAGAACAAAGACGCGCCCTCGGTGCGCAGCGACGGGTTGAGCGTGGCGTAGGTCAGCGTGCTGGCCGGCACGAACACCAGCCCCAGGCCGAGCCCCTGTAACACGCCAGTCCAGATCAGCGCGTTGCGGCTGACCTCCAACGTGAAACCGGCCATTTGGTGCAACGAGAAGGTGATGAACAACAGCCCGGTGATCACCAGTACCCGAGGGTCCAGGCGGGTACGCATCAATCGCCCCACCAGCATCATCGAGAACATTGACCCGAGACCGCGCGGCGCCAGCACCAGCCCGGTAGTCGCCGCCGGGTAGTCCTTCCATTGCTGCAAAAACGGCGGCAACAACGCCATGGTCGCCAGCAGAATGATGCCGACCACGAATATAAACACCAGCCCGGTAACAAAGTTGCGGTCCCTGAACAGCGCCGGATCGATAAAGGGGTCCTTACGGGTCAGCGAATGGACCACGAACAGATACAAGCCGAGCAGCGCC
Organism: Alcanivorax sp.; assembly: GCA_042090255.1. Lineage (GTDB taxonomy): Bacteria > Pseudomonadota > Gammaproteobacteria > Pseudomonadales > Alcanivoracaceae > Alloalcanivorax. The sequence goes on along the minus strand of JBELJS010000045.1, from coordinate 16,803 downwards.
AGCACACCCTCAAACTGAATCTCAAAGCTATCGAACCACTGCAGGTGCTCGCCGCGATCGAGCATTAACTGGAACGCACCAATCGCCAACCCGAGGTACGCGAACCCCATCACGTCAAACCGCACCCTGCGGGTTTCGGTCTCACTGACGCTCAACCAGATGCCGGCAAACGCCAGTAACCCGAACGGCAAATTGATGTAGAACACCCAACGCCAGCTGTACCATTCGGTGAGCCAGCCGCCCAAGGTCGGCCCGAGAATCGGCCCGACCATCACGCCCATGCCCCAGATCGCCATCGCCTGACCGTGTTTTTCCACCGGGTAGGCGTCGAGCAATACCGCCTGGGAAAGCGGCACCAGCGCGGCACCGAAAACCCCCTGCAAGATGCGGAACATCACCATCTGATCCAGCGAAGCGGACAAGCCGCAGAGGCCGGATGTCACCGTGAATCCGGCCACGGACCACAGAAACAGACGACGACGTCCCAGGCGGCTGGCCATGAACCCGACCGTCGGCGTCATGATGGCGGCGGCGACAATATAAGAGGTGAGCACCCAGGTGATCTGGTCGGTACTCGCCGACAAACTGCCCTGCATGTGTGGCAAGGCGACATTGGCGATGGTGGTGTCGAGCACCTGCATCACCGTCGCCAGCATAATGCTGACGGTGACCAGGCGCTGGTCGTTAAGGCGTGCCATGGTCGTCGCTGACCGTAACGGGCCGGTCTTCGAGCAAGGACACCTCGGTATCAATGGTGATTTCCGCGCTCATGCCAGAGCGCAGCGGCGGCTTGCCGTCGACATCCAGCAACTGCAGGCGCACCGGCACTCGCTGCACCACCTTGACCCAGTTGCCGCTGGCGTTCTGCGGCGGAATCAGCGCGTATTCGGAGCCGGTGGCGGGGCTGAGACTCTGCACCCGGGCCCGCCACGTGACGTCGGGATAACTGTCCACGGCGACTTCAACGGTCTGCCCTTCGCGCACATGGGTAAGCTGCGTCTCCTTGAGGTTCGCTTCCACCCAGGCGGACCGGTCACGGGCCAGGGTCAGCACCGGTACGCCGGCGTTGACGCGCTCACCGACCATCGGCGTGGCGCCGCCGAGAACCCCATCGGCGGGGGCGACGATGCGGGTGTGGGCCAGATCGTATTCGGCCTGCTCCAGCTTGGCGGTGGCCGCCTGATAATCCGGGTGCGCTTCCACCGCCACGTCCGGCCCACCGCCCAACTTGGCGCGCAGGCTGGCGAGTTGTTGGTCGATGACCTCCGCCTCGGCCCGGGCCTTGTCCCGCTTCTGCCGCGCCGCTTCCAACTGGGATTGCGACACCGCCACCTTGTCGAGGCCCTGGAAGCGCTGCAGTTCGCGCTGGTAGTAACTCAAGTCCCGGCGCGCCTGGGCGCGCTGTGCCTGCAGCCGGGCATAATCCGCCCGTTGCGACAGAATGCGGTTACCAACCGCGCGCTGATCGGCCTGCGCCTCCGCCAGGGCAATGCGGTACGGCTGGGGGTCGACCTCGGCGAGCACCTGGCCACGCCGCACCGGCTGATTGCGTTCCACATTGACCGCCACCAGCGGGCCGCTGACATCGGCGGTCAGCGAGATCATGTCGATCTTGATGTAGGCGTTCTCGGTGCTCACGTAACGGTGGCCGCCGAATATCAGCCATAGCACCACCGCCAGGGCGATCACCAGGCCCAGGCCCATTCCCAGCCGCCGGTTGCGTTGCGTCGTGGTCACTGTCCGCCCCCCTGGTCCGGTCGATCACAAAGGTTGGCCCGCATCGCCTCCAACACCTCTCTGAACGTATCAATTTGCTCGCCGGTCAGGCCGCCAAACGCCCTTTCGCGGGTCAATGCGGCCAGCTCACGCAGCCGCACCAACGCCGGTGTCGCGGCTTCAGTGAGATAAAGCCGTCGACGCCGGCGATCGGAAGGGTCCGCCCGGCGCTCCACCAGGCCTTCCTGTTCCAAGCGTTCCAGCTGACGGGTGAGCGAAATCGGCGCCACATCCAGAATCTCGGCCAGAGCCGCCTGGTGCACGCCTTCGTGACGGGCGAGATGCCAGAGCACCTGCCAGCGCGCGCGGGTGAGGCCCTGTTCGCGGGCGCGCCGATCGAAATCACGGCGGATCATGCGCGCCACGTCGTGAACACTGAGCCCCACGGTGGTGTCCCTGGTCATTCGATTCCTCCCATTATCATAAGCAAGCTTACGATAATTGGCCCACTACAGCAATTCGGTTGATATACATTCCGTGCCAGCAACAAAAAACCCGCCGAAGCGGGTTCTCCAGGGCCGCGTGGGCGGCATCCATCGACCAAGCTACCGCCCCACCATCCGCCGCCAGAGCGCCTCCATCGGCCCCTGGCGAAACCGCTTCAGCCAGAGCACGCTAAACAGCACCTGCGCAATGAACAAAGCCGCCGCGCCGACCATTAGCCAGATCAATGAATATTGCGCGAACCACCCGGCCCCCACACCATAGAACAGCGCCACGCACACCAACGACTGGCCGAGGTAGTGGGTCAGCGCCATCCGACCCGCTGGCGCCAACATGGTCCGAACCCCGCGGGCCAGCGCACCGCCGTGATTCCACCACAGCATCAGAACCGATGCATAAGCCACGGCCATCAGCGGCGCCGCGAACGCTTCCACCGTTACCTGAACCAGGCGCGGCGATGCGTCCCCCATCCACTGTTGCTCCCCCCAGGCGAACAATATCGCCACCGGTGACACCGTTAACGCAAGAACAATCAGCGTTCGCCGGGGACCTGCGTCGGGCACCGCCAAACGCAGCCGTGCGGCGCTGGCGCCGATCAGAAACATGGCCAGCACACGAAGCGGGCGAATTTGGTCCAGGCGGTCGAACACCACGGCCCGGGCGAGCTCTCTGTTGGCCGCCACCACCTCGCCGTAGCCGCCGTTCGCATAGCGGGGCACCGCCTGATCCAGCGCCGTCATCAGTTCGCCGTTCCAACGCCCGGCGCTACCCTGCTCCAGCCAGTACCAGCGCACCGCCGCCACCGCTGCCAGTAAGGCCACCGCCAGCGGCACCATCAGCCGTGCCGGCGCGCGCAGGAAAGGCGTCAGGAGTACGCCCATGATGGCGTAGAGATAGAGGATGTCCCACGGCCAGAGCAACAGCGCATGGGCGATGCCGAACAACAGCAGGCCGGCCATCCGCCGCAGGTGGTAGCCGCCGCTTTTTTTGGCGGCCAGCATCACGAAGCTGTAGCCGAACAGCAGCGAGAACAGGCTGTAGAATTTGTCGTGGGCGAACATTTCCAACAGCAACTTGATGCTGTCGTCCCACTCGCTCCCGGCGAGGCTGGCACGCCCCTCGGCGCCGAGATAACCCCAGCCCGAGAACATCTGGATGTTCACCACCAGAATCCCCAGGAGCGCGAACCCGCGCAGGGCGTCCAGAGCGTCCAACCGTCCTTCGTTGGCCATCGTGGCGTCCTCCCTCTATTGCCACAATCACGGTAATTCACGGGCGCCGGCGACGCCAGCCGGGTGAAAGCGTCACGGAACAGGCGCGGTGTAGTACGGTCACAGGGAGCAACCTCTCTTTTCCACGGAGCTGCATTATGGTGTCTCCCACCGCGGTCACGGCATTGTCGGCGATATTGGCGGCCTGGCTGCTGCTCTCCCCGGCGCGGGCGGACGACCTCACTCCATCGGGCACCCCATTGGGCGACCGGTTCGAACGTATCGATGACGACCTGGACGGGCAGCTCGGTGTGTACGTACAGCGTCTGAGCGACGGCGCGGAAGCGCGGCACCGTGTCGACCGTCCCTGGTACCTGGCCTCGACGGTAAAGGTGCCTCTGGCCGTGGTGGCGCTGCGTCAGGTGGAAACAGGCACCCTGGCACTGGACCAGCGGCTAACACTTACCGCGGCGGATTATGTCGATGGCGGCGGCGCGCTTCTCTACGCCGAGCCCGGCACCGTGTTCAGCTTGCGAAACCTGCTTGAAAGAATGATCCGTGACAGCGATAACACCGCCACCGATATGGTCATTCGTCTGGTCGGCGAAGAGAACGCCAACGCCCGGATGCGGGCGCTGATCCCCGACAGGCCGCTCAATCCGGTGACCACGCTGTTACAGGTCCGACAGGACGCGTACGGCACCATCCACGACGATGTGGCGAACCTTACCAATTGGGACTTCATTGAGATTCGCGCCGCCGGTGAAGAACCCCGTCGCTATCAGGTACTGATGGACAAGCTCGCGATCAGTGCGGACCAGGCGCAACTGCCCAGCGTCCGCGACGCCTTTGAGCGCTACTACGAGGAAGGCCTGAACTCAGGGCGCCTGGATACCTTAGGCGCCTGGCTGCATCAGCTCGCCGAGGGCAACCTGCTGAACCGTGAGCATACCGCCCTGCTACTCGGTTTCATGAGCGATCTGAACACCGGGAAAAACCGGATTCAGGCCGGGCTTCCGAAGGGCACACCTTTCGCGCACAAAACCGGCACTCAGATTGCCCGCGCCTGTGATGCCGGCCTTATTTACCCCACTGACCCGGAACGAGCGGTGGTGGTCGTTACCTGCGCGGAGGGTTTCAATGATCTGGATGACGCGGAAGCCGCGTTTCGCCGCGTCGGCGAATCCCTCGCCGGGGTCTCGATCGGGCCGGACAAATAGGGCGCAGCAACAACAAAAAGGCCGGCAATGCCGGCCTGAATGGTCTGAATGATCTGGAGTACGCTCAATTGAGCCTGATCAGATCGGCTCGATAAGCGTGCGGGACCTGGTCATAGGTGAGCACCGAAAGGTCATTGATGTGCTCGTCCGGCTCAGCCTCCGGCATCGACGGCGCTACCGGTTGGGCCACCGGCGGCGCCACCGGCATGGGAGTGAGCCCCACCTCAATCCGGTCATCCAGGCTCCACATTGCCCCTGTCGCGGGGTCAATAATCAGGATGCCGAGCAAACCGCCGAGAAGGACATTGCCGATATACCAGCCGTCCATGCCTGCTTTCAGCGGCATGGAGACGCTCTCGTGGTTTTCCTTCTCGAACGTCACCACGTAGCTGGCGCGAGAGAAGAAGCCGTTATCGGCCGGCAGCACCACGGTGTCCGGCGTCATACCGGAGGCCATGACCAGGTCCTTCTTGGCATTGACGACGGTATATGAGACCCCTCCCGGCGAGGCATTGAATGTCACCGGATAATCACTATCGGAAATGATTGACGCACACCCACCCAAAGCCAGCGAGCCCGCCAGGGCCGCCGGTCCTATTATTTTCTTCATATTATCTCCCCTAAAACAGAAAACCCGCCAAAAGGCGGGTCTTCAGTCTAGAAAAGTTTATCCGTAAATGGAACGACGGATCAGCTTTCCTTGGCTTCCTTCATGGACAGCTTGATGCGGCCACGCTGGTCCACGTCGAGGACTTTGACCTTGATGATGTCACCCTCGTTGACGTAATCGGACACCTTCTCCACCCGCTCTTCGGCGATCTGGGAGATGTGCAGAAGGCCTTCGGTGCCGGGCATGATCTGCACGAAAGCACCGAAGTCCACCACGCGCATTACCTTGCCTTCGTAGATCTTGTCGATCTCCGCTTCGGCGGTGAGTTCTTCCACGCGGCGCTTGGCTTCCAGAGCCGCCTCACGGGTTTCGCCGTAGATCTTCACGCTGCCGTCGTCTTCCAGGTCGATGGTGCACCCGGTTTCGTCGGTCAGGCCGCGGATGGTGGCGCCGCCCTTGCCGATCACATCGCGGATTTTCTCCGGGTTGATCTTCAGGGTCAGCAGCGTCGGTGCGTTATCGGACACCTGAGCGCGGGATTCGGAAATCGCCTTGGCCATCTCGCCGAGAATGTGCAGCCGGCCTTCCTGGGCCTGCTCCAGCGCCTTCTCCATGATTTCCTCGGTGATGCCCTCGATCTTGATGTCCATCTGCAGAGCGGTCACGCCACGGGCGGTACCGGCCACCTTGAAGTCCATGTCGCCGAGGTGGTCCTCGTCACCCAAGATGTCGGACAGCACCGCGAAGCGGCCGTCTTCTTCCTTGACCAGACCCATGGCGATGCCGGCCACCGGGGCGGTCAGCGGAACGCCGGCGTCCATCAGCGCCATGGAGGTGCCGCACACCGACGCCATGGAGGAGGAGCCGTTGGACTCAGTGATTTCGGACACCACACGAATTGAGTACGGGAACTGTTTCTCGTCGGGCACCACCGCTTCCACGCCACGGCGAGCGAGACGGCCATGGCCGATTTCGCGGCGCTTGGGGCTGCCGATCATGCCGGTTTCACCGACGCAGTACGGGGGGAAGTTGTACTGCAGCATGAAGTGATCCTGGCGGGAGCCTTCCAGGGCGTCGATGAACTGCGCATCGCGCATACCGCCCAGGGTGGCGGTGACGATCGCCTGGGTCTCGCCGCGGGTGAACAGGGCGGAGCCGTGGGTTTTCTTGAGCATACCCACCTTGCACTCGATCGGGCGTACCGCGTTCAGGGCACGGCCATCGATACGCGGCTTGCCGGAAACCACCGCCTCGCGCACCACGTTCTTTTCCACCTTACCGAACAGGTCCTTCACTTCGCCGGCTTCCGGGGCGCCTTCCTCTTCGGTGGCGAACTCGGCCACACAAGCGTCGCGCAGCTCGCCGACTTTCTGTTGGCGGGCCATCTTGTCGGTGATCGTGTAGGCGTCCGCCAGAGCGGCTTCGTACTTACCTTTGATGGCGTTCTTCAGCTCGCTGTTTTCTTGCGCCGGCTGCCATTCCCAAGCGGGGGTGCCAACTTCGGAGGCGAACTCGTTGATCGCCTGGATCAACCCCTGCATTTCCTGGTGACCGAACAGCACCGCGCCCAGCATTTGATCTTCGCTGAGTTCCTGGGCTTCGGATTCCACCATCAGCACGGCCGCTTCAGTACCGGCGACCACCAGGTTGAGAGCGGATTCTTCCAGCTCGGAATAGGTCGGGTTGAGCAGGTAGAGGCCGTCCTTGAAGCCCACCCGGGCGGCGCCGATCGGGCCGCTGAACGGAATGCCTGAAATCGACAGGGCGGCGGAGGTGCCGATCATGGCGGCGATATCCGGGTCCTGGTTCTTATCCGAGGACATTACCGTCGCCACCACCTGAACTTCGTTCATGAAGCCCTTGGGGAACAGCGGACGAATCGGCCGGTCGATCAGACGGCAGGTCAGGGTCTCTTTCTCGCTGGGGCGGCCTTCGCGCTTGAAGAAGCCGCCGGGAATGCGGCCGGTGGCGTAGGTCTTTTCCTGGTAGTTCACGGTCAGCGGAAAAAACGGCTTGTTAGGGTCGGCTTCTTTTTTGCCCACCACGGTGACCAGCACCTGGGTGTCACCGATGGTGACCATAACGGCGGCGGTCGCCTGGCGGGCGATTTGCCCGGTTTCCAGAATAACGGTGTCACCGCCGTATTGAATCTCTTTACGCACTATATTGAACATATCGCTTCTCGTCTCTCGTCTCGTCTCTTCGCTTTATCATCGCGTGCCGGGGCATCATAACCCTGCGCCCAAAACAACAGAAGCCCGGCACCGGGCCGAGCTTCCGTTTCAATCACCGGTCACACCGGGGCCTGCTTAGCGGCGCAGGCCCAGACGTTCGATCAATTTCAGATAGCGGTCGCGATTTTTGCCGGCCAGGTAATCCAGCAGCTTACGACGCTGGTTAACCATGCGGATCAGGCCGCGACGGCTGTGGTGATCCTTGTGATGATCCTTGAAGTGACCCTGAAGCTGGTTGATGTTCTCGGACAGCAGGGCAACCTGCACTTCCGGGGAACCGGTATCACCTTCCTTCTGGGCAAAATCCTTCAGGATTTGTGCTTTTTGCTCGGTGGTTAACGCCATTGTTTCGCTCCAATATGCGGTTAAGTCACGGTCGGCCGTGCATATTTACAGCCGCCGCCCTCATTGAAGGCTGACCCTCGGTCAGCCCGATACCAGACGACGCGGCGCGATGCGCCCGTCTTCCAGCACTTCACCGACGCCCATAAAGGCGCCGGTGGAAGCTTCGTAAACACTGACCCAGCCGTCCACGGGACGGTCACTGGTCATCACCGGCTGGCCCTGGCGCAGGTAATGCGCCGCGCTCTCGGCCAGCTGGACGCGCGGCCAGTCTGCCACGCTGGTCGACAAAGGCAAGAGCAATTCGTCCAGGGCCTCGAAACCGCCCTCCGCCTTGATCTCGCCGAGCTGCTCCAGGGTCAGCATGCGCTCCGCCGGGTACGGGCCGGCGGACAGCCGGCGCAGGGCCGACACATGGCCGCCGCAACCCAGCGCCTCGCCGAGGTCCTCGACCAGCGAGCGCACGTAGGTACCCTTGGAGCAGGCCACCTCGAAATCGACCTGGTCGCCCTCTTTCAGGCGCACATCCTTGATTTCGTGGATGGTCACCGGGCGCGGCTGGCGCTCCACGGTGATGCCTTCCCGGGCCAGCTTGTAGAGCGGCGTGCCCTGATGCTTGATCGCCGAGTACATGCTCGGGATCTGCTCGATATCGCCGAGAAACCGCTCCAGCGCTTCGGCCACCTGCCCCTCGGTCACGTTCACCGGACGGGTTTCACGCACTTCGCCGTCCGCGTCGCCGGTTTCCGTGGCCACGCCCAATTGGGCGGTGACCCGGTAGCGCTTGTCCGCGTCCAGCAGAAACTGGCTGAACTTGGTGGCTTCGCCGAAACAGATCGGCAGCATGCCGGTGGCCAGCGGATCCAGGCTGCCGGTGTGCCCGGCCTTGGCCGCGGCGAACATCTTCTTGGCCATTTGCAGGGCCCCGTTGCTGGTTACGCCCTGGGACTTGTCCAGCAACAGAATACCATTCAGATCACGACCTCCACGGCGCCGTTTTCCCACTGTTCTTCGCTCCGTGATCAATCGTTCTTGGTGTCGTCGTCGTCCTGATCGGGACGCAATTCCCGATCCTCGGCACGCGCCTCGTCGATCAGCTGCGACAGCTCCGAGGCGCGCTCCGGTGTTTCGTCGTAATGAAAGCGCAGTTTCGGCGTGGTGCGAGTGTTGAGGGTCTGCGCCAGCGAACTGCGCAGGAAGCCGGCGGCGCCGGTGAGCACTTTCTCGGCCTCGTAACCGGCTTCGGCACCCTCACCCAACAAGGTGAAATAGACGTCGGAGTAGGACAGATCCCGGGATACGGTCACGTCCTGCACCGTCACCAGACCCACGCGCGGGTCCTTCAGCTGAAACTGAAGCAATCGCGACAGTTCACGCTGAATCTGGTCAGCGATGCGGTCGGTACGCTGAAAACCACTGGGGCGACGATGACGGCTCATAACGTGGGCGCGCTTAGAGGAAGCGCGCCACCTCCTTCACTTCAAACACTTCGATCTTGTCGCCGGCCTTGACGTCGTTGTAACTCTTCACGGCGATACCACATTCCACGCCATTGCGAACTTCCGGAACGTCGTCCTTAAAGCGGCGCAGGGACTCCAGCTCGCCCTCGAACACCACCACGTCATCGCGCAGTACGCGGATCGGGCGGTTCCGGTACAGGGTGCCTTCCACCACCATACAGCCGGCCACGGCACCGAACTTGGAGGAACGGAACACGTCGCGGACTTCCGCCACGCCGAGGATTTCCTCGCGCTTCTCCGGTGCGAGCAAGCCGCTCATGGCCTGCTTGACGTCGTCGATCAGCTCATAGATGACGCTGTAGTAACGCAGGTCGATGCCTTCCTGCTCACAGACGCGCTTGGCCTTGGAATCGGCACGCACGTTGAAGCCCAGCAGTACCGCCTCGCTGGTGATCGCCAGATTGACGTCGGACTCGTTGATCGCGCCAACCCCGGAGGACACCAGGCTCACCTTCACTTCGTCGGTGGACAGGTCGTGCAGCGCACCGACCAGCGCTTCCAGGGAACCGCGCACGTCGGTCTTGAGCACGATGTTGACCTGGCTGGCTTCCTTGCTGCCCATGTTCTCGAACAGGTTTTCCAGCTTGGAGGCCTGCTGACGCTTGAGCTTGAGGTCGCGGTCGCGGTCCTGGCGGAACTCCGCCACTTCGCGGGCCTTCTTCTCGTCGGGCACCACCTGAATCTGCTCGCCGGCTTCCGGCGCGCCATCCAGGCCCAGCACTTCCACCGGAATCGACGGGCCGGCCTTCTTAACCTGCTGCCCGGTCTCGTCGACCAGGGCGCGGACGCGGCCGTAGTGGGCACCGGCCAGCAGCATGTCGCCGACCTGCAACTCACCGGACTGCACCAGCACCGACGCCACGGTACCGCGGCCCTTCTCGATGCGGGATTCGATCACCACACCGCCGGCCGGGCCGGTGGCGGGGGCACGCAGTTCCAGCAGCTCGGACTGCAGCAGGACCGCGTCCAGCAGCTCGTCGATGCCCTGACCGGAGTGCGCGGACACGTTCACGAACTGGTACTCGCCGCCCCACTCTTCCGGGATCACGTCCTTGCCGGCCAGCTCGGTTTTAACCCGATCCAGGTCCGCGTTTTCCTTATCGATCTTGTTGACCGCGATGATCAACGGGATACCCGCCGCCTTGGCGTGGTTGATCGCTTCCTCGGTCTGCGGCATCACGCCGTCATCGGCGGCCACCACGATGATCGCGATATCCGTCGCCTGGGCCCCGCGTGCCCGCATGGCGGTGAACGCCGCGTGGCCCGGGGTATCCAGGAAGGTGATCATGCCTTTCTCGTGCTGCACGTGGTACGCGCCGATATGCTGGGTGATGCCACCGGCTTCACCGGCCGCCACCTTGGCCTTGCGGATATAATCCAGCAGGGAAGTCTTACCGTGGTCGACGTGGCCCATGATGGTCACGACCGGCGCACGCGGCCCTTCGTCGATGCCGGTGTAATCCACCAGATCCGCCAGGTCGTCTTCCAGTGCTTCTTCTTCGCCTTTCACCAGCCTGGGCGTGTGACCCATTTCCTCGGTGAGCAGTACCGCCGTTTCCTGGTCGATGTACTGATTAACGGTGGCCATTTCACCCATCTTCATCATCGCTTTGATGAGTTCCTTGGCCTTGACGTTCATCCGCTGGGCCAGCTCAGCCACGGTGATGGTTTCGGGAATCTCTACGTCGTATACCATTTTCTCCGTGGGGCTCTTGAACCCGTGCTGTTTGTTCATGGAGCTGCGCATCTGGCCGTGGGCCACGCCGACGGCACCCTTCTTGCGACGGCGGCGACGGGACTGACGCTCCTCGGTGCGATAACCGGCTTCAACGGCATCACGGACGATGGAGGACCCTTTGTCGTCCTCCTCTTCTGTTTTCGCCGGCTCGGGCTCACCGCCGCGCTTCTCCAGCTCTTCGGCGATGCGCTGAGCTTCCTCGGCGGTGCGGCGGGCGGCCTCTTCCTCGGCTTTCTTGCGGGTTTCGGCCTCCTGCTTGCGGCGTGCCTCTTCGGCTTCACGCTGCTTGCGCTCTTCCTCTTCACGCTGGGCACGCTGCTCGGGAGTTTCTTCCTTCGCCACTTTCTTGGCCGATGCCTTGGGCACGGAGGTACGCTTGGTCTTTTCCTGGCTGGCTTTCTCTTCGCCGGCCTGGCGTTCCTGTTCGGCGCGCGCCTTGGCTTCCTGCTCGCGACGCAGACCTTCTTCCTCTTCCGCCTTACGCTTGGCTTCGTCTTCCTCGGCCTTACGCTTGGCTTCCTCGGCTTCGATGCGTGCCTGCTCTTCGGCGGCCAGGCGCTCTTCTTCCAGGCGCTCCTCTTCTTCCACCGCGGCCCGCTTCACGTAGGTGCGTTTCTTGCGCACTTCCACGTTCACCGTTTTCGCTTTGCCCGCCGCACCGGTGGTCTTGATGGTGCTGGTGGAGCGCCGCTTCAGGGTAATCTTCTTGGGCTCCGCATCCTGGGCACCATGGGACTTGCGCAGGTGCGCGAGCAGCTGCTGCTTTTGTTCGTCCGAGACGCCTTCACCGGCGTCCGTGTGTGGCAATCCGGCTTCCTTCATCTGCGTGAGCAGTGTGTCTACCGGGATGCCAACCACGTCGGCCAGTTTCTTTACGGTCGTTTCTGCCATGTCAGCAACACTCTCCTGTCCGCGTCTTGGTGGCGCCCTGCTTCAAATTCCGGCGTAGTGCTTATTCGCCGGCTTCCTCGCCTTCGAACCAGGGGGCACGGGCGGTCATAATCAATTGGGCCGCGCGCTCTTCCTCCAGCCCTTCAATGTCGAGCAGGTCGTCCACCGCTTGTTCGGCAAGGTCTTCCATGGTGACGATGCCTCGGGAGGCCAATTCCACCGCCAGATCACGGTCCATGCCTTCCATTGCCAGAAGGTCGTCGGCGGGTTCGGCCTGATCAAATTTCTCTTCGGACACCAGCGCCCGGGTCAGCAGCGCGTCCTTGGCCCGCTGGCGCAGCGCCTCGACGATGTCCTCGTCGAAGCCTTCGATGGCGAGCATTTCCTCGGTGGGTACGTAGGCCACTTCCTCGAGGGTGGAGAAGCCTTCATCCACCAGCACGCCGGCCACGTCCTCATCCACATCGAGGAACGCCATGAAGGTTTCCAGTGCTTTTTCCGCTTCTTCCTGCTGCTTGTTCTCGGCGTCGTCGGTGGTCATCACGTTCAGCTCCCAGCCGGTCAGCTCGGAGGCGAGACGGATATTCTGACCACTGCGGCCAATCGCCTGGGCCAGCGCGGATTCGTCTTCCACCGCGATGTCCATGGTGTGGCTTTCTTCGTCGACAACGATGGAGGCGACTTCCGCGGGCTGCATGGCGTTGATCACCAGCTGGGCCGGGTTGTCGTCCCACAGCACGATGTCGATGCGCTCGCCGGCCAGTTCGTTGGAGACCGCCTGGACCCGCGCGCCGCGCATACCCACGCAGGCGCCCACCGGATCGATGCGCTGATCGTTGGTCTTCACCGCGATCTTGGCGCGCGAGCCCGGGTCACGGGCAGCGCCTTTGATCTCGATCAGCTCTTCACCGATCTCCGGCACCTCGATTTTAAACAACTCGACGAGCATTTCCGGGCAGGCGCGGCTGGCGAACAGCTGCGGGCCGCGGTTCTCTTCGTTGACGCCCAGCAGGTAAGCGCGCAGACGGTCGTTCTGACGCACGCTCTCCCGGGTAATCATGTGCTCGCGGGTGATCAGCGCCTCGGCGTTGCCTCCCAGGTCGAGCACGATGGAATCCCGGCCGGCCTTCTTGACCACGCCGCTGATCAGCTCGCCGATGCGGTCGCGGTATTCCTCGACGATTTGACGTCGCTCCGCTTCGCGCACCTTCTGCACGATCACCTGTTTCGCCGTCTGCGCCGCGATGCGACCAAAGCTTTCCGACGCCACCTCTTCCTGATAGGTGTCGCCGATCTGCAGCTTCTCGTCGTGCTCGTGGGCTTCGTCCAGCGTCAACTGACGGCCGAATTCGTAGAGCTCTTCATCGGGCACCACGTGCCAGACGCGGAACGTGCGCGAATCGCCGCTAACGCGGTCGATCTCGACACGAATCTCCACATCTTCTTCCTTGAAGCGCTTTTTGGTCGCCGCCGCCAGGGCCGATTCAATGGCCTCGAAGATCACGTCACGGCTGACGCCTTTCTCGTTGGAAACTGTTTCCGCTACCAGCAGGATTTCTTTGTTCATGGCCAGGCCTTTACAAAATTCTCCAGGGCACGCTCAATCAAAGCGAGGCTGTAATCGGGCGCGATCCACCTGACTGTAAGGAACGCGCAGGCTTTCGCCATCAAGCTCCATTACCAGCGTGTCGCCGTCCACGGCCACCAGGGTCGCCGTCATTTTACGCTTGCCCGCCACCGGGGCCAGCAGCGTGAGCTGCACGGATTCGCCCTGGTAACGTTCAAAGTGGGAAAGCTCGAAGAGAGGGCGATCCAGACCCGGGGAGGACACTTCCAGGTTGTAATCACCGGGAATCGGATCTTCCACGTCCAGTACGCCACTCACCTCGTGGCTCACCAGGGCACAATCATCGACGTTAATGCCGTCATCGTGGTCGATAAAAAGACGCAATACCGCACCGCGGCCCTGGAGATACTGTACACCCCAGAGCGTATAACCCAGGTCTTCCACCACGGGAGCCAGCAGCTCCTTGAGTTGTTCTGCGCGTTTCGACATTGCCTCTCTTTTCCGGTGCCACAAACAAAAAATGGGCATAACGCCCATTCCCACTTGCGACCCCGGTTGTGTATAGCAAAAAGCCCCTTCTAGAGGGGCTTTTTGTTCGTCAGAACCGGGAGTCGGCCCTGATAAGTGGTAGCGGGGGCAGGATTTGAACCTACGACCTTCGGGTTATGAGCCCGACGAGCTACCAGACTGCTCCACCCCGCACTTGAAATCGAGCGCAAATACTAAATATTCACGCCGGTTTTGTCAAACCCAATCCTGAAAAAAACGTTTATTTTTCCAGGATTTATACTCATCTTCCGGCAACCGCTTCCAACCCTGCCCCGCCCCGGGGACCAGGCTGAAAAACCGAGGGCCGGATAACCGCCCCGCGGATTTTTAGCGCCGGAAACTGCGCGGGCTTCCTTGGAAGCCCAACAAGGCTCCAAAGGGAACCTGTCCTGATTTTGGTGCCGAAGGCCGGACTTGAACCGGCACGACCGTAAGGTCACTACCCCCTCAAGATAGCGTGTCTACCAATTCCACCACTTCGGCAAAGAACTGATTTACTGCTTCCCGGAATCGGACGTCGTCTCATCCGGGGCCGGGGATTCTAACCCAGCCGACGGCACATCTGAAGTCTCTTTTTCAGATTTACCGGAATCCATCGCCGGGGCCTGGGACGGAACGTCCGCGCCCTGGTTGGGACCAGCGGCCGGCACATCGCCGGAGGCCGGCGCATCAGCGTCGTCCAGCGCCGGCACGTCCTGATCATCCACGGATTCCAGCGCCGGCAGAAAACTGCCCGCGCCTTCCGCTTCCTGGCGCGCCATCCAGGCCAGGCCCAGGCTGGTGACGAAAAACACCACCGCCAGCACCGCCGTGAACCGGGTCAGAAAATTGGCGGACCCGGCGCTGCCGAATACGGTCTGCGAACCGCCGCCACCGAAAGAGGCGCCAGCGTCGGCCCCCTTGCCATGCTGGATCAGGATCAGGCCGATAAGACCGAGGGCCGCCAGCACGTGCACCACATGAAGCACAATATCCATAAGTTAAATCAACCTGCCGCCCGACAAATGGCGATAAATTCTTTTTCGTTCAGTGAGGCCCCGCCGATCAGTCCACCATCGATGTCCGGCTGGGCAAACAGAGGGGCGGCATTATCCGCCTTTACGCTGCCGCCGTAAAGGAGGCGTATGCCGGCGGCCACATCCGGGTCGCGGGCGGCCAGGGCGGCGCGCAGATCCGCATGCACTGCCTGGGCCTGCTCTGGTGAGGCGGTCAGCCCGGTGCCGATCGCCCAGACCGGCTCATAAGCAAGCACGGCACGGTTGAAAGCCCCGCAGCCGGCGGCTTCCACCACCGCCATCAACTGCCGGACCACCACATGCTCGGTCTCCCCGGCCTCGCGTTGACGCAGCGTTTCACCGACACACAAAATCGGTATCAACCCGGCTTTTTGCGCGCGCAGGAACTTGCTGGCCACCAGATCGTCGTCTTCTCCGAAGTGCTCGCGGCGCTCCGAGTGACCGACGATCACGTAGCGGCAGCCCAGGTCCACCAGCATTTCAGCCGACACTTCCCCGGTGAAGGCGCCATCCTCGTGGTCGCACAGTGTCTGCGCGCCCAGACCCACGGCGCTGCCGTTCAGTTCAGCACCCAGCGCCTGCAGGTAAGGAAACGGCGGGCACACCGCCACTTCCGCGCTGCCCAGGTCCGCCGTCGCCAGGGCGGCTCCCAGCTCGGCCACCAGGCCGAACCGGCCGTTCATCTTCCAGTTCGCCGCCACTAACGGTGTTCTTGTCATTCGAGCTTTGCTCCTGTCATGCAATCGCCGCTTCCACGGCCTCCGCCAGATGCCGGCAAAGCCGGTCCACCTGGTCGGCGTCTTTGCCTTCCACCATCACCCGCACCAGCGGCTCCGTACCGGAAGGGCGCAACAACAAGCGGCCGTTGCGACCCAACTCCTGCTCCACCTTCTCGATGGCCGCGCGCACGCCGGACTCTTCAAGGAACCCGTCCCGCCGGCTGCCACGCACATTGATCAGGGTCTGTGGCAACAACGGCGCGGCGCTGGCCGCCTCGCGCAAGGACAGCCCCTCGCGACGCAGCGCGTCCAGCACCTGCAGCGCCGCCACGGTACCGTCGCCAGTGGAAGTGCGGTCGAGACAGACCAGGTGCCCGGAGGACTCACCGCCCAGCAGCCAGCCACGCTGATCAAGCTGCTCCATCACGTAGCGGTCGCCGACCTTGGCGCGGGCAAAGGGAATATCCATATCCTGGAGCGCCAATTCCAGGCCCAGGTTGGACATCAGGGTACCGACCACGCCGCCATTAAGAAGATTCCGGCGCTGGCGGTCGCGCGCGATCAAATAGAGCAACTGATCGCCGTCCACCAGGGCGCCCTGGTCGTCCACCATGATCAGCCTGTCGGCGTCGCCGTCCAGCGCCAGACCCAGATCGGCGCCTTCCGCGACCACCCGGCGGCATAGGGCCTCGGGCTTGGTCGACCCGCAATCCAGATTGATATTGAAGCCGTTCGGCTGGTTGGCGATCGCCACCACCTCGGCACCCAGCTCCTCCAGCACATCCGGGGTAATGTGGTAGGCCGCGCCGTTGGCGGTATCCACCACTATCTTCAAACCGTGCAGGTTAAGCCCCGGCGTCGTGCTTTTACAGAACTCGATATAGCGACCACGGGCATCGTCGATGCGGCGCACCTTGCCGAGCCGGTCAGTGGCGACCACCGAGATCGGCTCGTCCAGCATGCGCT